>JBGQBD010000057.1:0-14480 GCA_041494645.1 Candidatus Limnocylindria bacterium
ACAAGTTCCGCGTAGAGATCACGCCCTACTTCCTGAGCCTGATAGACCCCGACGACCCGAACGACCCGATCCGCCGCCAGGTCATCCCAACCGCCTGCGAGCACGAAGCCTTCACGGCGATGATGCAAGACTCGCTGGCCGAGGATCGCCACTCCCCGGTTCCAGGGCTGGTCCACCGCTACCCGGATCGCGTCCTGATGCTGGTCACCACACAGTGCGCGAGCTACTGCCGTTACTGCACACGGTCGCGGATCGTGGGCGATGCCTCGCAAAACTTCAATCGGGCCGAACACGAGGCGCAGCTCGACTACCTGCGCCGCACTCCGCAGGTTCGCGACGTGCTCATCTCGGGCGGCGACGGGCTCACGCTGGCGCCCAAGCTTCTCGAGTCGATCATCCGCGGCATCCGGGAGATCCCCCACATCGAGATCATTCGCATCGGTTCGCGCGTGCCGGTCTTCCTGCCGCAGCGTATCGACGACGAGCTGTGCGAGATGCTGGCGAAGTACCACCCGCTGTGGGTGAACCTCCATTTCAACCACCCCAACGAGATCACACCGGAAGTCGCGCGGGCCTGCGACAAGCTGGCCCGGGCCGGCATCCCCCTCGGCAACCAGTCGGTCCTGCTGGCCGGCGTCAACGACTGCGTTCACATCATGCGGGCGCTGGTTCATCGCCTCGTGGAGATTCGGGTCCGGCCCTACTACATCTACCAGTGCGACCTGGTCGAGGGTTCGGGCCACTTCCGGACGCCGGTCGGCAAGGGCCTCGAGATCATGGAGGGCCTGCGCGGCCATACCTCCGGCTACGCCGTGCCAACCTACTGCGTGGACGCGCCCGGCGGCGGCGGCAAGATCCCGGTCATGCCCAACTACCTGATCAGCTACTCGGACCACAAGGTCGTGCTCCGCAACTACGAGGGCTACATCACGACCTACGAGGAGCCGATCCAGTACACGCCTCACGACCAGGCCAACTGCCGCTACTGCCAGCACCCCCGCCAGGAGCCGGGCCAGGGCGGCGTCGCCGGGCTGCTGCAGGGCGATCGCCTGTGGATCGAGCCGGCCGGCTTCGAGCAGACGCACAGTCGCGGCAACGTCTCCGCCCACCGGCTGCAGGATCCGACCAAGTGGGTGCCGTACGGCGTTGGACCGATAGAAGGCACGGCCAGGCAGCCGTTGACCGCGCTGGAGCCGGGCCCGAACAGCCAGGCGCTGGTGGACGCGGTGGCCGGCGGCGCGCTGGGAGCACCAGTGCCGGAGACCTCGGACCCCGCCTCCCCGGACGCTCCCGATGCCGCCCGCGAGCCCCGGTTCCAGTATGGGCCCGGCGAGGAGCCCCGTCCGCGCGAGGGCGAGCCCACGGGCTGGTCCCACGGCGAGTTGCTCTAGCCCACGCGATTCCGTGGCGCTGCCGGCCATTCGGCGCGTACCATCGACCCGTGGCTCCGCACGAGTCAGCTGAGGGAGGAGCAGGCGTGGCTATCGACACCTGGCCCGCGGATGGGAGCAGCCCGGTCTTCATTCGGGGATACAGAGGCGGCAACCGCTACGAGGATCTGATAGAGGCTTTCCACCGCGATGCGGTGCTGCTTCTGGGCCAGGGCTACGAGCCCGCCGGGCAGCACTACGTCGAGGGGGAGTGGAGCATTTGGCGCGCGTTGCTTTCTACGTTGCTGATCCTGTTCTTCTTCGTCGGGCTGCTGCTATGGGCCCAAATGCTGGTCCATCGCCCGATCGGCACCCTGACGGTGACGTACGTCTACCGGGGCTCGAAGTAGCGGACTAGCGGGCCGCCGGGCGACCCCGCTCTCGCACCTTCGCCAGCGCCGACGCGAGACCCTCGGTCCAGGGCTGGCCGTGGCCTGGCAGGACATACCGGGTCTCGAGCCCATCCAGGCGCTCGAGCGAGTCGTAGGCCTGGCCCAGGTCCGCCCCGAACGGCGCGAGCTGTGGTCCCGTCGATCCGCTCATGACGTTTCGCGTCGCAATGGCGTCGCCTACGAAGGCGGCATCGAGCGAGCCCACGATCAGGGCCGCGTTGCCGGCCGTATGCCCTGGGACCAGCACGACGCGCGGCGACCCGGGCACGTCCAGCGTCGCTCCGTCGCCGAAGGTGGCGACCTCCAGGACGGGCGTGGTCCTCATCGCCCCCAGTCGCGCGGCTACGATCAGGAAGCTCAGGAGCGGCAGCGGACGGACGGCCCGAAGACCCGGAGCCGCGGGGTCGCGCCCTGGCTTGACCTCACCGCGCGCAAGCGCGGCATCGGCCTCATGAATGCGAATCGGCACACCCTGTTCACGCCGGATTCGTTCCGCGAAGCCCAGGTGGTCCGAGTGGGCGTGGGTCAGGACCACGGCTCGGATATCGGCAAGCGTTCGGCCCATCGCCGCCAGCTCGGCTGGGAGCTCGCGCGAGTAGTAGCCGGGCGCGCCCGCGTCTACCACTGTCACCGCCCCGGCCTCCCAAAGGAGGTAGACGTTGATCAGGCCCTGCCCAAGCCGCCGGATGCCCGGGGCGATCTCCACTGCAAACCCTCCGTTCGACCGGTCCCGATGCTGCCAGCGCGGGTCGGCGGGCGCTGCCGCCGGCCATGCGAGATGCGGAGTGCGGTACGGCAGAGGCAGGTGGCCACAGCGCTCCCTCCGCCGCAGGGAGCAGCCTGGATCGTGCGCACGGCCGATGCACGGAAGGCGGCCGCGTCGTACCGTGCGACCATGCAACGCGCTATCGCCATCCCGCGGCGCGAGCTCGGGCGCCTGCGGTGGAACCAGGACTACGCCGATATCGCCATGGCTGTGGTCCTGGCCGCCTTCGCCTCCTTCACACTGGCTCACGATCACTCGCGCCTGGACCCCGTCAGCGGATCGCTCCTCCTGCTGCAGACGCTGCCGATCGCCGTCCGGCGCCGCAATCCCATGCGCATCCTCATCGTCACCGGCTCGGCGATCACCCTGTACAGCCTCCTCGGCTACCCCGAATCGAACGGCAGCCTCGGCGTCTTCGTGGCCTTCTACACGGTCGCCGCGCACGAGCCCAGGCGCCGGGCTATCATCGCCGCCGCGGTCACGGCCGCCGCGATCCTGGTCAGCTTCGCCGCCTACGCCATCATCGATTCCCTCTCGGGCTGGACCACCGGCCTGACCTCGGCCTACCTCTCGTTCGGTCTGGCCTGGCTAATCGGCGACAACCTTCGCGTCCGGCACGCCTACACGAGGCAGCTGGAGGACCGAGCAAACCAGCTCGAGCGGGAGCGCGAAGAGAAGGCGGCCCAGGCCGTGGCCGAGGAACGGTCCCGCATCGCCCGCGAGCTGCACGATGTCGTGGCCCACCACGTCAGCGTCATGGTCGTGCAGGCGGCCGGAGCCAGGCGGATCGCAGACCAGGATCCGATGGCTGCTCGAGCGGCGCTGGCTGCCGTGGAGGCCGCCGGCCGGACGGCCCTGGCGGAGATGCGTCGAATGCTCGAGGTGCTGCGCACGGACGACCCGGGAATGCGCCCCCAGCCCGGTCTGGCCGAGCTGGACAGGTTGATCGAGCAGGTGCGCTACGTAGGCCTGCCGGTCGAGCTGAAGGTCGAGGGCGACGCATGCTGCCTCCTGCCCGGCATGGACCTGGCGGCGTACAGGATCGTGCAGGAAGCGCTGACCAACACGGTCAAGCACGGCGGCAAGGCGTCGGCCCGGGTGACCATTCGCTACGAAGCGGACTGCCTGGAGATCGAGGTGGTCGACGACGGCCGCGGAGCCGCCGCCCCTCTGCTTGCCGGCACGGAGAGTGGAGGCCACGGCCTGATCGGCATGAAGGAGAGGGTGGCCCTCTTCGGGGGCGAGCTGGAGACGGGCCCGATTCTCCCGGGCGGCTACCGCGTCCGGGCCCGAATGCCGATCGAGCCGGAAGACAGCACGCGTGCCAGATCGGAGAGAGACGCGTCTCTGGCGGCTATCAAGGAGGAGGCGGCGCCCGCTCCGCGACGGCACCCGGCCCCAACGGCGGGTGGCTCGGGATCGCTGGTCGCGCCGCGGGTCGTGCCCCCGATGATCGGTCGCGTGGTGCCGCCGCACCCGGCACCTGAAGAGCGCCACGCCCATGGCCGGCGCGAGCGAGGTGGTGAGCTGTGACGACGCGAGTGCTGCTGGTCGACGATCAACCGCTGCTGCGGACGGGATTCCGCATGATCCTCTCGGCCGAGGCCGACCTGCAGGTCGTCGGCGAGGCCGGAGACGGGGCCTCGGCCGTGGAACTGGCCCGCCGCCTTCGCCCGGACGTGGTGCTGATGGATATCCGCATGCCGGGCATGGACGGGATCCAGGCCACGCGGGCTCTGGCCGGGCCCGGGGTCGAAGACCCGATCAAGGTCCTGATTCTCACGACCTTCGACCTAGACGAGTACGTGATCGAGTCTCTGCGGGCCGGCGCAAGCGGCTTCTTGCTCAAGGACGCGCCGCCGGAAGATCTGGTGGAGGCCATCCGAATCGTGGCCGCCGGCGAGGCCCTGCTTGCTCCCTCGGTCACTCGCCGCCTCCTCGATCGCGTCGCCAGCCGCCTGCCGCGGGCCAGCGACGACCCGATCCCAGCCCTCTCGGAGCTGACGGAACGCGAGATGGAAGTCTTGAAGCTGATGGCCCGGGGCCTCTCGAACGCGGAGATCGCCGAGAAGCTCGTGGTGTCCGAGACGACGGTCAAGACGCACGTCTCCCGCGTCCTGGGGAAGCTTGACCTGCGCGATCGCGTCCAGGCCGTGATCCTCGCCTACGAGACGGGCCTCGTCTAGGACCCGACGGCGCCCGACCCGTCCGCGGCCGCCGCCGTCCGCGTCCGACGGGCCGCCTCTCCCACTCCCGGCCCGTACGCGCCGGAGCCGCCCGATCGGCCACCGCCGTCCTCCTCAAGAGCCACGGTAGACGCTTCCGTCATCCGCAGGGATGAGGCCCCGTTCAACCCCCTGGACTACGCCTGTTTCGCCATCTCGGACGACGGCCCGGAGACGCGTTCCCCGTAGCTTTCGGGACAACGAGAACGACGCCCACGCGGCGCGCTCGAACCGACAAGCCACTCAACCAGGCCACTCCACACACAGGCCACTCCACACCCAGGGAGATGAACGATGCGACTGGTTCGCGACCTCGGCCGCCGAAAGCTCCGCTCCACGCTGACCATCACCGGGATCATGATCGGGATCATGGCCCTGGTCGTCTTTGGCTCCATGGCCAACAAGATCGACGCCCTGGTCAAGGGCGGCACCGACTACTACAAGGGCAAGATCGTCGTCAACGCCAAGGGCAGCTACATGGGCTTTGGCGGCGCCCCGCTGTCGATCGCCGTGGCCGGCCAGATCGGCCCTCTCGCCGGCGTGGACGTGGTGGTCCCGTACGTCAGCCTCTCGCTCAGCGACGAAGTCAGCGGCGTCTCGATGGGCCCCGCGCCGACGATCCAGGGCGGCGTCGCCGGTGCCGACAAGGGCCGCGAGAAGTTCCCCATGCATTACGCGACCGGCCGGGCCCTCGAAGCCACGGACGAGGGCCACAACGTGGTCGTTCTCGGTTCGGACCTCGCCCGCAAGTACAAGGCGAAGGTCGGGGACACGGTCATCCTGCGCAACGTCAAGTTCGAGGTTGTCGGCATCCTGGAGCCCACGCTCACCGCGCCTGACAACTCGGCGATGGTTCCGATGACCGCCGCTCAGGAGCTCTACGTCCAAACGCTGTCCGGCCCGGTGGCCGACAAGCTCAACACGTATGAGATCGCCACGGGGCTGGTCGTTTACCCGACGCCCGGGACCGATCCGGAGAATCTCGCCGACACGATCGACGCCAAGATCCCCGGCGTCACGACAATGACCGAAAGGGACTTCAATCAGCAGATCGGCGCCGCCACCTCGATGCTCAACGCCATCCTGATCGGCATCGGCCTGATCAGCCTCCTGGTCGGCGGCCTGTCAGTCATCAACACGATGGCGATGTCGGTGGCCGAGCGGACGCGCGAGATCGGTATCAAGCGAGCCATCGGCGCCTCCCGCTGGCGCATCCGCCGCGAGATCGTGCTCGAGTCGGCGCTGATGGGACTCGTAGGTGGCCTGCTCGGCCTGCTGCTGGGGTTCGTCATCACGACCCTGGGCAACGACGCCGGCCGCGACTCGGCAACGATCCTGTTCGACCTGACGTTCGGGACGGCCTTCGCGTCCGTCTCCTTCGCCACGATCCTCGGCGCGGTGGCCGGCTTCATTCCGGCCTGGCACGCCTCCCGGCTCGATCCGGTGACCGCGCTCCGCTACGAGTAACCGCAACTACCTCTGACCGAACCCACCGCCGGCCGCCTCGCGCGGCCCGCATCCAAGGAGACACCACGATGGCAATCCTCGAAGGTCGCAACCTCCGCAAGACCTACCGCCTCAGCCGAGCGAACAACGTCGAGGCCCTCAAGGGCGTCGAGGTGTCGATCGAGAAGGGCGAGATGATCGCGATCATGGGCCCCTCCGGATCGGGCAAGAGCACCCTTATGCACATCCTGGGCCTGCTCCTCGCTCCCGACCCGAACCACGGCCCCGCCGCAGAGCTCTATCTCGGCGGTGAGGACATGGCCAGCCTTTCCGACAACGCCCGGACGAAGATCCGCGCTCGCCGCATGGGCTTCGTCTTCCAGGACTTCAACCTGGTCCCGACGCTCACCGCTCTCGAGAACGTGACCCTCGCCTGCGAATACGCCGGCATCGGCGGCAAGCAAGCCAGGCAGGCCGGTCTTGACGCCCTGGCCCTGGTGGGCCTGGCGGATCGCGCCGGCCACAAGCCGGCCGAGCTGTCCGGAGGCGAGCAGCAGCGCGTCGCAATCGCCCGGGCTCTGGTCAACAGGCCGGAGATCATCCTGGCCGACGAGCCGACCGGCAACCTCGACTCCGATCGCAGCGCCGAGGTCCTCGCCCTGTTCCGCCAGTTCAACCGCGAGCACGGCCAGACGATCGTGCTCGTGACCCACGACGCCGAGGTCGGCGAGGCCTGCGACAGGGTCATCCGGATGCGCGACGGACGCATTCGCGACCATGGACGGGGTGTCGCTGCACCGGTCCTGCCGGCCATAGCAGCTACTGCCTGACACCACCCGCAGCACAACGACGCCTCCTTCGCGGGCGAACTCGAATGGACATGGATCCGCTGACGCCCAAGTCGGTCTGGGGGCTCCACGGGGTGAATCGCCGCGCCGCCTCGGCCCAATGACGTAGCCGGCCTGCGTCGTTGGTCCATCGGCGCGTCGCGACCCCTGCCCGATGACCGGCTCCGGCCTGGGGAGCAGGCTCTCCCCATGTTCCGACCACAACACAACGGTGCCTCCCTCGGGCGGCGCCCCGAGGAGGAAACCGCAATGGAAAGCGAATTCGCGAACCGGGAACCCGTTCTGAGCCGTGAACCCTGGACCGTCAGAGTCGCGGTCTGGAGCGCCCGACACCGCTTCATGGTCTTCGGCCTGTGGTTCGTGTTCATCTTCGGCCTCGTCTTCGGGGCCTCGGCGATGGGCGGCCAGAAGTCGCAGTCGATCATGGACAAGGGCAAGTCGATCGGCGAGTCGCAGACCGGCTGGAACGTCCTCAGCGACGCCAACGCCGGCGCGAAGGATCAGGTAGACACCGAGTGGTTCTACCTGATCGTCTCGAACCCGACCGGCAAGCTCGACACGGCGGACAACCGGGCCGCAATCGAGTCGATGACCCAACGGCTCACGGCGCTGACGACGACGATCGACGGGCAGTCCGTCCCGGTCTTCTACAGCGATCCGAACAGCAAGCTCCCGCCGGTCGTCGATCCGTACGCCCTTGCGGCGGTCGCGCCCGATCAGGCGCCCGGGGTCCTGTCCCAGGACGGCACCACGGCCCTGATCACGGCCCACATCGCGGGCGATAACCAGGTCATCACCGACAAGACCGAGGCGATCCTGCCCCTTGCGGCGGAGCTCAAGGCAGCTTATCCGGACCTGGTCCTGTACGCCTTCAACAACCACCTGATCAACGCGGACTTCGGCAACTACGTCAACAACAGCCTGGACTCGCTGCTCCTGCCCACGCTGCTCATCACCTTCCTGATCCTGCTGATCGCTTCCCGGTCGCTCGTCTCGGCCTTCGTGCCGCTGGTCCTGGCCCTGTCGGCCATCGCCGGCGCAATGGGCCTGGTCGGGATCTACAGCCAGACCGTCGCCCCGGTCAGCCAGTACGTCGGCCAGATAGTCGTCCTGATCGGACTTGCGGTGGCCGTCGACTACTCGCTCTTTGTCATCTCAAGGTTCCGCTCCGAGCGCGGCAGCGGCACGGTCAGCTTCTTCGGGGTCCTGACCCGCACCGCCACCGGCGGTTGGTCCGGCATGCGAGCCAGCCTGCGCGAGCAGGAGGGCCAGGGCCGCAGCAAGCTGGGCTCGATCGAAGTGGCCAGCTCCACGGCCGGCCGGGCGGTCTTCTTCAGCGGCCTGGCGGTCATGATCTCGCTCGGTGCGCTGCTCCTGATCGACGACGACGTCTTCAAGTCGATCGCCATAGGCTCCATGTCCGTCGTCCTGATCGCCGTCACCGGCAGCCTGACCTTCCTGCCGGCCACGCTTTCCATCCTGGACCGCTGGGTGGTCCGCTTCGGCCTTCCCGGCCTGGCGCGCGACCGCGGCGAAGGGCGAGGCATCTGGGGCACGATAGTCCGCGCCGCCACCCGTCGACCGGTCATCGCCGCCGTCGCGGCCGGTGCGGTCCTGATCGCCATCGCCCTGCCCGTCGCCAAGCTGCAGCTCGGCTCTACCACGAGCGACGTCTCGACGCTGCCTCACAGCGTCGAGGGCGTGCGCGCCTGGCAGCTCATCTCCGACAAGTGGCCTCAAGGCCGCGAGCTCGAGGTCGAGGTCATCGTCGACAACGCCAAGGCGCCCGCGACGGCGGCAGCGATCGCGACCTTCGAGCAGGCCGTCCAGTCCGGCAAGATCGCCGGCGTCAACGCCCAGAGCATGACCGTCGAGACCGCCGCCAACGGCGAGGTCGTCGACATCCACGCCTCCATCCCCGGCGGCCCCAACGACCTCACCAACTGGAGCCTGGTTCGCGACTTCCGCACCAGCGTCGCGCCGAGCTATTTCTCGGGTCTGTCCGGAACCGACTTCTACGTCTCCGGCGAGGCGGCCTACACCATGGACTACGCCAACTGGTACGGCGGCCAGATGCCGCTGGTGATCGTCTTCGTCCTGGGCATGAGCTTCCTGCTCCTGCTCGTCGCCTTCCACTCCATCGTCATCTCCCTCAAGGCGATCATCCTGAACCTGCTCTCCGCCGGTGCGGCCTTCGGCGTCCTGGTCCTGCTGTTCCAGGAGGGCTGGCTCTCCGAATGGACGGGCATTCGGCCGAACGTCGTGGAGGCCTGGGCCCCGGCCATGATCTTCACGATCCTCTTCGGACTCTCGATGGACTACCACGTCTTCATCCTGACGCGGGTGAAGGAAGCTCGCGACCGCGGCCTGCCGTCCACGGACGCCGTGGTCAAGGGGATCACGATCACGGCCGGCACCGTTACCAGCGCCGCCGCGATCATGGTCTGCGTCTTCGGAGCCTTCTTCACCATCCAGCTGGCGATCATGCAGGAGCTTGGCATCGGCCTGGCGGTCGCGATCCTCGTGGACGCGACCCTGGTTCGGAGCCTGCTGCTCCCCTCGCTGATGAAGCTGCTGGGCGAATGGAACTGGTGGATGCCGAGCTTCCTGCGGTGGATCCCCCGAATCACGATCGAGGGCGAGCCCGAGGAACTCCTGGGTGCCGGGCGAACAGGCGACCTCGGGGTCGCCGGCGCCTAGCCACCTCATCGGTCCGGACCGGCGCCCTGCGCCCCCGGCTCCCATACGGTCCCCACGCGGCGGCGCCGTCTTCCAAGGCGCCGCCGCTTCTCTTTGTCCACGCCGGGATCCGCTCCGTCCGGCGGGCCGTCCACGTGGGTATCCGCCCTGCCGTGCGGTCCAGTTCGCGCCTATCATTCGCGACTGACGGAGCGGGCTGTGCGACCGACCGGCCTGCCCGGCAGCCGGAGCTCGCGGCCGAGGCAGCAGCGCTCGCACCATCACGATCCACGGGGCACCCCGCTTTCCGCTCGGCTGAGCGCCCCTCCTCTTCACCCGGGCCTCCGGAGACGCGCGTGACTTCACCAGCCGCGACCCACATCTGGCTCAACGGCCGCCTCCTCCCGTCAGAC
The DNA here is from genome assembly GCA_041494645.1 of Candidatus Limnocylindria bacterium. Taxonomy (GTDB): domain Bacteria; phylum Chloroflexota; class Limnocylindria; order Limnocylindrales; family CSP1-4; genus Fen-1039. The sequence continues at coordinate 10,200 of JBGQBD010000057.1, forward strand.
GCGGCGCACCTCTCCGCCTACGACCGCGGCTTCCAGCTGGGGGACGGCGTCTTCGAGGCGATGCGGGCCCGGCGCGGCGTGGCGATCGAGCTGGAGGGTCACCTCGCCCGGCTCCACGCCAGCATGGATGCGCTCGCCTTCGAGCTGCCCTTCGAGGACGGCGTCGTCGCGGCCGGGATCTCCGAGCTGCTGGCGGTCGAGGGCTGGGACGACGTCGAGCCGCTGACCGAGCTGGACGAGCAGGGCGCGGCCGGCACGGCCGGCCCCGCGCCCTCGGGCCCGAAGCCGGGCGACGCCGTGGTCCGCATCACCGTCAGCCGCGGTTACGACCCCGCTCGCGGCGTCGCTCCCAGGGCCGGCGGCACGGCCACGGTGGCCATCCAGGCCTGGCCCTACACTCCGCCGGCCAGCCGGGCCCTCCTCGAAGGGGAACGGTTCATAACCAGCTCCATCCGCCGCGATGCCGACTCCCCGGTCTCCGGCATCAAGACGACCTCCCGCGCCGAGCTGGTCTACGCCCGCCTCGAGGCCGAACGGGCCGGCGCCGACGACGCCATCTTCCTGACCGCGGACGGACGGATCACCGAAGCCACCACATCGAACGTGTTGGTCATCCGCGGCGACGAGTGCGCTACCCCGCGGCTCGGAACCGGCCTCCTGGCCGGCACGACCCGAGCCTGGCTGGTGGAACACGGCGACGCCGTTGGTCTGCGCATGGTCCCGCGCGACATCCCGCTCGAGGAGGCGCTGGCTGCCGACGAGCTGGCCATCTGCGCCAGCATCGGAGGCGTGATCCCCGTGACCGTCCTTGACGGCCGGCCCATCGGTGGCGGACGGCCCGGCCCGCGGACGATCGCCATGCGCCGCGCCCGCGAGATCTGGATCGACCGAGTCTCCATCGAGGGAGCCCGCGCCCGCCTGGCCGCCGCCCAGGCTACTCCCCGCTGACCTCCTCGCGTCCGGCGGCTGGGGCTCGATCCCGCTAGACTTCGGGCCGTGGCCAAGAGCACCAAGGACCCAACGCCCGAGCACGCCTCCAAGACCGCCGGGACTCCTGAGTCGGCGGCGACGCCCGCAGCGGCGACGTCCGCGGTAGCGGCCCAGCCGACTGGCTCGAAGTCCACCTCCGCGATGCCCGCCAAGCGGGCCGCCGGGCCGCCCAGAGCCGCCGGGAAGCCCGCCTCCCGCGCCGTCGCGAAGCAATCCTCGCGCGCGGTCGCGAAGCCGGCATTCCGTCATCCGAACCTCGGCCTGGCGCCGGTGAACATGAGATCCGGCTTTCCGATGGCTGCCGAGAAGCTTCGTCGCGCGACCGCCCCGATCGCGGCCCGGGCCCTCGAGGTCGCGGTCGAGAACGACCCGACCATCAAGGCCCGCTACGACGAGACCGGCCTGCGCCGCCTGCTGCGCGACGCGGAGCTCGTGACGGAACGGCTGGCGATGTGCCTGGGCAGCGACGACCCCCGCTGGCTCGTCGAGTACGCCCACTGGATCGGGCCGATCTACCGCCGCCGCGGGGTTTCGCTCCTCGACGTGTGCGCGTTATGCGATGGCATCCGCGAGGCCGTCTCCGCGGACCTCGGCCGGGACGAGCGCACCGCCGCGGAGCGCTCGCTCGACACGGCGATTGCCATCCTGAAGCGCAACAGCCGCCTGGCCGGCGACCGCCACAAGCGCAACGCGCTCTGGAAGTGGATGTATCGCGGCGTCTGACCGCACCAGGCTCGGCTCGACGCCGCTACGAATCGCTAACCGGAGGCTGCTGTGACGATCAGGTGGGTGAAGGTGGATCCGCTCGTCATGCGCGGCGAGCCGTTCCTGTACGGCACGCGCCTGACCGTCCGCCAGCTCCTCGAGCTGCGCCGCACCGGCTACGGTGTCGCTCAGCTGCTCACGTCGAACCCGGAACTTCGAGTCGTCGGGATCGCCCAGGCCTACCGCTACGCCTCCGAGCATCGCGAGCGCTACGCCGAGTTCCTCGACCGCGACGGCTCGCTCCTGGGTCCGGGCTTCAGCGACGAGGAAGCGGCCGCCCTGCCTGAGGAGCTGCGCATCCTCGGCGTCGTCGTCGCCCGCCCCAAGGCATCCGCCCGCGCCCGGAGCTGATCCAAACCAGGCTGGCTGGCCTGGGTGGCCAGCGCCCCGATTCGACTATTCCGACGAAACTGGTAGGATATCGATCGCTATGAGCGACTCCACTCCGGCCATCGAGGCCGCCCCCACCGCCACTCAACTCGCGGCCGAGGCCGCCGCGCCCGCCTTCGATCCGGCGCGACGGGCCACCGAGCTGGCCATCCTGGACGCCCTCCGGGCCGTCGTCGATCCCGAGCTCGGGATGGACGTCGTCGAGCTGGCGCTCATCAGGCAGATCATCATTGGCAGCGAGTCGTCCGAGATCAAGATGATCCTGACGACGCCTTTCTGTCCGTACGCCGGGTCGATGGTCCAGCAGATCAAGGATCAGGCGGAGTCAGTCCTGGAGCATCCGGTCAAGGTCACGCTGCTGGCCGAGCGCTGGGACCCGCGCGACGCCGGCTTGATGTGGTGACCCACTAGATCGAGGGGAGCCTATGGGCGAGAAGCGGAAGCGCAAATCGGCTGTGGCGACCGGTCGCGGTGACGACGGCACCACGGGCCTTCTCTTCGGCAGCGAGCGCGTGTTCAAGGACGACCCGCGAACCGAGGCCTGCGGTGCCATAGACGAAGCGGTCGCGGCTCTTGGTCTTGCCCGCGCCGAGCTCGGAATGAAGGCCCAGTACGGGACCATGCCCCGCGTCCTGGATCGCCTGCCCGAGCTCATCCTCCGATTCCAGCGCGAACTGTTCGTGGTGGCCGCGCAGCTGGCCACGGCTCCGGGAGCGGCCGATCGCCAGAAGGCCGGCGAGAGTCGCGTCAGCACCGAGATGGTGGCCGGGCTGGACGAACTGCTGGCCGAGACTGAAGCGGCGATCGAGCTGCCCCGCGAGTTCGTGGTCCCCGGTGAAACCCGCCTGTCCGCGGCGCTGGAGCTGGCGCGGACGATCGTTCGACGGGCCGAGCGGCGGGCCGTCTCGATCCGGCGGTCCGATCCTCTCCCCGACGACCAGCTGGTGCCGTACCTGAACCGCCTCGCCGACCTGTTGTGGGTCTTCGCCCGGGCCGCCGAACAGGGCGAGTCTCGCGCGTCCACTCCCTCAAGCACCCGCGACAGAGGCTGACGCGGAGTTCCACCCGGCTGACCAGGTGTCCGAGCCGCTCTTGCCCGCCACCGGCCCGCTAATCAAGGGTACGATCAAGGAACGCTGCGGTCGGGCCTCCCGGCTGCAGCGGAGGGCCGTCCCGCGACCCAACTCGATGTTCCGGCGTTGGAGAAACTGATGAACGACAACTACAGATACGGGGCCGACCAGACCGAGCAGCCCGCCGCCCTGACGGGAGCGCGGCTGTCGTCGACCCTCCTGTCGCAGTCCTTCTTCTGGATGTTCCTGGGGTTGCTCCTGACGGCCTTCGTGGCGTTCCTGGTCGAGCACAACCTCGGACTGGCGACCTCCGTCCTCAACCTCTGGATCGTCCTCGTGATCGCCGAGATGGCCCTCGCGATCGGTATCCAGGCCGGCATTCGCCGCCTGAGCGCGAGCACGGCCCTGGGCCTCTTCTTCGTCTACGCCGCCCTCAACGGCCTGACCTTCGGCGTGATCATCCTTGCCTACAGCACCGCGTACGGCACGACCGCCACGGTCGTCCAGGCTTTCCTGAGCGCGGCCGCGATGTTCGGTGGAGCGGCCCTCTTCGGGATCGTCACTCGCCGCAACCTGGCCAACATGTTCGGCATCTTCGCAATGGCGACATGGGGGCTCCTGGTCGCGATCCTCCTGAACCTGGTCTTCCAGAGCAGCATGCTGGACCTGCTGATCTCGGTCATCGGCGTGGTCATCTACGCCGGCCTGACCGCGTCGACGACCCAGCGGATCACACGCGGCGACTTCGCGTATCTGACGGGCTCGGTGGAGAAGGCGGCCGTCTGGGGCGCCCTTCTTCTCTACCTGGAGTTCGTGGCCATCTTCATGTTCATGCTGCGGCTCTTCGGCGGCGGCCGGCGATAGGCAACGGCCGTTCGGCGCCGCCGCGCGGCGCCGAAACCCGCTGGGGGTGCATCATTCGGATCATGATTCCCGACAGCCGCATGCCCAGCAATCGCCCCCTCCGCAGGGGAGCCGCCCGGCCGCTCGCCGCCGCCTGCGGTCTGGCCATGGCCTGCCTGGCCGCATGCGGCACGTCCGCGCCCACGCCGTCGCCGGCGGC
>JBGQBD010000058.1:0-12500 GCA_041494645.1 Candidatus Limnocylindria bacterium
CCGGCGCGGGGCCGCTCGGACGGTTCTGCGGCCGATCGGGGTACCCGCCGGCGCGGCGCGGCCGCGGCCGCTCGCCGGAGCCGTCGTGGGGACCGGCGCGCTCGCCCGGGCCCTGACGGTAGCCGCGATCGGGCCCGCCTTCGCGATCCCGGGGACGCTGCTCGTAGCGGGGCCGGGAGCCGGCACCGGGAGCTCCCGCTTCTCGCTGAGGCCGTGGCGTCCACGCGTCCGGGGGCTGCCAGGCCCGCCGGAATGGCCGCGGGGTGTCCGCCCGACCGTCGGCAGAGCGGTCGTCTGGCCGGCCCGGTCTCGGGCCGCCGCCGGGACCGAAGCCGCCCGGCCGGGGACCGGACCGATATCCACCCGGGCCGCCGCCGGGACCGAAGCCGCCCGGCCGGGGACCGGACCGATATCCACCCGCACGCGGGCCGAACGATCTGGGCCCCCCGAAGCTCGGGCCGCCCTGGCGCGGCCCACCCGGCCGCGGTCCCTCGAAGCGCCTGTCGTCCGCTCGCGGTCCTTCGAACCGACGCCCTTCGGGCCGCGGCCCGTCCGGCCGCGGGCCCTCGAACCTCGACCCTCCCGGGCGTGGCCTCTTCCAGCCCGGCTTGCCGCCTCTGGCGCGCTCATCCCCAGGCTTGTGTCGACGGTCAGGCAATTCGCATTCCAATCATCGTGTCGCTCGCCGCCATGTGGCCAACGGTCAGTCCGCGCGGCGCCAGCGCTGCCCGTCGCGAGTGTCTTCCACCAGCACGCCGCGCGCCGCAAGTGCGACGCGCAATCGATCCGACGCCGCCCAATCCCGCGCGGTCCGGGCCGCGGCACGCTCATCCAGCAACTTCTGCGACTCGGGCTCCAGCGACGCCTGCGGCGGTGCGATTCCCAGGACGCCGCCCAGGCCGCGAACGAAGGCCGTGGCCCGCGCCGCGTCGGCAGTCGACAGCGCCCGCGCATCGATCCGCCGATTCAGCTCCCGGACCAGGTCGAATAGGGACGCCAGCGCGGGGGAGATGTTGAGATCGTCGTCCAGGGCCGCCTCGAAGGCCGCCTTCGTTCCATCGAGCAGGCCCGCCAGAGTGGTGTCGTCCGGGCAATCGGAGCGATAAGTCACCAGGGCCGCGAAGAGCGCGTCCAGCCTGTCGACCGCCGAGCTCGCCGCCTGCAGGGAGTCGTCGCCGAAGGAGAGCGGGGCCCTGTAGTGGGCCGAGACAAGAGCCAGCCGCAGCGCCCGCGGCGAGACGCCGCCTTCGAGCACGTCGGCTACTCGCGCGATGTTCCCGACAGACTTCGCCATCTTCTGGCCGCCCATCTGGAGGTGGGCGCAGTGGAGCCAGCAGGCGACGAAAGTCTTGCCGGTCGCAGCCTCGCTCTGGGCGATCTCGTCCTGGTGGTGCGGGAAGATCAGGTCGACGCCCCCGGTGTGGATGTCGAACGACGGGCCGAGGTAGGCCATGCTCATGGCCGAGCATTCGATGTGCCAGCCGGGCCGGCCGGGGCCCAAGGCCGTCTCCCAGCTCGGCTCGTCGGGCTTGGGTGCCTTCCAGAGGGCGAAGTCGCGGGCGTCGTCCTTGCCGTATTCGTCCGCCTCGACTCGCTCGCCGACCCGCATCCCCTCGGGATCGAGTCGGGCCAATCGACCGTAGGCCGGCCAGGAGGCGATCCGGAAGAAGATCGAGCCGTCCTCGGTCCTGTAGGCGTAGCCGCCTTCGAGCAGCTTCTCTATCAACGCGACCATCTGGGGGACGTGCTCGGTCGCGCGCGGCATCACGTCCGGCGGGGTCATGCCGAGCGTCCGCGCGTCCGAGAGGAACTGCTCGCGGTAGCGCTCCGAAACCGCGCCGATGGAGACGCCTTCGGCTCGGGCGCCCTTGATGATCTTGTCGTCGACGTCGGTGATGTTCATCACCCACGTGACCTGCAAGCCACGGTAGCGCAGGTAGCGGACGAGGAGATCCGCGAACAGGAACGAGCGGAAGTTGCCCACGTGCGCGGGGCCGTACACGGTGGGTCCGCAGCTGTAGACGCGCACGTGCCCGGGTTCGAGCGGCACCAGCTCGCGGGCGGCGCCTGCCATGGTGTCGAAGAGCTGGATCGTCATGTCCGTGGCTCGGGATCGTCCCCGCGGAGAGGCGCCAGCCAGGCAATGGCGCTGGCCGAGATGGCCCGGCCGGCGCCTTCGGGGCCGCCCAGGTTGCCGGTCGACGCCTTGACGTTGACGGCGGTCCGCTCCAGGCCGAGGATCGCCGCGATTGCAGCGGCCATAGAAGGCAGCACCTGTCCGAGCTTTGGCCGCGCGGCCACGATCGTCATGTCGAGGTTCACGGGGCGCCAGCCCGCGGCTCGGACCTTCTCCACCACCCTGCCGAGCATGACGCGGGAATCGATCCCGGCCGGAGTGCTGGAGTCGGCCGGGAAGAGCCCGCCGAGGTCGCCCAGGCCCGCGGCTCCCAGGAGAGCGTCGGCTGCCGCATGAAGGGCAACGTCGCCGTCCGAATGGCCGGTCAGGCGCGGCGCCCCTTCCAATCTGAGGCCGCCGAGGACGAGAGGCTCGCCGGGGCCGAACGGATGGCTGTCGGTGCCGAGGCCGACTCGACCGGAGGCCGAAAGACCGGGCACGGCCGAACGACCCGGCGCGCGGCCGGGTACCAGGCCGTGGTCGAGCATCGCCTGGGCGCGCTCGAGATCGACGGGCACGGTCACTTTCAGGTTCGTCGCTTCGCCGGCAATGGCATGGACGGCGATTCTACAGGCCTCCAGCAGCGAAGCCTCATCGGTCCAGGTTTCGAGACCGTCCGGAGGGTAAGCGGCATACGCGCGCTCCAGCAGGGAGCGTCGAACGCCCTGCGGAGTCTGGGCCGCGACCACGTCCGTGCGATCGACCGTGGCTCCTACCCGGTCGCCGGCGAGACGCTTGAGCGTCTCGGTCACGGGCAGGACGGGGATGGCCGCTCCGTGGCTGGCTGTCGCCGCGGCCACGGCCCGGATCAGCGCCGGGCTGGCCAGCGGTCGAGCGGCATCGTGGACCAGGATCACGGGATCGTGAGCGAGGCGGCCCGTCCCGGCATGCGCGTCAAGCTCGCCGCGCGCGTCCACGCCCGCGCTCCCCTCGCCCGTCGCGGCGCCGGCCAGGGCAGCCACGCCGGCCGCCACCGATTCCTGCCGCCTGGGGCCGCCCGCGACCACGGCGACGACCTGATCGGGCAGCCAGGCCGCGGTCGCAATCTCGGGTATGCGAGCCGGAGAAGTGACGACGACCATCCTCTCGACGCCCGCCGACGCCAGCGCCTCGACGGACCAGCGGAGGACCGCGCGGCCATCAAGCTCCGCGTCTAGCTTGTCCAGCCCGTCCATCCTGCTGCTCGATCCGGCCGCGACTACCACCGCCTCGATCGGAACGCTCGAGGTCTCGCCGACGCGGTTTCCCCGGCCACTCACTCCGGACGGACCTGAGCGAAGACCATCCGGCCCATGACGGTCTGGAGGACGCGAGTGACCAGGACATCCAGCTCGCGACCGACGAGCTTCGAGCCACCCTCCACCACGATCATCGTGCCGTCGTCGAGGTATCCGACGCCCTGGCCCGCCTCCTTGCCCTCCGTGATGACCTTGATCCGGATGGTGTCGCCGGGCAGCAAGGCAGGCTTGAGGGCGTTGGCCAGGGAGTTGACGTTGAGGACCCGGATCGACTGCAGGTCGGCGATCCGGTTCAGATTGAAGTCGTTGGTCAGGATGGCCGCCTTCCGGGCGCGCGCGAGCGCCACGAGCTTGCTATCCACGTCTCCGGCCTCCACCGGGTCGTCGGCCACGATCTCTACCGGGGTGAGCCCATCCTTCTGGAGTCGGGCGAGGATCTCCAGGCCGCGCCGGCCGCGGCCTCGGCGCATGGTGTCGGAGCTGTCGGCGATGCGCTGGAGCTCGTCCAGGACGAAATGCGGGATCAGGAGCCGGTGGTACAGGAAGCCCGAGTCCACTATGTCGGCGATCCGGCCGTCGATGATGGCGCTCGTGTCGACAACGACCTCGGTCTCGCCGCCTCTGGCCGCGGGGCTTGCGCCCTCGGGCGGCCGCATCAGGCCGGCGGCCTGAGCGGCCGCTATCAGATCCTCGCGCTTGGCCACGGTGAGGCCAACCATGCCCAGACCGAAGCAGATGGAGATTCCCAGCGGCAGATAGCTGCCGTAGGGCTCGGGCAGGGCGGAGAGCGGCAGGCCGAGCAGAAGCGCGATCAGCAGGCCGACCACGAGGCCGGCGATGGCGGCCACGAACTCCGCCGTCGACATCGCCTGGACGGCGCGGATCAGCTTCATCGCCGGCACGACGGTCAGGTAAGGCAGCAGCAGGAAACCGACCGACACCCAAGCCACGATCCACACGGCGATGAGCGGACCGGGCGACCCCGTCCTCGCGAACGAGGATTCCTGGGTCAGAACGAACGTCAGGCCGACCAGAGCGCCCAGGGCAGCCCCGAGGAGCCGGATGATGCGAATCACTGTGTGTCGCCTTGGCGGGACGAGAGATGGATGAGTCCGGGATGGATGGCGCCTCGCCGGAATCAGACTAGCATCGAGACCCGCCCCCTGCCAGCCCGCTTGGCAGATGCAGACGCCGGGAGTGCCGTCCGATCCGGTCAGCTGCCCTTGGCCGGCCCGCGACTCGCCGCCGGTGCGGATGCGGCCTCGATCCGGCGAGGCTCGGCCGGCCCGCCCCCGATCGCACGCCCGATCGCCTCGCGAAGGTTCGACACGGCGACGACTTCGAGGCCGGCGACGGCGGGCGCGTCGGACCGGCGGGATCGCGGCACTATTGCCGTCGCGAAGCCAAGCCTGGCGGCTTCCCGCAGACGGCGCTCCAGGCCGGGCACCGGTCGCAGCTCGCCCAGAAGCCCGACCTCGCCAATCGCGATGAGGTCGCGCGGCACCTGCTTGTCCCGCAGCGAGGAGGCCAGCGCCAGGGCCAGTGGCAGGTCCAGGCCCGGGTCGGCCAGGTCAAGGCCACCCGCCAGGTTCGCGTACACGTCGTGGCTTCCCAGGCCGATGCCCGCCCGGCGCCCCAGGACCGCTACCAGCAGGGCCAGCCGATTGGCGTCGATCCCCGACGCCGTCCGCCGCGGGCTTCCGTAGCCGCCGGGCGCGACCAGGGCCTGGACCTCGACCAGCAGCGGCCGGGACCCTTCCAGTGCGGCTCCGGCCACGCTGCCCGGGGCATGCTCGTCGGTTGCGGACAGGAAGGCCCGGCCCGGATCGGCCACCTCGGCCAGGCCACGCTCGGCCATCTCGAAGACCCCGATCTCATCGGTCGAGCCGAACCTGTTCTTGGTAGCCCGCAAGAGGCGCATCGTCGCGGTTCGTTCGCCCTCGAGACTGAGCACGGCATCCACCAGGTGCTCGAGAGCCTTGGGCCCGGCCAGGCTGCCGTCCTTGGTCACGTGCCCGACCAGGATCACGGTGATGCCGTCCTGTTTGGCGACCTCCATGAGCCGGAGCGTGCACTCGCGCACTTGCCCAACGCTGCCCGCCGGACCTTCGAGTTCGTCCGCGGTGACGGTTTGTATGGAGTCGACGACGAGCACCTTCGGACTTAGCTCGCGCGCCAGTTCGACGATGCGGCCGACCTCGCTCTCCGCCACGACCTGGATGCGCTCGCCGGCCGGGCCGGCCAGCAGGCCCAGCCGGCCTGCCCGCAGCCGAACCTGGCCGGCCGATTCCTCGCCCGTGGCGTACAGAACGTGGCCGCCAGACGGCCCTTGGCCGCTCGTTGCGCCAGGGCCGCCCGCGGCGCCCGCGCTTCCCGATGCCGCGCCGGCGCCAACCGCCAGCCCTGCCGAGGCCTGCAGCAGCAATGTGGACTTGCCGATTCCCGGCTCCCCGCCGAGAAGCACCACGGACCCGGGCACAAGGCCACCGCCCAGGACGCGATCCATCTCGTCGATGCCAGTGGGCGCCCGAACCGGCTCGGCTTCGCGCAGGCTGTTCAGCGATTGGGGCACCGGCTGACGCCCGCTCGCCGCCCCCGCTGCGACTCCCACGGGCCGCTTGCGGTCGGGCGCCCGAACCACGGTCTCGACGAGCGTGTTCCACTCGCCGCAGGTCCGGCATTGGCCCTCCCAGCGAAGATGGGCAGCGCCGCACGCCTGGCAGATGTACCGACTCTGCTGGCGGGCCACCCCTCCGGCCTCGGCTCAGCGCGCAGCTTCGACGGGTTGCTTCTCTTCGACGGTATGGATGTCCAAACCCGCCTCCGAGCCCTTGTCCACGACGATGGTCGTTCCGGCCACGAGCTTCCCGATAAGCAGCTGCTCGGCCAGCACGTCCTCGACCATGTTCTGGATGACCCGCCTCAAAGGACGGGCCCCGTAAGCAACGTCGTAGCCGATCTTGATGATGTGGTCCTTGGCCGCCTGGGTGACCTCGAGGACCATGCCCTGGGCCTTAAGCCTGTCGCGGACGCGGGCCAGCATCAGGTCCACGATCAACCGGATCTCGTCGATGGTCAATGACCGGAAGACGACGGTGGCATCGATGCGGTTCAGGAACTCGGGCCGGAAGGTCAGCTTGAGCTCCTTCTGGACCTTTTCCTGCATGAGCTCGTACGAGGCGGCCTGGCGCTCTTCCTCGGTCTCCCCCTGGACGCGGAAGCCGAGGGACGAGTTGGTCTGGAGCTGCCGGGCTCCCAGGTTCGAGGTCATGATGATGATGCAGTTGCGGAAGTCCACCCGGCGGCCCTTGGCGTCGCTCAGGTGGCCGTCCTCGAGGATCTGCAGCAGCATGTTGAAGACCTCGGGATGCGCCTTCTCGATCTCATCGAGCAGGACGACGGCGTAGCTCTTGCGGCGCACGGCCTCGGTCAGCTGGCCGCCTTCGTCGAAGCCGACGTATCCGGGAGGCGCACCCACCAGCCGGCTCACGTTGTGGCGCTCCATGAACTCGCTCATGTCGATCTTGATGAGCGCGTCCTCCGAGCCGAACATGAACTCGGCCAGGGCCTTGGCCAGCTCCGTCTTGCCGACGCCGGTCGGTCCCAGGAAAACGAACGAGCCGATGGGGCGCTTGGGATCCTTCAGGCCGGCCCGGGCTCGCCGGACCGCCTTCGACACGATCTCGATGGCTTCCTGCTGACCGATGACCCGCTTGTGGAGATCGTCCTCCATGTGGAGCAGCCGTTCCGATTCTTCCTCCGCAATGCGCGTGACCGGAATACCGGTCCACATCGCCACGACCTGGGCGATCTCCTCTTCATCCACCTGAGGCTGTTCGTTGGAGATGGACGACTGCCACTCGGCGCGCAGATCATCGGTCTTCTGGCGTGCGGCGGCCTCTGCCTCGCGCAGGGTCGCGGCCTCTTCGTACTCCTGCGAGTTGATGGCGCCGTCCTTCTCTCGCGTGATGCGGTCGAGATCTTTCTTAGCCTCCCGCAGAGCCGGCGGAGCGGACGCGTAGCGCAGGCGAACGCGGCTGGCCGCCTCGTCGATGAGATCGATCGCCTTGTCGGGAAGGTGGCGGTCGGTGATGTAGCGGATCGAGAGATCCGTGGCGGCGCGCACGGCGGCGTCGGTGATGGTTACTTTGTGGTGCTGCTCGTAGCGCTCGCGGATGCCCATCAGGATGTCGATCGTCTGCTCGAGCGTCGGTTCCTCGACCATGACCGGCTGGAAGCGCCTCTCGAGCGACGCGTCCCGCTCGATGTACTTGCGGTAGTCGTCGAGCGTGGTGGCGCCGATGCATTGCAGCTCACCGCGGGCGAGCGGTGGCTTGAGGATGTTGGCCGCGTCGATAGCACCCTCGGCGGCGCCCGCGCCGACGAGCGTGTGGAGCTCGTCGATGAAGAGGACGGCGTCGTTGGTGCTGCGCAGCTCCTCGATTATCTTCTTGAGGCGCTCTTCGAACTCGCCGCGGTACTTGGTCCCGGCCACGAGCGAGCCGATGTCCAGGGTCAGGACGCGCTTGTTGGCGAGCGTCTCCGGGACGTCGCCGCTGACGATCCGGTGGGCCAGACCCTCGGCGATCGCGGTCTTGCCGACACCCGGCTCGCCGATCAGGGCGGGGTTGTTCTTCGTCCGGCGGGACAGGATCTGGATGACCCGCTCGATCTCTTTCTCGCGGCCGATGACGGGGTCCAGCTTGCCCAGGCGAGCGGCCTCGGTCAGGTTGATCCCGAGCTGGTCGACCGTCGGGGTTTTGCTGGCGCGCTTGGTCTCCTGGGCCGGACCGGCCGATGACGACTGCGACAGCACGCGGATGACCTCGTGGCGGACCTTGTCCAGGCTGACGCCGAGCGACTCCAGGACGCCGGCGGCGATCCCCTCACCCTCGCGGACGAGGCCCAGGAGCAGATGCTCAGTGCCGATGTAGTTGTGACCCAGGCGGCGAGCCTCGTCGATGGCCAGCTCGATCACGCGCTTGGCCCGTGGCGTCAGTCCCACCTCGCCGACGACCGGCCGATCGCCCCGGCCGATGATGAACTCCACGGCCGTCCGGACCTTGGGCAGCTCGACGTTCATGTTCTCGAGGACGCGCGCGGCGACACCCTCTCCCTCGCGCACGAGGCCCAGGAGCAGGTGCTCCGTTCCGATGTAGTTGTGGTTGAACCGCTGCGCTTCGTCCTGAGCGAGAGTCAGGACCTTGCGCGCCCGGTCCGTGAACTTGTCGAAACGATCCATCAACGTGAACGCCTGTTCTTTCTTGTCACCGAGGGCGACCGTGAGGCCATGCTAGCACGCCCCGCCGGCCCTGTAACTCGACCCAACCGGAGAGGTCATATCGGCGCGCGACGCGGTTCACCGGGGCTCGAGTCGCGGCCGGAGCCACGCTCGTGCCCGGCGAAAGCCGGTGTGCGCGATATACACGGACGGACCGTGGACGCTCGCGCCCGCGCTCAAGACGGACTCAGTTCGTCCAAGCGCACGGCCCGGGGGTGTCGGGGGTGCGCGTCTCGTCGTCCATCTTGACCGCCTGTCGCTCATGGACGCCACGCCTACGGTGGCGCCGGGAATGCAGCTTGTCGGCTTGTTTTCGTCTCTCGAACGGAGTTGGCAGGCCGTTGACCGGCTGTCCAAACGGCCCGCAGCACGAAACGTGGGTGCCTGGCGCGCTCGGCCTTTCGCGAGAGTGAGCACGATGGCGGGCACGAAGGAGGATGCCATGACCAGAGTCGCATCGGTCGCATCAGTCACATCGCGAGACGGCACGCCCATCGCGTACGAGCGATCGGGAGACGGGCCCGCGCTCATCCTCGTCCTCGGCGCATTCTGCGATCGAGCGGCAGCCGCGCCCCTTGCCGCGGTTCTCGCGCCTCACTTCACCGCCTTCGCCTACGACCGGCGCGGGCGGGGCGACAGTGGCGACACGCAGCCATATGCCGTGGAGCGCGAGGTCGAGGACCTCGCGGCGCTTATCAGCAAGGCAGGCGGGACGGCCCTCGTGTACGGGCACTCTTCGGGTGCAGTTCTGGCGATCGAGGGCGCGGCCCGCGGACTCCCGATCCGCAAGCTCGCGCTGTACGAACCGCCATTCTTCGTCGACGACGGCCGTTCTCCGATGCCAGCGCATTTCGAAACCAGGCTGCGTGCATCAGTGGCGGCCGGTCGTCGCGGCGATGCCGTCGAAGCCTTCTGGCGGGAGGCTCTCCGGATGCCGCCGCAGGCGATCGCCGAGGGTCGCAAGGCGCCATTCTGGCCCGGCCTGGAAGCCCTCGCCCACACTCTTCCCTACGACCAGGCAATCGCGGGGCCCTACCAGACGGGACGCCCGCTTCCGGCGGAATGGGCCCGCACGGTCACGATGCCGACCCTCGTCCTCGATGGCGGCGACAGCCCGGACTACATGCGGAACGCAGTCGCGGCGGTCTCCCAGCTGCTTCCTCAGGCGGAGCGGCGAACGCTCCCGAGCCAGGGCCACGGCGCGCCGCCTGATGTTCTGGCCCCGATCATCGCGGAGTTCTTCGCCCGCTGACTCCCTCACGGCGCCTGGGCCCTGTCCGGCTCTGGCTCGTCTAGTAGGTCCGGGAGCCGGCTTCAAGCTCATACCCGCGAGAGCCGGCGGGTCGCCGGTTGCGTCGCGTTTGGTTGATACGTGTCCGGTCGGTCGGCGGATTGCCCGGACCGTCGGCCGCGCCAGGAGTTACTCGGCTGGAGCCTCGGTGACCGCGGCCTCTGCCGGGGCCTCGGCCGGCACCTCCGCCGGCGCTTCAGCCTCGGGGGCCGCTTCGGCTTCCGGAGCCATCGCCTCCGCAGTGGCCTCGGCCTCGGCTGCCACCTCGGCTTCTGGGCTGGCCACGGCCTCCGTCTTGGCGGCCTTGGCCCGGGGTGCCTTCGGCTTGACCGGCGCCTTTGCGAGCGCGGCCTCGGCGGGTGGGACCTCGGCCGCCGCTTCTGTCGCGGGCTCCGGTGCCGCAACGGGCGGCTCGGCCGCCGCTTCTGTCGCGGGCTCCGGTGCCGCAACGGGCGGCTCGGGATCGACGGCAGCCAGCTTCTCGGATTCGGCCACCTGGGCTCGGACCTGGGCGAACGCCGCGGCCAGAGTGTTGTCGATCCCGCCCTCGGGCTCCTGGACGGCGTCCTGCATCGAGTACCCGCGCTCCGGGCGCGGGCGGCGCTCGGGGCGAGGCTGCATCGGAATCGGGGACGACGACTGCACGAGCTGCTGTCCGGGCTCGGGGGCCGGCCGAGCCGGCGGCTCCTCGGCCTGCTTGAGGCTCAGGCCCAGGCGATGCCGCTCGGAGTCGAGGGAGATGATCTTGAGCTTGAGCGTCTGCCCTTCATGAACGACATCGCCCGGATGGGCCACTCGCTGATGGGAGAGCTCGCTGATGTGGATCAGACCCTCGAGACCGTCGCGGACGCGGACGAAGGCACCGAAGTTCACGAGCTTGGTCACCGTGCCGTCGATGACGTCGCCGACCTTGAAGTCCGCGACCGTGGAGTGCCACGGGTCGGGCTGGAGCTTGCGGATCGACAGGCTGATGCGGCCGCGCTCGTGGTTTATGTCGATGACCTCGGCCTCGACCTGATCTCCGACGCGGTAGCCGGACTCGGGGTTGTTGACCTTGTTCCACGAGAGCTCGCTCTTGTGGACCAGGCCGTCGATCCCGCCCAGGTCGATGAAGACGCCGAAGGGCGCGATCGAGCGAACCGTTCCGGAGACCTTCTGGCCGACCTGCAGACTGCTGAAGAGCTCGTCGCGCTTCTCGCGCCGCTCTTCGTACAGGGCAACCTTCTCGGAGAGGATCAGGCGGTTGGCCTTGCGGTTGACCTCCAGGATCTTGAGGCGGAGCTTGCGGCCGACGTACGGCTGGAGCTTCTCGGCGATCTCCTGCGCGGCGTCGCGGGGCTGATCGTTCTGCGGCCGGCGCGGGAAGTCCACGATCTGGCTGATCGGGACGAAGCCGCGAATGCCGCAGTCGACAATCAGGCCACCCTTGTTGTGGTCGATGACGGGCGCGTCGATGATCGCCCCGGTCTCGAACTGCTCCTGCATCGCCCGCCATTTGCGCTCCAAACCGGCGCGGCGGAGCGACAGGACGGCGTGACCCTCCTGGGATTCTGGCTGCAGAACGTAGACGAGGACCACGTCCCCGACCACCAGCTGCGGCGCGGACTCGGCATGGCGTCCGTAGAGCTCGCGGTTCGAGACGACTCCCTCGCTCTTGGCGCCGATGTCGACGAGGATCTCGTCGCGATCGATGCGAACGACGGTGCCTTCCACCACGTCGCCGTGCTTGAAGCTGCGGATATCCGCGTCCTGCTCGGCGAGGAGCTCCTCCATGGTCGAGGGCTCGGGCCGCCGGATAACCGGCTCGACCGCCTCCTCGGCTTCCTCGGCCGCGGGCGCGTCTGCCACCTCGGCTTCGCTCACCGCGGGCGCGTCTGCCACCTCGGCTGCGCTCACAGCGGGCGCGTCTGCCACCTCGGCTTCGCTCACCGCGGGCGCGTCTGCCACCTCGGCTTCGCTCACCGCGTCCGGTTCGACGGCGGCCGGGGCGGGCGGCTCGCTAGCATCGGTCGTCGCGATGGTCTCGGTCTCGGCGGGCTCGTCGGCGATGGCCACGCCGGCGGCTTGCTCGGTCGCCGGGTCAGCAACAAAGGCTTCTGCCTCGGTCTCCGGCGTGGTCCCGCCCGTCTGCTCTTCGGTCAAGATCTGTCTCCTATGGTCGTAGTCGCCCGAACATGCAAAACGGCTCGAGCCGTGCTCAAGCCGTCTAGTCGATCAGCAGTCCGGGGGCTTCGTGCGCTCGGTCCACTCCTTCGATCAGGCGATGGGTCGGCTCTTAACCTGTCTTGCCCTAGGGCCGCGTGAATCTAGCACACGAAAACTGCGTCAACAATCGGTCGGGGCCACTCGCCGGCTCGCGGCGACCGAGCACCGACCGCCCGAGATCCCCCTCCGTACAATCGTGGCGTGCCTGAGCTACCGGATCTGGCCATCCTCTCCGACGCTTTCCATGCCGCCCTGGCCGGCCGGCAAGTGGTGTCCGTGGAGGCGCCGGGCCCGCTGACCGTCCGTGGG
>JBGQBD010000059.1:0-13695 GCA_041494645.1 Candidatus Limnocylindria bacterium
CGAGACCGAAGCCGCCGGCTCGTCGACGGGCTCTCGCTCGACCGGCACCTCGACCCCGGGCAGAGTCACCACCACGGCCAGGCCGCCCAGCCCGCTGCGCTTGGCATGAACCGCTCCGCCCATCGCCTCGACCATCCCGGCGACCACGGTCAGCCCGATCCCCATGCCGCGCCTGGCCGATCCTGCGGCCCTCGGCACCTGGTAGAACTTCTCGAAGAGCCGCCCCAGCGATCGATCCGGGACAGCCTCGCCGTCGTCCTCGACGCTGAGTTCCACCGATTGCCCGCCCGCCGCCGCGCGCCCGCGGACCTGGATCGAGGCGCCACCGTAGCGGACGGCGTTCTCGAGCAGGTTAGCCAGGACCTGGCTGAGGAAGACTTCGTCGACCAGCACGTGGGGCAGGGATTCCGGCAGGGCGAGCGTGATCATCTTGCCCGCCGCGTTGATCCGGGCCACAGACTGGCGCGCCAGTTCCGCGAGGTCGTGCGCTTCCAGCTCAGGTTTGAGGGCCCCGCCCTCGATCCGGCTCAGGTCGAGCAGGTTGCGGACGAGCCGGCCCATCCGCTCCGCCTCCGAATCGATCGCCTCGAAGGCTTCTCGCTGCTCGGCCGCAGACCACTGCACCTCAGGGTCCAGCATGCTTCCCGCCGAGGCTCGAATCGTGGCCAGAGGCGTCCGAAGGTCGTGGCTGACGGAGTCGAGCAGAGCCGTCTTGACGGCCTCGCTCTGGCGGGCGATCTCGGCGCTCGTCGCCTCTTCGGTCAGCCGATCGCGGACGATGGCCTGGCCGAGCTGATCTGCGGCCGCGGAGAGGATCCGCGTCTCGGCTCGATCGGGCTCCCGGCGGCCGCGCGACCGGAGGGCCCACAGCGAGCCGAGGGTCTCGCCCGCGACCTCGATCCGGACCCTGTGCAGCGCCGCGCGCAGGCCTCGCCGCGCGCCACCGGCGGGGACGTGGGCACGAACCCAGCGCATTTGCCCATCGGACCCCCGCTGCAGCACCACCTGCCAGCCCGGCACGGGAAGCGGCTCTGCGGGCGTACTGTCAGCGAGGACCCGTTCCTCCGATGGCGTCGCGCCCAGGCTGACCCAGACCCGGTCCATGGCCGTGATCTCCTCCAGCCTTGAGACGATGGCCGGCGCCGCCTCGGCGACGGTCCGAGTCGAGGCCAGGATGCCGGTGATGGAGTACAGGGCCTCCGCTTCGCGGGCCCGGTCCGCCGCCTCCGCCGCCCGCTCCGCCTGCAGCGCCGCCAGCCGGCCGATCACCACGGCCACGGCCAGCAGGAGCAGCAGGTTCAGCCACTCGTCGGGGTTGCTGATGGTGAATGTGTAGAGCGGCTCGACGAAGAGGAAGTCGTACAGGAGGAATGCTGACACCGAGGTCAGCACCGCCGGCACGGTGCCGTAGCGCATCCCCACGACGAGGACGGCGAGCAGGTAGATCGGGGCCGGGTAGGAGGGGTGGTACCCGCCCAGCCCTTCGCGGAGGAGGGCGATGGCCGCGGTCGATGCGCCGAGAGCCACGGCCGCGAGCGCCACAACCCTCGCCAGGTCGGCGCGGCTCGGTAGTGCGCGGCCGGATCGCCAGAAGTCCATGGCCACGATCGTAGTACCGCCGGAGCCTCCGGCAGCCACTTTCACCGGCCGTGTTGAGCGCTTGTTGAGAGGTCCGGAGGGACCGCCGGCCCGTTTCCTCGTGGGGTCCGGCCTAGGGTTGGAGCATGACTTTCGCGGACGGCGTATTGCGTTTGGTCAGGATCGGGGCTCGCATCGATACGGCCGATGCCGAGGGCCTCGGGCTGCCCGCAGACAGGTTCGACCGCGCCGGCGCGCAGGCCGTCGAATCGGCCACGGCCGAGCTGGTGGCCTCGCCGCTGGCGGAGACAGGCGTTGCCGGAGGGGCAGTCCCGTCGGACTCCGTCGATCTCGCGGAGGCGCAGCTCGGGCTCGACGATCTCGAGGCCGCCGTGGCCCTGGTCGCGGCAGGCCTGGCAACGCGCGTCGTGCTGGCCGGCTTCCCGTCCTGGCCCGGCCTCCTGTGGCGGGCCTACGAGCTGGCCGATGCCGCCGACGTTCTGATACTGCCGACCGTCGTCCGTCCCGGCGGCAAGGTGGACATCGTGATCACGGGGAACGCCCCAGCCAATGGCTGAACAGCAGACCCTGCGGGGTCGAAAGCTCGGGGATCGCCGGGTCGTCGTCGACCGTCCCCACGCCCGCTACTTCCGGTACATCGCCCCCGGCCACCTCGAAGCCAAGCTCGAGGCCCAGGCTCCTCGCACGGCCTACCAGCGCCGGATGGCGATGCTCCGAGCCGTGCTCTTCGGTCGCCCACTGTCCTCCGCCGCGGACCTCACGGAGCGGCTGCCCAAGTGGAAGGCCCTGCCGGTCTTCTCCTCGGACGTGATGTCGTCCGTCGCCTATGCGACCGGGGCGATGATGCTGATCCTGGTCGGGGCCGGGCAGGAGACATTCAAGTACGTCCTCGGTTTGTCGGTAGTCGTCGTCGCGCTTCTCGTCATCGTCACCTTCAGCTATCGGCAGACGATCCGGGCCTACCCCAACGGCGGCGGCAGCTACATCGTGGCCCACGCCAACCTGGGCGTGCTGGCCGGCCTCGTCGCCGCCGGATCGCTTCTCACGGACTACGTGCTGACAGTCTCCGTCAGCGTGTCGTCGGGCGTTCAGGCCCTCTACTCGGCTTTCCCCCCACTCCAAACGATCGCCATACCGCTGATCGCGTTCTCCATCCTGCTCGTCATGATCGTGAACCTGCGTGGGTTGCGGGAGAGCGGCACGCTGTTCGCCAGCCCGACCTACATCTTCATCGGCTCGATGCTGCTGCTGATCGGCGTCGGCGTGTTCAGAGCAATGACGGGCCAGTTGCCTCAGGCCTCGGACGTCGAGAAGTTGAGCGGCGTTGCCACTGAGAACACTGGCATCTTCCTGCTCTGCAAGGCCTTCGCCAATGGGTGCTCGGCAATGACCGGCACCGAAGCCGTGGCCAACGGAGTTCCGGCGTTCAAGCCCGTCGAATGGAAGAACGCGCAGCAGACGATGATCATCATGGCCACGCTCCTGGGGATCATGTTCATGGGCACCAGCTACCTGGCTATCCAGGTGGGGGCGCACCCGGCCGGCTTCCAGGGCGTCGGCGAGAGCGTGCTGTCGCAGGTCGGCCGCACGGTCTTCGGGCCCGGGCTGATGTACTACGTCCTCCAGTTCTCGACGATGGGCATCCTCATCCTCGCCGCCAACACGAGCTTCGCCGACTTCCCGCGCCTGTCCTCGATCCTGGCCCGCGACGGGTTCTTCCCGCGCCAGTTCGCCCTGCGTGGTGAGAGGCTGGCCTTCAACTCCGGAATCGTGGCCCTCGCCCTGATCTCGATAGGGCTCTGCGTGGCCTTCAACGGCTCCACCGATCGCCTGATCGGGCTGTATGCGATCGGCGTCTTCACCTCGTTCACGCTGTCGCAGTCGGGCATGGTCCACCACTGGTTCGTCGAGAGAGGCGACGGCTGGCGTCGCAGCGCGCTGATCAACGGGATCGGCGCCGCGGTGACAGGCATTGTCGTCCTGGTGATCGCCGTCTCGAAATTCGACCAGGGCGTGTGGATGATCATCATCGTCGTCCCGGTCCTGGTTCTGCTGATGCTCTTCATCAAGCACGAATACGACCAGGAGGGGCGCGGCTTGCAGGTCGAGCCGGACGTGGTCTTCGGGCCGCCGCACCGGCGCCAGCGCGTGGTGGTAGCGGCTCAGGCCATGAGCCGGGCCGTCGTCCAGGCGGTCAAGGTCGGTGAGACGATGGGCGAGGAAGTCCAGGTCGTCCACGTCACCATCGACCCGACCGAGGGCGAGCAGTTCCGGGAGCGCGTCGAGCGCCAGCTGCCGGGCGCTCGGGTTGTCCTCGTGGAGTCGCCCTACCGGGCGCTCGTCCGACCTTTCGTCCGGTATCTGGAGGTCTCCCAGGCCGAGGACCCCAACCGCGTCACGATCGTGCTGCTGCCCGAGCACATGCCGCGCCACTGGTGGGACCGGATCCTCTACAACCAGAACGTTCACCGCATCCGGGCGGCGCTCGTTGGCCGTAGGGATTTCGTGGTTCTCGACACGCCTTACCGGCGGGAGACCTGAGGGCCGGCTCCGCGGCCTGAAGCGCTGTGCTCTGCCCTTATCCGGTTCACCCCGCAGGTGGAGACCGCTCCGCCGTCCGGGATAGTTCATTCGTATGATGTAGAGCTATTCGCCAGAGATGATACAGTTCGCCTATGAGCGAACTACCGTCCGACCATCCGGATGTCGAGGCCGTCGTCGCGGCCGTGAGCAGCCTGTGGGAGCAGCAGGGCGCCGATGTGCCTGAGTGGGCGGCTCAGGAGCTCACGTTCGGGCAGGTTCGGCTCCTGTTCCTGCTGAGCAAGCACGGTCCCTCCCCGATGAGCCGCATCGCCGAGTGGCTGGGCGTGGGTCTGCCGGCCGCCAGCGGCACCGTGGAGCGGGTCGAACGCCACGGCCTCGTGGAGCGGCGGCACCGCGTCGACGACCGTCGCGTCGTCGAGTGCCAGCTGACCGCGGCCGGCCACGAGCTCCTCGACGAGATCGCCGGGATGCACCGCCACGTATGGCGCCAGACCCTCTGCGTCCTGACGGGGGACGAGCTGAGCGAACTGGCCCGCCTTATGTCGATCGTTGTCGAGCGCACCAGGTCGCGAACGGGATGAAGCCCGTGACCACGTCGCAAGTGTTGGAAATCGATGAGGCGGTCTCCGCGACCCTGCCGCTTTCGCCTCGCGGAGACGGCCGCCGCGCTCCCGCCTCTGATTCAGACGCGAGCGCCGCGCCCGATCGAACAACCTATCCATCTGCCTAACCCCACCGAGCCGAGGAGTCACTGGTGATCCGACTTACGCAGCTAGCCGTGAGCAAGCGCAGCGTGACCGTGCTGATCACGCTCGGCCTTCTCCTCGGCGGCCTCTTCTCCTGGTCCCAGCTCAAGCAGGAGCTGCTGCCCGACATCCAGTTCCCGTTCGTGGTGGTCATCACGCCGATGCCGGGCGCCAGCGCCCAGGATGTCGCGACCCAGGTGACCGAGCCGATCGAACGGTCGATCAGCAGCGTTCCGCGGCTCAAGCATATCGACTCGAGCTCAGTCAACAGCCTCTCGATCGTCGTCGCTTCGTTCTCCTACGGAACGGACGTCAAGGGGACCGTCGCCACGGTCGATTCAAACGTGAAGGCGCTCAACCTGGGAGTCAGCGCCCAGGTCCAGTCGTTCGACATAAACGCCTTCCCGCCGCTCACGGTGGCCATCCGGAACACCGGCTCCACGACGGCCGCTCAGCTCAACGCCCTGGCCGTCTCCTCGATCGTGCCGTCGTTGGCGAGCGTCGAAGGCGTCAGCAAGGTCGACCTGAGCGGGGCCAGCCAGGATCGGCTCGTGGTCAAGCTCGACCCGGCCAAGCTGGCCGCCGACAACATCACGATCAAGCAGATCCAGGGCCTTCTGGCCGCCAACAACCTGGTGCTGCCGGCGGGCTCGCTGCCGACCACCGTCGATGGCGCGACGGTTTCGATACCTGTCTCGGCGCAGCACCAGCTCGCGCTCACTACCAAGGAAGACCTCCTCGCGCTGGCCGTCGGCGTCAAGGCTCCCGCCGCGGGCTCCGGCTCGACGACGCCGACCATCGTCACCTTGGGCGACCTAGGAACGGTCGAGCAGGTCTCGACCTACCCGACCGGCTACGCGGAGCTGAACAGCGATCCGCAGCGCCAGGCGGCCGGCGCCTCGCTGATCCTCAGCGTCTCCAAGACTTCGGACGCCAACACGGTCACCGTCGTACAGGCGGTCAAGGACAAGCTGGCCCAGCTGCAGAGCCAGAGTGGCGGCACGTTCGAGGTCGTGACCGTCCAGGACTTCTCGACCTTCATCATCGAGTCGCGCGACAGCCTGGTCCGCGAGGGCTTACTCGGTGCGCTCTTCGCGGTCATCACGATCTTCATCTTCCTGCTCAGCCTGCGCTCCACTCTCGTGGCCGCGGTCAGCATCCCGGTCTCGATCCTGACGGCCATGGTCCTCATGCTCGTCGCCGGGATCACGATCAACATCATGACTCTCGGCGGATTGGCGGTCGCTGTCGGCAGGGTGGTGGACGACGCGATCGTCGTCCTGGAGAACATCTACCGCCACCGCGGCAGGGGCGACCCGATGCGTGAAGCCGTCATCTCGGGCACACGCGAAGTCGCCAGCGCCATCACCAGCTCGACCCTCACCACCGTCGCCGTCTTCCTGCCCCTCGGGTTCGTCGGCGGCCTCGTCAGCCAGTTCTTCCTCCCCTTCGCCCTCACGGTCACATTCGCCCTGCTGGCCTCGCTGCTGTGCGCCCTGACCGTGGTGCCGGTACTCGCCAGCCTGTTCATCGACCGCATCAAGCTCGATCCGGACGAGGGGCCGCAGCACCACGACACCATTGTTCAGCGCCTCTACACGCCTCTCCTGCGGGCCGCCCTCCACGACCGCCGCAGCCGCTGGAGCGTGATCGGCATCGCCGCCCTGCTCGTCCTCGGCGCGGGGCTGCTCGTGCCGCACATCCCCACCCAGTTCCTCAACGCCGGCTCCGAGAAGTACCTCCAGGTCAGCGTCGCGCCGCCCTCGGGCACTCCGTCGTCGGCGGTTCTCACGGCGGCTCAGGCCGTCGAGGCCAGGTTGCGGACCTACCCCGAGGTCAACCTCATCGAAACGACCGTACCGGGCGACAGCGACACCGGCCTGTCGGCCCTCGCGGCAGCTTTCACCGGCGGTGCCTCCAACAGCGCCACGATCGTCGTCCGCATGGACAACAGCGTGGACCTGAACGCGGAGCAGAAGAAGCTGAGCGACGACCTGGCGAAGCTCGGGGCCGGCGGCTGGAACATCCAGGTCGCCCAGCAGAGCATGACCGGCAGCAGCTCCATCAGCGTCGTCGTCAGCGGCGCCAAGACGGCCGACGTCGCGAGCGCAACCGGCGCCGTCATCGCGGCGCTCAAGAACCAGAGCGATCTCATCAACGTCAAGAGCGACCTGGCGGTCAAGACCCCCGAGTTCAACGTCGACGTCGACCCGAACAAGGCGCTGCTCGACGGGACGACGACGGCCGGCGTCCAGGACGAGGTCCACAACGCCCTGGTTGGCACTCAGGCGGGAACGGTCCTCCTGGCAGGCGCGCCAATGGCCGTGTACCTCCAGCTCGACACCAAGCTCGACTCGCTGACGGCCCTCCAGGAGATGCCCGTCGGGGCCGGGCAGCAGCTCGGGAAGATAGCCGCGATCACCACGCCCGATACCCAGGCCCGGATCAGTCGGGTCGATCAATCGCCCGCCTCGACCATCACCGCCGACACGACCAGCAAGGACACCGGCGGCGTCTCCGCGGAGATCCAGAAGGTGATCGACACGCTCCAAGCCCAGGGCAAGCTGGGCGGCGTCACGGTAACTCTCTCGGGCGTCACCGAGGAGATGAACTCCGCCTTCGGCGGCCTGTTCGTCTCGATGGCCGTGGCGATCCTGCTCGTCTACATCGTCATGGTCCTGGTCTTCAATTCGTTGATCGACCCGCTGGTCATCATGTTCAGCCTGCCGCTGGCCACGATCGGCGCCTTCCCGGCGCTCTTCATCACCCAGCGGGCCATCGGCATCAGCGCCCTCATCGGCTTCCTTATGCTGATCGGCATAGTCGTGACCAATGCCATCGTCCTCCTGGATCTTGTTGAGCAACACCGGCGCCGCGGGTTGCCAATGTACGAGGCTCTGATGCAGGGCGGGCGGACCAGAGTCCGGCCGATCCTCATGACGGCCATCGCCACCATCCTGGCCCTGATGCCGCTCGGCCTGGGCCTGTCCCAGGGCGAGATCATCGCCTCGGAGCTGGCCACGGTCGTGATCGGTGGCCTCTTCACCTCGACCTTCCTGACGCTGATCGTCGTGCCGGTCGTCTACTCGCTCGTCGACGACGCCAAGGTTCGGACGCGGCAAATGGCGGGCCTGGCCCCGGAGGTCATCGAAGCCTAGCTTCAAGCCGGCCCGAGCCGGCCCACCCAGGAGAACCGCGGAGGCCGGGCGAAAGCCCGGCCTCCGGCCATTCCGTGGGCCACGAGCGCATTCCGAGAATAGGATTGGCTCCATGCTGCAGCAAGAAGCGAAACCACAGATCCCAGCGACCGAGTATCCGGAGCGCTGGCGCAAGGTCCAGGCCATGATGGCGGCGCAGGACCTGGATGTCGTGGTGGCGTACGCCGACGACCGGGCCTCTTTTGGGCCGGCCCACGCCCGCTGGCTGGCCAACTTCCCGGTCCATTTCGAACCCGCCTGCATCCTGATGCCCCGGCATGGGGAACCGGTGATGCTGGTTGGGCCTGAGAGTGACCAGTACGCGCTCCTGGCCGGTCGCATAACCGATGTGCGCGTGCTGCGCGAGCTTACCCACCCCGATGAGGACTATCCCTACGCCAGGATTCAGAGTCTGGCCGAGGTGATGGCCGAGATCGGCCGGGGCCTGCCGGCGGCGCAACGCGTGGGCCTGGGCGGACGGGGCCTGATCGGCGCCGATGTGATGGCAGCCTTCAGGGAAGCCCTGCCTGCGGCGGAATGGGTGGACGTCGAAAACGCTCTGTGCGATTTGCGAGCGCAGAAGTCGCCGGCCGAGCTCGATGTGATCCGCTATGCGTACAGGATTGCCGAGATGGGCCTGCAGGCCGGCGTGGACACGATTGCGGCCGGCATAACCGAGCGGGAGGTTGCCGCCGAGATCGAATCGGCCATGCGCCGGGCCGGCGCCGAAGGAACCGGCATCGACACCATCGTGGCCTCCGGGCCCAATTCACGACCCATCCTGGCCCGGTCCACCTTTCGCCGAATCGAGCACGATGACCTGGTGCTGTTGACCGTTGCGCCGCGCTACGAGGGCTACCACGCCGCGATCGGCCGGGTCGTTCTGGTGGGCAATCCCGGTCGGGAGATCGGCCTCGCGCTGGAGACCGCGATCCGGGCGCAGGAGGCCTGTGCGGAAGGCTTGGGCCCCGGCCGCGAAGGCCGCCAGGTCGAGGCCATCGGCCGCGAGATCGTGGCTGTCGCCGGCATGGGACCCTATTTCCTCTACTCGGGCCTCCACAGCGTCGGCGTCATCGAGTTCGAGCCGCCGATATTCGGTCCCAGCAGTCCGGCCACGCTGAAACAAGACATGGTCATTTCGATCGACATTCCCATGTTCAATGCCCCCTGGGGTGGATTGCGGATCGAAGACGGTTACGTGATAACCGCCGACGGCGCCGAACGGCTCGATCGCACACCCTATCGAATATGCAAATAGGCGCGTCTCATGACACGGCCGCGCGAAGCAGCCGCAGGCGAGGCTCGCCGTGACGGCCCGGGCGCGATCGGCGCCGCTCGGTCCGTGCTCGCTCCGACGACCTCAATCAGCTCACTCGGCTGCCGACGCCTCGCCGGGCAACGGCAGGCCGCTGCCAGCGACTTCCTCGTCGGCACGCGGGATCAGGGCGTAGGCCAGCACGGCGGCGGCGACGTTCGCGGCCACACCGAAGACGATTGCCGCCTCGATCGAGACGCCCACCAGCACGCCCGCCGCGGCCGCCCCGATCGGATATCCGGAGAAGTTGAGGTTCATCGAAACCGTGAAGGCGCGGCCCATCCAGGCCGGGTCCGTGCGCCGCTGGCGCAACGTGAACATGGCGATGTCGAGCGGGCCGTTGACGAGGCCGGAGACGGCCATGCACAGGGCGACGGGGAGAAGCCCAGCAGGCCACAGCAGGATCGCGGTCGTGCCGATGAAGCAGATCGCCGGGAAGACGATGAGCTGCTTCTCCCGGCCCTCGGTTCGCAGGCGCCCGCAGGCGAAGGCGGAGACGACGCCGAACGCTCCGCTCAGGCCGAACATGTAGCCCACCATGTCCTGGCTCATGCCCAGGCGGCGAAGGATCAACAGCGGCACGACGATCTCGATCACGCCACCGGCCAGGTTCATCGTCGAGAGCGAGATCGCCAGCGCCCGAAGGGTCCGGTTGTTCCAGGTGTAGACGAGGCCGAGCCAGGCGTCGCGGACGAGGTTGCCGGTGGAGGCGACGTCCGTGCGCGGATCGGGTGCGCCGATCATCACGATCGCGGCCGCGAAGTAGCCGGCGGCGATGATCGCCAGGGCCGTCTCGAAGCCGAGCACCTGGGCGAAGACCGCGCCGAAGGGCGCGCCCACCACCGTGGCCAGGACCCAGCCGTTGGAGTCGACGGCGTTGACGCGCTCCCATAGTGGCTCCGGTACCAGGAGCGGGAAGAGGCTGCGGAGACCGCTGCCGCTCAACGGGCCGGTCAGAGAGGAGACGGTGGCGATGGCGACCAGCAGCCATGCGGGCAGCGCCCCTGCCAGCGAGAGCCCCGCGACCAGCAGCATCGTGGTCGTCGCGACCGCGTAGTCGAGGATGATCAGGCGCACCCGGCCGTGGCGATCGAGCAGCGCCCCCGCGATCGGGCTTATCAGCATTCCCGGGGCGATGCCGGCGAAGGCGACCGCGCCGGCCAGCTGCGGCGAGTTGTAGCGCTGGAGGGCGAACAGGATGACGACGATGCTGACCATCGACTGGGCGATCCTCGCGATCTGCATGGCGAGCAGGACGCGCCACAGCGAGGGCACGCCAAGGAGCGCGAGGTATGAGGGGCGAGTCGTGACGGGCTCAGTCAAGGCGCGGAACCAGGTGGTGGGCTGTTACCCGGAGCGTGCCACAGATCGGCTCGATGCGCGCACCGCGGAGGCGGACCGCACCAGGGGTTTCCCAGATGGTAGTGGGGCAGGGGAGCACCGTGTCGCATCTCCTCCCGAACGGGGGGAGTGACGCGCAAGGTGGCACAGCCAGGGGCTAAGGTGGAGGGCGATGCAGATCATCGGCGGTCGGCCGGTCTTCGCGGCAACTGACCTGGTCGGTTTCCTGGCCTGCGAGCATCTCGTGGGTCTGGAGCTGGCGGCCCTCGCCGGCCTGGTGAGCCGGCCGGCCAGGCTGGACCCGGAACTCGACTTGATCGCCAAACGTGGCCTCGAGCACGAGGCCCGATACCTGGCCGGCCTCGAGGCCGGGGGCCGAACGGTCACGCGGATCGATCCGGGCGACCACGACGCGCCCGCCTCAGAGCGCCTGAGCTGGCTGCAGGCGGCCGCGGCGGCCACCGAGATGGCGATCCGGCGCGGTGACGACGCCATCTACCAGGCCACGTTCTTCGACGGCCGGTGGCTCGGGCTGGCGGACTTCCTGCTCCGCGTGCCGCGCCCCAGCGCTCTCGGAGAGTGGAGCTACGAGGTCGTGGACACCAAGCTGGCCCGCCACGTCAAGGCCTCGGCGCTGCTCCAGGTCTGCTCCTACGTGGAGCAGCTGACCCGCATCCAGGCCGTGGAGCCGGAGTGGATGTACGTCGCTCTGGGCGGCAGCGCGCGCACGGTGGAGCGCCACCGGGTCGCCGACTACATGGCCTACTACCGGATGGTAAAGGCCGCGTTCGAGGCTCGGGTCGCAGCCGACGGGGGATCGGCGGCGGTCTATCCTCCCGCGGTCACGTACCCCGAGCCGGTGGAACACTGCGAGGTCTGCCGCTGGAGCCTGGCGTGCCAGGCGCGGCGCCGGGCGGACGACGACCTCTCGCTCGTCGCCGGCGCACCTTCCCGGCTGCGCCGCGCCCTCAAGGGCCGGGGAGTGGCCACGCGCCGCGGCCTGGCCGCCCTGGAGCTGCCACTGCCGGCGCCGCTGGACGGCGTGGGAGCAGCCGCGCTGGCCACGGCCCGGGACCAGGCGTCCATCCAGGTCCGCGGCCAGGACGAGAGCCGGATGCTGTACGAGCTGCTGCCGCCGAGTCGCCTGTCCGACGCCACGCTGGAACCCGATCGCGGCCTGCTCAGCCTGCCCGAACCCCGTCCGGGCGACCTCTTCTTCGACATCGAAGGCGATCCCTTCGCCCTGGACGATGGCGTCGACTACCTGTTCGGGATCCTGGAGCCGGGTCTGGCGGGCCCTGACGGGGAGCCTGCCTTCCACGCATTCTGGGGGATCGACGAGGCCGGCCAGGTCACGCCGGAGGCCGAGAAGCGGGCCTTCGAGCAGGCGATCGATCTGATGACCGACCGGCTGGCGAAGGATCCGGCGATCCACATCTACCACTACGCGTCGTACGAGCCCACGGCCGCCGGCCGGCTGATGGGCCGCCACGCCACTCGCGAAGAGGAGGTGGACCGGCTGCTGCGCGGCGGCGTCTTCGTCGACCTGTTCCGCGCCGTGCGGCAGGGGCTCCGAGCCTCGGTGGAGAGCTACTCGATCAAGAAGATCGAGCCGCTGTATGGCCTTACGCGCGAGGAGAGCCTGCGGGACGCCGGATCGAGCATCGTTGCCTTCGAGACATGGCTGGCCGAGGTGGATGCCGGGGCGGCCGCGCCGCGCTCGCCGGAAACGGACGAAACGCTGCTCAGCATCCAGGCCTACAACCGCGACGACTGCGTCTCCAACTGGCGCCTGCGCGACTGGCTGGAGCAGCGGCGCCCGGAGCTGGCTCGCCGGGTCGGGCACCCAGGCGAGCTGCCGCGACCGGAGCCCGGCAAGCAGGAAGCGAGCGAGCGGCTCTCGGACGAGCTGACTGCGGTTGCCCTGACTGCGGCCCGGCTGTGCGAAGGCGTCCCGGACAAGGCGACCGCTCGGACGCCGGAGCAGCACGGCCGCTGGCTGCTGGCCCAGCTGCTGAGCTGGCATCGGCGTGAGGAGAAGGCCTTCTGGTGGCGCTACTTCTACCTGCTCGATCTCACCGACGAGGAGCGGATCGCCGAGCGCGAGCCGATCGGTGGGCTCGAGCTCCTGGGTCAGGTCGGCGAGACCGCGCGGTCGGTCATCTACCGCTACCGCTTCCCGGAGCAGGAGCACGAGATCGAGGTCGGAACCGCCGTCGACGATCCGGCCACGCGACGTTCGCCGGGGAGCGTCGTGGCGATTGACGAGGCCGCGGGCACGATAGACCTGCGGCGCGGCCCGAAGACGGACGGGCCCCACCCGCGGTCGCTGGTGCCGTGCGATTTCGTCGATGCGAAGCCGCTCCGCGAGAGCCTCCTGCGGATCGGCAGGTGGGTCGCGGACAACGGCATCGATGGGCCGGGCTCGTTCGATCCGGCGCGCCAGCTGCTGATGCGGCGGCTGCCCCGGGTCGGGGGCGCGGAGCCGCTCTGCCGGGATGATGAAACAGCCCTGGCGGCGGCGGTGCGCATAGCCCCGCAGATCGATGGCAGCTACCTGCCGGTGCAGGGTCCGCCGGGCTCGGGCAAGACGTACCTGGGCGGCGAGGTCGCGTGCGAGCTCGCGAGCCGGCGGCTGCGGGTGGGCGTGACCGCCAACAGCCACAAAGTCGTCGGCCATCTGCTCGACTGCGCCGCGGATCGAGTGCGGGCCAGGCACGAGCCGATCCGCATCGGCCAGAAGACGGACAGGGCGGGGAACTGCTCATCGGAGGCGGCGAGGGCCTACAAGGACTACGGCAAGCTGCTCCGCGCGCTCGAAGCCGGCGAGGTGGACGTCGTCGGCGGGACGGCCTGGCTCTGGTCGCGGCCCGAGTTCGCCGGGTCCCTGGACGTGCTGATCGTGGACGAGGCCGGGCAGCTGTCGCTCGCCAACACGGTCGCGGTCTCGGCC
>JBGQBD010000060.1:0-13587 GCA_041494645.1 Candidatus Limnocylindria bacterium
CGAGGGGATCGAGACGGCGCGGGCGACTTCCAGGGCGCGGTTGATGTCCTCGCGGGTCACCTCACGCCGGTGGCCGCTGACGGCCACGGCTCCGCGCGAGTTCTGGCTTTCGACGTTCTGCCCACCGACGCCGACGAAGGCCCGGTCGATCTGATAGCCGGACAGCCGCTCCGAAATGTCGACCGCACCGCTGATCGACCTGACCGTCTGGTCGATGTTGACCACCACGGCCTTCTTGAGGCCGCTGGCGGGAACGACGCCTTTACCGACGATAGTCAGGCTGCCGTCTCGGGCCACCTCGCCGATGAGAGCGCAGACCTTGCTCGTGCCGACATCGATTCCGACCAGCACCGCTTCGCGTTCCACTCGCTCCCGTCCTCGGTGGTGGCCTCTACCGGCGAGGCCTTGTCTCGGCGGAGCGGCCGACGAAGCCGATCCGTATAGGAGTCACCGTCAAGGCTAACCGACCTGAGGGAGGCCGGGCAACCTGCGCCTGCAGCCGGGACGGAAAGATCCGCCGACAGCAGCGCACGCCCGATTCGATCGCCTCATCTTGGTAGGTAGGTGTTCACGTGGTCGTCCGCGACGTCCGCCACCAGCCAGATCCAGGCAACGTGGTCATCGCCGTACTGGAACAGGAGGGACCGGAGATCTCGGACCTGGCCAGGGATGACCGTGACCTTCCGAACGGTCGGGGCGTAGAACCCGAACTCCGCCACCCAGCCTGTGGGAACCGAGCTGACCGTGAACCCGTGGTCGTCATCGACTACGACGGCGAGGCCGGGCGCGGTGCTGCCCACGTCGGCCGGCGTGAGACCTGCCAGGCGGTAGCCGGCATCCAGGTTGATGGGGTCCACGATGCCGCCCAGGCCCAGAGCGGCGTCGGCCGATCTGCGATCGAACACGAGCGGCAAACCGAGCGCCC
Source organism: Candidatus Limnocylindria bacterium (assembly GCA_041494645.1). Taxonomy (GTDB): domain Bacteria; phylum Chloroflexota; class Limnocylindria; order Limnocylindrales; family CSP1-4; genus Fen-1039. The sequence goes on from JBGQBD010000060.1 coordinate 926, forward strand.
CGGGCCCCGGCGTGGCAGCCGGGTCCGGCGTCGGGGGCGGCGCGAGGGACGGGTTTAGCGACCCGTCGGAGGCCGGCGCCGGCGAGGCTGCCCCTGAAGCCGAGGCGCCCGCGGACGGCGCGGCCGATGCCTTCGATCCGGCCTTGGTGGGCGACGCCCTGGCCGTTGGCTTGGCCGACTTGAGCGTCGGCGTGGGTTTGGGCGTGGGTGTCGGGCTTGCCGCCGGCGCGGGCGGGACCGTCGGCCGGGCCGACGGCCCGAGCGAGGACAAACCGCTCGGTCCGGAATCCGGATGCGGCGAAGTCGGCGGACCAGCCGAGGATGGAATCGGATTCCCGGCCGGGTCCACCAGCCCGAAGAGCAGCCCGTCCTGGTCCACCGCGTAGAGCCTGTCGCCGATGGCCCAAATGAGCTTGGGGTCCCGCTCGACGATGTTCACGACGACAGTGGACGGCAGGATGACCTGGACGCTGGCGGACTCGACGGCCGGCAGGCGAACGAGCTGCTCCGCCGCGCGGTCCGTCTGGATCCTGAAGAGATTGGGCGAGCCGTCCAGGTCGACGATCGACCGCACGATCTCCTCGCTGGTGAACCTCGCTCCGTGAATCTCCACCGTCCGGGCGTCGAAGGACGGAGCCGCGCTGACGACTATCAGACCGGCGGCGCAGGCCACCATGACCATGATGGCGAGCATCTGGACCGACCCGAGGGTCGGTCCAGTCCGCGGCACCGGCGTGCGCCGGACCTGCGATCCGGAGCGGCGGGATGGCAGACCCCGGCTCATCGGCGGCTCAACGAGGCAGGTCGGCCGGGGTCAGCCGCCGCCGGACGCGTCCGGCGTAGCGCTGCTCGGCCAGATCCACTATCCGCAGGCAGACTGCCCCGAATCCGCCCAGCCCCGAGGCCGCCATCTGCGGGAAGAGGCTGATCGGCGTGAAACCCGGGATCGTGTTGATCTCGTTCAGATACAGCTCAGCGCCGGCCAGGAGGAAGTCGACGCGAGCGAACCCTTCGCAGCCGATGGCACGGTACGCCTCCAGCGCCGTCGCGCGTATCCGCCGGCCGAGGGCCTCGTCGAGGTCGGCCAGGGTCGCGGTCTCCGAGACGCCATCGCTGTACTTGGCGATGTAGTCGTAGAACTCGCGCCCCGGAAAGACCTCTCCGGGGCCGAATGCTTCGAGAGCCTGCGGTTCGTTGCCGACGACGGCCACCTCCAGCTCTCGAGGGTGGTCCAGGTACCGCTCGACGAGGACCAGGGTGTCGAAGCGGAAGGCCTCGTCGAGGGCCGCGCCCCTCTCGGCGGGGGTGTGCGCGATCGACATCCCGACGGACGACCCCATTCTCGCCGGCTTCATCATCAGCCGCCGCTCATCGCACCGTTCCGAGAAGGCGGCCAGCCCGTCTAGGACGGCCTGGCGATCGGCCGCCCAGCGGCTCGCCGTCACTTCCTCCCACTCGACCACCTTCATGCCGCGGCCCCGCACGAGCCGCTTGTAGAGCGCCTTGTCCATACCCACTGCCGAGGCGGCGACACCGGCGCCCGCGTACGGAAGGTCGTATGCCTCGAGCAGGGCCTGCACCGTCCCGTCCTCTCCGAAGGGACCGTGGAGAGCCGGGAAGACGACCGGCAAAGGGTCGCGACGGGCGATCGACTCGAGGACCCTGGCCGGGGTGCGGGGGCCTTCCGCCCCGAGGGAGCCCGGATCGTCGAACGCTCCCGGCCGCGGCCGGCCGATCGAGGCGGAGGCCGGCATTGACCACCAGCCGCCCGGAAGATCGATGTATATCCGCTCGACCGACAGCCCGGCCTCTGCCAGCGCATCTGCGATTGCCCAGCCCGAGACGACGGACACGTCGTGCTCGGCCGAAGGCCCACCCAGCAGCACCACGACGCCACGCCCGCGGGTTGGGCCCGCTCTTCCTCGACCGACCCCGCTCTTCATGCCACCTCCAGGCGCCAGTCTGACCAATCGCCGATGAACTGAACCTCGTAGACGAGGTCCACGCCGAAACGCTCCATGACGGCGGCTCGAGCCAGCTCCGCCAGCCGGCGGATATCGGATGCCGACGCCCCGCCGTCGTTGACGATGAAGTTGGCGTGTTTGTCGCTGATGGCGGCGCCGCCCAGACGAGTGCCCTTGAGGCCGCAGGCGTCGATTAGCCGGCCCGCGGAGTCCCCCGGCGGATTGCGGAAGACGCTGCCGGCGCTCGGCAGACCCAGCGGCTGGTGCTCCTGTCGCCAGCGGCGGATCTCGTCGAGCCGGGCCCGGATCACGGCCGGGGCGGCGGGGCTCAGGTGGAACGTCGCGCTCAGTATCGTCTCCCGCGAGGCCGTGGCACCGCCAGTGGTTCCCGCGCCGGGAGCGGCCGCAGCACCGGCAGTGGCGCCGGCCGTCGCGGAAGCGGCAGCTCCTCCCTCCCCCGCCGGATGCTTGAAGCGGCTTTCCCGGTAGGCCAGGGCAAGGGCGGACGCCGGCAGCACGACCTCATCGCCATTCGAGTCCAGGACCGTGACCGACTCGAGGATCGCGGCCACGTCGGAGCCGTGGGCGCCGGCGTTGCCCCAGACCGCCCCGCCGACCGTCCCCGGAATCGCCAGGCCGAACTCCAGTCCCGACAGGCCGGCACGCTCCGCCAGAGTTGCGGCCCTGGCCAGCGCCAGGCCCGCGTCCGCCGTTAGGCTCCGATCCTCGATGCGGCAGCCCTCGGCGCGGGAAACGATGACCAGCCCCCGAATGCCGGCATCGCTGACGACCAGATCGCTGCCACGGCCGAGCACGACATACGGGATCCCACGGTCGCGGGCGAGCCGGACCAGCTCTACGAGGCTGGCAGTTTCACGGACCTCGGCCAGCAGGTCCGCCGGGCCGCCGACGCGTATGGTGGTATGTCCGGCGAGCGGCTCGCCGGGGCGAGCGCGGACGCCGGCCAGGCCGCCGATCTCGGCCGCCAGCACGGCCCAGGCCGGATCGGATGGCATGGCTGACGCCCACACCGTCGCCACGCCTTCTCCGGCCGCCGCCCCGGCCTGGCGGCTCACTCCGCCACTCCCCGCGAAATGGCCTCGATCCTCTGCGCGTCCGGCAGGGCGCGCTTCTCGGCGGCCGACAGGACCAGCTCCGCCACGGCGTCCGCGGCACCGGGCCGCGCCAGCGACCGAGCGGCCGCCGCCATCGCGGCGTGCTCGTCAGGATGTTCGAGAATGGCGGCAGCCGCAAGCAGCGCCTCCGCGTCGAAGTCCGCGTCCTCGACCAGGCGGGCCGCCCCGCAACGGACCATCTCCTCGGCGTTGCGGCGCTGGTGGCCCGCGGCGTGGGGATACGGGACCACCACCATCGGCAGCCCGAACGCGGCCACTTCGGCCAACGTGGACGAGCCCGCCCTGCCCACGACCATGTCGGCCGCGGCCAGAGCCAGGATCATCTCGTCGTCCAGGAACTTCTCGGGCCGGTAGCGGGCCCTCAGGTTGGGCGGCAGGGCAGCGCGGCCCGCGACCGCGTCGTCGTAGCCGGCGTTGCCGGTGACATGGATCACCCGGACGCGTTCGATCAACCTGGGCAGCGCCTCCGCCACCGCCGAGTTGAAGCGCCGGACCGCCTGAGACCCGCCGAAGATCAGGAGCAGCCCGTCGTCATCCGGGATCCCCTGGGCGGCCCTGGCGTCCTGCCGGTCGACGCCGCGCGGGTCGCGGATCGGCGTTCCCGTCAGGTAGCAGGGCCGCTGGGCGCCCAGTGCGCGGCACGTGCCGCCGAAGGTCACGGCCAGACAGCCGGCCAGTCTCGCGGTTGCGCGCACGCTCCGGCCCGGGACTACGTTGCCGTCCCACATGACCACCGGGATGCGCAGAGGCGCAGCGGCCAGCAGGACGGGTACGGCCACGTATCCGCCGGTGGTGAAGATCCCGTCGGGCCGGCACAGGCTCAACATCGCCATCGCCTGTGGCACCGACAGCGACAGGCGCACCGGATCGAGGAGGACGTGCCCGTCCAGCCCGACCGACCGCAGCGAGCGCAGCAGCAGGCGCCGGAGCGGGATGCCCGTCCCCGGGACGACCTGCGCTTCGAGACCGCGGTGGCCTCCGACCCAGCGCAGCTCCGGCGCGCCTGGCTTAGCCTGCAGCGATCGAGCGACGGCGAGAGCCGGGTATATATGTCCCCCCGTACCCCCGCCCACTATCAGCAGACGCACTGATCCAACCTCGTTCCACCGTTTCTCGGGAGATGGACAAAAGGATTCCGACGGCGGCCAGGCTCACGGTCAGGGACGAGCCGCCCGCCGATACGAAAGGAAGAGTGATGCCTGTAACCGGCACCACCGCCACCACGACACCGATGTTGATGAGCGCCTGGAAGCATATCCAGGCGGTGATCCCCGCCGCCATCAAGCCGCCGAACGTGTCGGGTGCCCGGATCGCGGTTCGAATGCCGGCGTACGCCAGGGCCACGAATAGGCCGATGACGACGGCGCCGCCCATCAACCCGAGCTCCTGGGCGATGACAGAGAAGATGAAGTCGTTGAAGTCTTGGGGGACGAAGACTCGGTCGTTGCCGAGGCCAGTGCCGAAGAAGCCGCCAGCGCTGATGGCCTCGAGGCCCTTGACGGTCTGAAAGCCGGCGCCCTGGGGATCGGCCCACGGATCGAGGAGAGTCTGGATCCGCTGCATCGGGTAGTGGCCCACGGTCAGCATCAGGGCCGCGCCACCGGCGGCACCGCTTGCTCCGACGAGGGCCAGGTGGAGAAGGTTGGCCCCGGCCACGAAGAACAGCGAGACCGAGATGAGCACCAGGACGCTGGCGGTCCCCAGGTCCGGCTCGCGAACGACCAGGACCAGGAACGGGATGACGATGATCGCGAACGGCACGGTTCCGTGGAAGAAGCCGCGAATCTGGGATCCCCGCGTGGCCATCCAGTGCGACAGGTACACCACGAGGGCCAGCTTGGCCACTTCCGCGGGGTGGACGTCCGGCAACGGTCCCAGGTGGATCCAGCGTGACGACCCGGCGTGCGAGATGCCGATCCCGGGCAGCAGAACGACGGCGAGCAGCCCCAGGGCTACGACCGCCAGAGGGACGCTCGCGATGCGGAGGTAGCGGTAGTCGAGGCGCATCAGGAAGACCATCGCGGCCAGCCCAAGCAAGCCGGCGAGGACCTGAGGCGCCACCAGCTGGAAGGTGTTCTGGCTCTGGGCGTACGACGGAATCGCCGAGGCCGAGTAGACCATGAGGATTCCGATCGCGGACAGCGCGACCACCGCCACCAGGATGATGTAGTCCGGCTCGTGGGCCTCGCGCTTCAGGGCTCCGGGATCGGCCAGGACGTTGGCCTGCCGGTTCACCGGGCTCGGACCGGAGCTGCGCCGCACTCGCTCACGCTGGGGCGGCTCAGCGAGCATGCCCCAGCGGCCTCGCCGGCCGCTCATCGGGACGACCCCACGGCCCGCCGCCGCTCCGCCAGCTCGGCCACTGCCGCCTTGAAGGCCCGGCCCCGGGCGGCATAGTCCACGAACATGTCGAAGCTGGCCGCGGCCGGGCTGAGCAGCACGGTGGCCGAGGCGGGAGCGACCGAGCCGGGCGCGACCGAGCCGGGCGCGACCGCCGCTTCGAGCAGGCCCCGGGCGATCGCGTCCCCACGGGCAACCGCTGCCTCGAGGGTGGGCGCCAGCTCCACGCTCGTCATGCCGTGGCTTCGGAACATCCCGGCCAGCACCGGCCCGGACTCCCCGATCAGCACGGCCGCGTCGGCGCGCTCCGCTGCCACAGGCCCCAGCCCCGCCAGGTCGACGCCCTTGTCCCGGCCGCCGGCGATGAGGACCAGCGGCCGCGGGAAGGCCTGCAGCGCTGCGATCACGGCATCGGGCTGGGTCCCTTGCGAGTCGTTGATGAACTGCACGCCGTCCACGACCGCCACTCGCTCCAGGCGGTGCTCTACTCCTGTGAACGCGGCGGCCGCCCGCCGGATCGCGTCGGGAGCCACGCCGAAGAGCAGGGCCACGGCCACGGCGGCCAGGGCGTTGGAGACGTTGTGCCGGCCTGGTATGGCCAGCTCGTCGATGGGCAGGATGCGGCCTCCTGGGCCTACCTCCGCCTCGCCACCGCCGGCCGCCGCCAGGCGCCGCACGGCCGAGGCCACGATCCAGCGATCTACGACGCCGAGCCCGCCGGCGGCGGGTCGGTCCAGGCTGTAGCTCACGACCCGCGCGTGCCCCAGAGTGGCGTATGTGGCCACGACCTGGTCATCGGCGTTGATGACCAGCACGCCGTTGGGATCGACGAGCTCGGCCAGGCGACGCTTGACGTTTCGATACGCCTCCAGGCTGCCGTGGCGGTCGAGGTGGTCGGACGTGACGTTGGTGTACACGGCAACCGTGGTCCCGCGAGAGAGAGTGGGCAGCTGCAGCTCTGACAGCTCGATGACGACCCGGTCCTCGGGCGACAGCCCAGTCATGAGCTCGACCAGCGGGGTGCCGATATTGCCGCCGAGTATCGTCGGGTGAGCCGGATCGGCTGCCAGCAGCGCCGCGATGAGAGATGAGGTCGTGGTCTTACCCTTCGTGCCCGTGACCCCGATCGTCGGGCAGGGGCACATCCGGAGCACCAGGTCAGCCTCGCTCACCAGCGCGGGCACTCCGGTCGGATCCGCCCGATTGGCATCCACGGCCGCCCGCAGCGCGTCTCGCAGGCGGGGCTCCGTGGTCGGGAAGTCCGGATTGATGCTGGGCGAGGTTGCGATCAGGTCGGCCCCGATCCAGGTCCGGGCGGGCTCTACGTCCGGGCCGAGCGCAAGCTCGATGGCTCGTCGTCCGAGATCCTCGATCGCGGGGGCGAGCTCAACGGCAGGCCGTCGATCGTAGACCGTGACCCGGCAGCCGGCGTCGGCAAAGAAGCGGGCCAGGGCGATCCCGCTGCGGGCCAACCCCAGCACAGTCACCGATCGGCCGGACAGCGAGCCGTCACGGACGCCGGCCGCCGTAAGCGTGTCCAGGTCCACGACACGACCGGCCATGGTCGGCCTACTTCGGGATCGAGGCGACAAAGAGGGTCACCCCGAGCATGCCGGCCAGGGCGCCGACGATCCAGAAGCGCATCGTGATCTTCTCCTCGTCCCAGCCGCCCAGCTCGAAGTGGTGGTGGAGCGGGGCCATCCGGAAGACGCGCTTGCCGCGGAGCTTGTAGCTGGCTACCTGGATGATGTCTGAAGCCACCTCCAGGACGAAGATGATCCCGATGAGGGGCAGGATAAGGATCTGGCCGGTGATGAGGGCGACGACGGCCAGCATCCCGCCGAGCGACAACGCACCCGAATCGCCCATGAACACCTGGGCCGGATGGACGTTGAACCACAGGAAACCCAGGATCGCGCCGATGACGATCGCGTTCACGAGGGCCAGGTTTTGCTGGAGCGGCACGTTCAGCAGGGCGATGAGCATGAAGCTGATGAAGGCGAAGACGAGCGTGCCACCGGCCAGCCCGTCGAGGCCGTCGGTCAGGTTCACCCCGTTGCTGCTGCCGACGATGGCGACGACGGCCACCAGGATGAACAGGATGGCCCCCAGCTCGATCCTCCTGTCGATGAACGGGAGGGCGATCATGGTCGTGTTCTCGACGTCGCCTATGAACGGGACGCGGACGCCGTTGAAACCGAAGTGGTTCTGGATGTAGACCGCCACTACGATCGCCACCACCAGCTGCCAGACGATCTTGTGGCGCCCGCGGATGCCGATGCCCGTGCGCGCATTCAGGAAGTCGTCGATCGCGCCCAGCGCTCCGATGAGGGCCAGCACAAAGAGAGGCGAGTAGGTGGAGGCATCGAGGGCGTCGAAGACGTAGGCGGTGCCCAGGATGACCGCCACTATCAGGACGCCCCCCATCGTGGGCGTGCCCTGCTTGACCAGGTGGCTCCCGGGCCCGTCTTCGCGGATCTGCTTGCCCATCCCCAGCCAGCGCAGCAGCCGCAGGTAGGGCGGCATGAGGATGACCATGCAGGCGAAGGCAAGGAGCAGCCCCTGGATGAACTCGACTCCGTGCTCCTTCACCTGACCTCCTCACCGGCCGGGCGCACTCCTCCCTGCGCCTCCGTGCCGGCGGTCCAGCCCCCGAAGCCCGTTTCCAGAGAGGCGACCACCCATTCGAGTGCCGCGCCCCGCGACGCCTTGACCAGGACCGCGTCTTCCGGACGGAGCCGTTGCCGCAGGACCTCCAGGGCGGCCTCGCGGTCCGGCACCAGGACGGCTCCGTCGCCGAGTCGAGCCGCTCCGGCCGCTATCCCGGCCGCTCCGCGGCCCACGACAATGAGCTGGTCCACCAGTGCCGCTGCGGCGACTCCGACTTCTAGGTGGCCGCGTTCGTGCGCATCGCCCAGCTCGAGCATCTCCCCGAGGACCGCCACGTGGCGGCCGGGCAGCGTGGAGAGCAACTCCAGCGCCGCGAGCATCGAGTCCGGCGAGGCATTGTACGTGTCGTCGAGAATGGTCAGCCCGGGGATTCTGACGAGCTGGTCGCGGTGCTCCGCCTGCCAGCCGTGGCGCAGGCCGGCGGCTATGCGATCGAGGTCCAGCCCGGCCGCCACCCCGACGGCCGCCGCGGCAAGCCCGTTGTGCACGCCGTGGCGGCCCAGCGCGGGCGTCGTCACCCGAACCGCGCCGCCGGGCGCGATGAGCGTGAACGTCATCCCGTCCAGGCCGGCCGAGACCACGTCCTCGCCCCGGACGTCCGCCTCTGGTGAGAAACCGTAGGTTACGGTCCGCGCCCTCGTCCGGCGTCGCATCCCCACCACGCGGGCATCATCGGCGTTGAGGACCGCGGCCCCGTCCACCGGCAGCGCCTCCACGAGCTCCGCCTTGGCCCGCTCCACGGCTTCCAGGCTGCCGATGCGCGCGAGGTGGACCTCCCGAACGGCGGTCACCACGCCGATCCGAGGTCTGGCGATGGCCGCCAGCTGGGCGATCTCGCCACCGACGTACATCCCCATCTCGAGGACCACCGCCTCGTGCTCCGGCCCCATCCTCAGCACGGTCAGGGGCAGCCCGATTTCGTTGTTGGCGTTGCCCTCGCTCTTGAGAGTGGTGAAGCGCTCGGCCAGGACGGCCGCGGCGGCCTCCTTGGTGGAGGTCTTGGCGATGCTGCCGGTCACGCCGACGACGAGCGGCGAGAACCGCCCTCGCCAAGCCCTGGCCACCGCGTGGAGTCCCAGTAGCGTGTCTGGCACGGCCACGATCGCCGCGTCCGCCTCGTCCGCGACCACCATGTCTACGCCTGCGCGGGCGGCCCAGTCGGCCTCACGCACCAGCAAGGCGGCCGCGCCGGCCGCGACGGCGTCGCCAAGGAAGAGATGCCCGTTGGTCGTCTCGCCGGGCAGTGCGACGAAGAGATTCCCGGGCGCGATCGCGCGTGAGTCGACGGCGGCCCCTCGGATCGACCTGTCCGACCAGCGGACCAGTCGTCCGCCGGTAGCTGCGGCGATCTCGGCGGCGGTCAGCGCAAGCGGCCCCACGCCGGGCCGAGGCTCCCGGGGGCGGGTGTCGGTCACGCCTTCAGTGTCGCACAGCCGGCGGTTCACGTTACAGGCCTCCGCAATCAGCCCAGCGGCTTGGCTTTCTTCCCGTTCGGCGGAGCCGGGCTGTCAGGGTTCGGAGGGATGTGGAGCCCGATCACCGCGTCGGTCGCGATGCGCCGGAACAGCTCCGTCGACTGCGTGGGCATGGGCAGCACGCCCTGGCCCACGGTGGTCGGCGTCCCCTGGTAGATCACGACGCCGATGGTCAGATCCGGCGAGCTGTGGCCCACCCAACCGTAGAAGCTGTAGTCGTAGATGTCGGCTAGCCATCCGCCCTTACCCTTGTCCAGGGTGGGATCCCAGATCTGGGCCGTGCCGGTCTTGCCGCCGACGAAGTAGCCCGGCATGTAGGTCGCCTGCGCGTATGACGGCACCGCCGTGACCACGTGGGTCATCAGGCCGTTCAAAGAGCTCGAGAGGCTGGGGCTGATGATCTGGCGGGGCCCCTGGCTGGGCGACGCGGTGCCGCCTCCGGAGGCGAGCTGGGCGACATGTGGCGTCACCTCGATGCCGCCATTCGCCATCTCTGAGTAGGCGCGCATGAGCTGGATCGGCGTGACCGCCACGCCCTGCCCGAAGGAGGCGTTGGCCAGGTCTATCTGAGCCCAGGGCGTTACCGCCGGGTCTCGCACGATGCCCTTCACCTCGCCGACCAGATCTACACCCGTTGTCTGGCCGATCCCGTACCTCTGCCAGGTCTTGTAGAGCGCCGCCGCGGCCGAGTCGACGGTCTTACCGAGACGGAAAGCCACCTGCGAGACGCCGACGTTGCGAGACCAGGCCACGATGTCGGCGAAGGTGATCCAACCCATCGCCCTGCGGTTGGCATCGGCAACCTCCTGCCCACCCGGCAATTTGAGCACGCCGGAGTCGTTGATCTTCGTGGTCAGCGCGGTGGTCTTGGTTTCGAGAGCCGCCGAAGCGGTGAGCATCTTGAAGACGGACCCCGGTTCGTAGATCGCACTGATGACCGGGTCCATGAATAGCGACGGGTTCTGGGCGGCGACCTGCGCGTACAGATTCGCGTCGTACGAGGGGTAGCTCGCCTCGGCCAGGACGGCTCCGGTCTTCGGGTCCATCACGACCGCCGACACAGTCTTGGCTCTGTCGGCAATCCAGGTGGCGAACACCTCCTGCTCAACCTGGAGCTGGAGGCCGGCGTCGATTGTCGTGCGGATGTCGACGCCGGGCGCGCCCCCGTCCACCACGGTCGTGCCGGCGGGGCCCGGCCTGTTGGGATCGAGCTGGACCACCTCCGGTCGGCCGGCCAGCAGAGCGTCGTACTTCTGCTCCAGGCCGTACTGGCCTCGGCCGGAGGCGTTGACGAAGCCGAGCATCTGGGCCGCGAGCGAGGTATGCGGTGCCCCCCCGGCCTGGGGATAGACGCGGACGGGTGTCGGATCGAGAGTGATCGCGGACAGGGCGCCGTACGCTTGACCCTGGGCGATCTCCCTGGCCGCGTCCGGGTCGACGTTCGTCGCCACGGTGACGTAGTAGCCGCTGCCTGCCATAGCCTTGCGAAGAGTCGCCTCCGCGTCCCCGGTCAGGTTCAGGTAGTCGACCAGGGCGTCGGCTTCCCGCTCCCGCTCAGCCGTCGTGATGCTGTGAAGGTCGGCGATGAGGTTGTAGCGATAGATCGTCTCGGCCAGAACGATCGTCCCCGTCCGGTCGTAGATCGCGCCCCGCTTCGCCGGCAGGGACTGCCGCACGGTCGAGGTCTCGCCGGCCAGGGCCGTGAGCCGCTCGTGCTGGTTGATCTGCCAGTAGGCCAGGCGCATGACCATCCCGCTGGACAGCAGGGTCAGCACCAAGAAGAGCAGCAGGAGGCGGCCTCGTGAATCCGTGCGGCCGAGCACTGGGACCGCTCCTCAGCGATCCGGCAGAACGATAGGAGCGGGCAGCTGGGTGAGACCGCCGGAGATCGCCTGCCGGCGGATCGCGGATTCGCGATCGAGCCGGCCGATGTCCGAGAGGTCCTGCTGCCGCTGGGCCTGGAGCTGCTGATACTCGGTGCTCAGCTGATTCATGTCGTAGCTGGACGTGAAGACGCGGACCGTCTGGACGAGCGAGAAGAAGCTCAACAGGAATGCGACGACGATGAGACCGATGGCGATGCCGAAGACGCGCGGGTGCCGCCTGGTACGGAGGGCCACTCGCGACCGCCGCCGCGATACGACCGGCGCCTGGGGGCGGAGGAGGGGGGCCTCCAGGCGCCGGCGTGGAAAGAACGTCGAGCGAGGGCGGGCGCCTTCATAGACGGCCATCAGTCGATGCCTCGCAGTTGCAGCCACTTACCAGGCGCCGGGCGGCGGGGCGACTCCAGGTCCCACCGATCGCCGACCCCGGGAATCACCGAACCGTCGAGCCAGCCAAGGAGTCCGACATAGCGCTCCGTCCGCTCGTGCATCTCATGCTGGCGGCGGCCATAAGTCCGGCGCCGGCTGGCCTGGTGACGCTTGCTCATCGGTTCCTCCTTTCCCGCGAACTCTTCTAGGCGGCGATGCGTTCGGCGCCCCGGAGACGGGCGCTGCGCGAACGTGGATTGGTGCGGAGCTCCTCGGCGCCCGGCGTGCGCGACTTGCCGAGAGACCGAAGGGCTGGCTTGCGGCCGCAAACGCAAACCGGCAACTGAGGAGGGCACACGCAACCCCGCTGCTCGGCGGCGATGAAGCGTTTGACGATGCGGTCTTCGAGCGAGTGGTAGCTCAGGACGACAAGGCGCCCGCCGGGCCGAAGGAGCACGAGCGACGCCGCGAGACCGGCCTCGAGGGCGTCCATTTCGTCGTTGACGGCGATTCGCAGGGACTGGAAGACGCGCGTGGCCGGGTGCGTGCGGCGGCCCTTGGGTGTGGGCACCGCCCGCTCCACGAGCGCCGCCAGCTGCTGCGCCGTCTCCACGGGGGAGTGGCGCCGCGTTTCGACGATCGTTCGGGCGATGCGTCCAGCGAACGGCTCCTCGCCGTAGCGCCGGAAGAGGGCGGCGAGCTCGCCCGCCCCGAGAGTCGCCAGCAGGTCGGCGGCGGGCCGGCCTCGGCTGGTATCGAAGCGCATATCCAGGCGCCCGCCGGCCCGGAAGCCGAAGCCACGCTCGACATCGGCGAGCTGGTAGC
>JBGQBD010000061.1:0-13428 GCA_041494645.1 Candidatus Limnocylindria bacterium
AGGGCGTACCACCCTCGCCGCGGAGCGGCCAGAGGCGCCATGCCGACACCGCCAGCGGCACGCCCATGACCACCGGTCCGATGACCGCCAGCCCGGCCGGTGCCACCCCCGAGAGGAGATTGGAGGCCAGCATCAGCCCGTATGTGGCAACCGGCAGCGCCGCGACGCCCGCCGTGACCGGCCCCAGTGGAATCGGAGCGGAGCGCTGCTCGAAGGCTCGGTAGGCCAGATAGACCGTGAACGTGGTGAGCAGCCAGCCGGCGTAGTTGTGGACCGGGACGCCGAAGTAGGGCCCGCCGGTCTCCCAGATCCACGCCCGGACCAACGGGCCGGACAGGATCGGGTCGATGACCAGATCCCACAATGTCATCACGACGGCGCTGACGGCGGCGAGGCGAACGAGTCGCGCCCCTCCCGGAGGTGTTCCGGTCGGGCGGAGCCCGATCGCCAGGTTGGCGATGACGTAGCTCGGGTAGATCATCATGAACCATGCCAGCGGTATCAGAAGCGGCACCTCGCCAAGCCTGGCCCCCAGGTAGCCGGTGTATTGGTAGGCGCCGAAGACCAGCCCCGTAGCCACGCCGACCTGCTCGTAGACCCACGAGATGACGGCGCAGAGGCCGAAGAAGGCCAGTGTGTGCCGGCCGCCGAGCGAGTACCAGGCGTGGGCCAGGCTGCCCGTGGCGACGACCGCGGTAACAACCGTCAGCCCGCCGGGCAGGAGCGGCAGCCGGACGATCCCAACCAGCAGCTCTCGAACCACGCCCTCATAGGCGAAGACGCACAGCAGGACGACCGCGACTGAGAACGCGACTCGCCCACGGCCAGGTCGGCGCATTGCCTTCACCTCGTGGACCATTGCACATGTCGCGCCCGACCCGGCGCGGGTGGAGGATTCCCTCCTCGGGACGATCCATGAGTACCATCCACAGCGCGTTCAGGTGGCAGTACCACGCGTACCACTGTCCCATTGCGGCAGGGCGGCATACGAACGACCTTCATTGATCATGGTGCGGGTATCTCCATCTCTCTTGGAGCTCCGTCCCGTCGTCGGTAGAGGCACCTCATGAGCGCTTCTCAGGAAGTGCCCGCTCTCATTCAGTACTCGTGCGAGCGTTGCAAGACGCGCTTTGTGCTGCCCCCGTCCGGCCGCCAGCTTAGCGTCGGCGGGAAGATTCGGGCCTTTGGGTCCGGGCTCGGCCGGACCCTCCGCTACCGCGAAGGCCTCGGCGCGGGCTACGACGCCGCGCGCCGAACGCTTCTCTCGAAGATGGACGACGAGGCCTACCAGTCGTTCGTCCAAAGCTTCCGCTTCTGCCACGAATGCCGGCAGTTCGTCTGCAGCGACTGCTGGAGCACGTCCCGCCGCAGCTGCCTGACATGCGTCGCCAAGTCGATGACCGGCGCCGTGCGTCCGCGCCCGCCGTTCGCCCCGCCGGGGCCGGAGATCCCGCGGCCGGTCGTAGCGCCCGGACCCGGGCAAAGCCGGCGGCTTCGCCGCGACGTGGCCCTGGTTGGCCTCGCCCTGGGCATGATCCTGGTTACCCTCGAGGTTGGGGTGATTCTCGCCAACGCCACCTCAGCGGGCCCGACTCCCCAGGCGGTCAAGCTCTTTCACACGCCCGGCCCCAGCGCGATCGCCGTGGCGAGCCCGACCGCGACGCCGCGCCCGAGCGTCACCCCCTCGCCCAGCCCGAGCCCGACGCCCACGGCGACCGAAACACCGACACCCACACCGACACCCACACCGACACCGACACCGACACCGACGCCGACGCCGAGGCCGACGCCGAGGCCGACCCCGAAGCCGGTCCCGACCCTGCCGACACCGACGATCGCTTGCTCGTCCGACGGGACCCAGTGGACCTGCACCTGGACCAACCAGGGCGCGATCCCGGGCGGTACGCCGAACTGGTACGAGAAGGCCGGTGCCGTCTTCGAGAGCCAGGGCGTGGCGTTCACCGCTCTTCCGGTCCCGGGTGGCCCATATTCGGCATATCTCGTGGTAACCAAGTCGGGCTTCCCACCCGCTCGATCGGCGACGAAGACCGGTCCCTAGACGGCCGCCCGCCCAGCCACCTGCCCCCACTCAGGCGCCCGGCACGTAGATCGTCAGGCAGACTTCGACCGCGCAGCGGCTCTCCGCCGAGCGGTACCCCGCCGGCAGGAGTGGGGGAGCGGCGCCCGGATCGGCCACCCAGAAGATCCGGCCGCGGTTCGCGGTCACGTCCGCGGGCACGGCGTGTATCACCGCCCCGGGCGGGTAGGCCGCCGTCCCCACGTACCAGGGCGGGTCGCTGCTCGCTAGAACGTGGAGGCGGCTCCGCGTTCGGGGCCCGGACTCGTCCAGCAGGACCAGGTAGTGGGCCCACGACGCATCGACGAGGTCATGGTCGCCGACGCGAGCGTCCAACTCCGAGACGAGCGAGGAGGTCTCCGCATGGGTCGTGGCGACACTCAGGGCCAGGGTGGGCACGGCCAGGGCCACGATCAGCGCCACTGCCGCCCGTCGTGGGAGCGCCGCCAGCCCCACACCCGCCAGGGCGAAGAGGGGCAGCCACATGACGCTGGCGTAGCGAGCATCGAGCAGCGGCCGCCAGGGGCTCACGGCCGCCAGGATCAACACGCCGCCGCTCGCCAGCACGCAGAAGATCGCTGCCCGGCGCGACTCGGGCGGCATGCTTCCCCAGGCGACGGCGGCCGCGGCGAGGGCCGCGCAGCCCGCGCCTACCGCCACGTACTGCAGGGCTATGAGCCCCGGCCCGAACGGCAGCCCGGGATCCACGGGCGGACCCGTGAAGAGCTGCCCGAATGTCCCGCCCAGCATGGCGGGGCTCAGGGGCGGAACCCAGAAGCCCTCGCCGGCGTGCGCGAACTGGGCTCGGGCGAAGAACAGCCAGGGCGTCAGCGTGAGAACGGCGACGGTCGTGGCGAGGACGGCCGCGGTCGCCACGCCGCGTGACGGCCGGAGCCAGATTCCGGCCATGACGATCCCGGCCAGGGCCACCGCGGCGAAGTAGTCCGTCCAGACGGCGGCCGCGGCGACGGCGGCATAGGCGGCCCACCGGCGGGGGCCCGGGCCTTCGGTAGCCCTCCAGAGGAGCAGCGTGGCGGCGGCGGTTAGAGCTCCGGCCAGGCCGTACATCCTGGCGAATTCGGAGAACATGACGGTCGTGGGCAGGACGGCCACGACAACCGCCGCCCACAGCCCGGCCGCGTCGCCGGCCACGCGCCGGGCCAGCGCCGCCACGAGCGGGATCAGGGCGATCCCGGCCACGGCGGACACGAGACGCAGGGCCGCGGGAGACGAGCCGAGCTGCGCCGGCAGCCACTCCAGCAGGTAGAAGAGCGGGGGCGTGCTGTCGCGGCCGAGGATGTCGAGCATCCGGCCGGGTGGGCCGTGGAGGACCACCGCGGTGAAGTCTTCGTCGTAGCCGATCGGCTGGCGGGCCAGGAAGGCAAGCCGGAGGACGGCGCCGCTGCTGGCGATCAGGGCCAGCGCCCGGCCGTAGCTCAGGACCGGGCGTCGCCCGCCGAGGCGGCCGCTCATCTGGCCGTCGCCGGATCCGCCGCCAGCGGGGCGGTCGCGGTCGTCACGACCCACACGGTCGGCCTGCCGGACGGATCCCAGGCGACCGGCCGGGCCCGTCCGCCAAGCTCGGGCCCGAGGGACGCGATCAGGTCGTCCTTCGTCAGGGCGATGATCTGCGAGTAGGCGTATGGGTTGGGGATGGCCGAACCTGGGGTGACGATCGCCGGCAACCGGTCGAAGTCGATGAACCGGATATCGTACGAGGCGTAGTCGTCGATGATCACTGCCGAGCCCGGGGACTCGCCGGCCATCTGGGCCGCGGTCACGATGTCGAAGGTGTACGTGACGTAGCGATCGGCCAGAGGGCGGGTGAGGTAGGCCCAGCCGCTCCAGACCGCCACGAGGCAGAGGGTCACCGCCACCAGGGCGCCGGCCCCGCCGGCCGCCGCGGTCCCCCAGCGCCGCCGGATCCTCTCGACCAGCTCGACGGCCCCGAGCCCGATGGTCACCGCCAGCGGTGCGGCGAGCCCGAGGGCGCGCAGGAAGTGGGGCGAGTAGCCCTCGGTCGCGATCAAGGGCGCCAGGAGGAAGACCGGGAGGCTGAGCAGGATCAGCGAGTCGCGCGGGTCGCGGCGGGCTCGCCACAGCCGCCAGACCCCCAGCGCGGCCAGGGCCACGAGCGGCAGGGGCAGGAGCGGCAGCGCGGCCACGTCGTGGCGGCCGTTCTGGTCGCCGAGGAAGCCGAACATGCCGATGGTGCGCAGGATATGGATCGGGAGGCTGCTGTCGGCCACGACGGCCGGGTTGAAGGGGCTGACCTCCGTGGCCCGCCCGAAGAAGCTCATCGGGTTCGTGACGGCCACCGCCAGCATCGGCGCGCCGACGACCAGGAAGGCTGTCGCGAACGGGACCGCCCCGCGGCGAAGCTCGTCGTAGCGCTGCCGGTCGACGCGTCGCAACCAGATCAGCCACGCGATCACGAGAACCGGCAGGAGCTTGAGGGGCTGGTAGGTGTACAGGGCGGCCAGGGCCGTGACTCCGCCCGCCAGCAGGGCTGTGAGGCGGGCCGGCCGCGAGGCCCAGCGGAGCAGGGCGATCAGGGCCACGGCCCCGAAGAAGGGGACGATGGTGTTGCGCATGCCGTCACGGCTGACGCACACCAGCCACAACGAGCCGGCGGCCCAGGCGGCCGCCACTATCCCCGTCCACGGCCCCCAGCGCCGGCCGAGCCAGGCGATGGCCAGGACGCCGGCCACGCCGAATGCGGCGGCCGTGGCCCGAAGCACGAGCGCCGTCTCGCCGAAGAAGTGGAACGCCGCGGCGACCACGTACGCGAAGAGGGCTTCGCGGCCGCCGTCGCCCTGGAACCACACCATCCAGTCGGGGTGGAATCCCGGCTGGTGCAGGCTTCTCAGGGCGTCGAGGCCCTCGGCGGCTTCATCGCTGTACAGCCCGCCCGGCTGCGTGTCTAGAGCGGCGAAGCGGAGCAGGACCGCCGCGGCGACGACCGCCGCCAGCGTCGCGAGGGCGAGCCAGCCCGATCGCGAGCTCAAACGGACCCGCCTCCCGGGAGCCGGCCCCCAGACCCACCGGCCACCTCGGCCAGACGCCGCATCTTGAGCTCGACGTGTGTCGACTCACCGCCTTCGTGGCCGTTGAACGGGTAGACCTCGATCGCCTTCGGGCCGGCGTAGTGGTTGTACGCGGCGAAGACTGTGGAGGGCGGGCAGACCTGGTCCATCAGGCCGACGGAGAAGAGAGCCGGCGACGTCGCTCGGGCGGCGAAGTTGATCCCATCGAAGTAGGAGAGCGTCCGGAAGACCCGATCCGCCTGGTCGCGATGGACTTTGCAGTACCGGACGATCTCGTGGTACGGGTCGCCGTCGGTGATCTCCGCCGCGCGGCGCCAGTGGCACATGAATGGGACGTCCGCCAGGGTGAGCAGCAGATCCGGCACCAGCCCGGCCACGGCCAGGGCCAACCCACCGCCCTGGCTGCCACCGTTCAACGCCACGCGCGCCGGATCCACCAACGGATGCGCGTGGGCGGCCTCCACGGCCCGGGCCGCGTCCGTGATGAGCCTGCGGTAGTAGTAGGTGGCCGGATCGAGGATGCCGCGGGTCACGAAGCCTGGATGCTGGCCGCTCGACGCCTCCGATTCGGGATCCGGGGTATCACCGGCCCGCCATGTGCTCCCCTGGCCGCGCACGTCCATGACGAGGTGGGCGTGGCCGGCGCTGGGCGGCAGCAGCCAGTCGATCGGCCGTCCCCGGCCGCCCCCGTAGCCTATGTACTCGACGACGCAGGAGAGCCGTCCGTCTCTGGCGAAGGGCGACCCGGCAACGTCGCGGGGAGCGAGGAACCAGCCCTTGATGGGCTGCCCGCCGAATCCGGCGAAGGTCAGGTCGAAGACGTCGATCGTGGCGAGACCGGCGTCAACCGGCTCGAAACGGGCCTTGAGGGGATGCGATCGCGCGTCGGCGAGGGTTCCCGCCCAGAACCCATCGAAATCGCCCGGCTCCTCGCGCTCGGGCCTGTAGACGCGGAGCTCGGCCAGAGGCAGATCGAAAAGCACTCCTCGGTCCTCCTGCTACCGTCACGACCGACAAATCGTACGGTCCGCGAGGGGCCACCGCTACTGGACGCGAGCCTCGTGGCCCTTCCAGTACGGCTCGCGCAGCTCGGTCTTGAGGATCTTGCCGGTGCCGCCCTTGGGCAGGGCGTCGCGGAAGTGGAAGTCGCGCGGGACCTTGAAGCGAGCCAGCGTCGCCTTGCAGTGGTCGCGCAAATCCTTGGGCGTGGCGCTGGCGCCCGGCTTGAGCACGACTATCGCCACCGGGGCCTCGCCGAGGGTCTTGTCCGGCGCCGAGACGACGGCGCATTCGAGCACCGCCGGGTGGGCCAGGAGGGCGTTCTCGACTTCGACCGAGGAGATGTTCTCGCCGCCGCGGATGATGATGTCCTTGGAGCGATCCTTGATCAGGACGTACCCCTCCCGATCGATCACAGCCATGTCGCCCGTGTGGAGCCAGCCGTCGCGGATGTTCGCGGTCGTGGCCTCGGGGTCCTTGTAGTAGGAGTCCATCACCGTGTTGGATCGGACGACGATCTCGCCGATCTGCTCCCCGTCCGGGCGAACCTCGCGGCCGTCCGAATGGACGACGCGGAGCTGGATGCCGGGAATCGGCCAGCCGGTCCACGACTGGCGGAGCTGGCGCTTCTCGGCCGGCTCGGATTCCGTCAGGAAACTTCGCGGCGTGGCCAGGGTCAGGACCGGCGAGGTTTCCGAGAGCCCGTAGCCCGCGAAGGCCTGGACGCCGAGTGCCGCCTCGAGCCCGGCGATCAGGGTGGGCGAGCTGGGCGCGCCGCCGATGATCGCCTGGCGCAGGCTCGACAGGTCGTGCTTGGCTCGATCGGGGTGGTGGAGGATGGCGTTGAAGATGGCCGGGACGGCGAGGACGCGGGTGACTTTGTAGCGCTCGATGGCCTGCATGAGGGCCAGCGGCTCGAACTTGCGGAGCATCACGTGCTGCCCGCCGACCATCGTCAGGAAGTGCGGCGTGCCCCAGCCGTTGACGTGGAACAGCGGGACCACGTGCAGGACCACATCGTCCTCGCGGAAGCCCAGGCCGATCTCCGCGTACAGGCAGTGCAGGTGCAGCTCCCGGTGGGTCATCGCCACGCCCTTGGGGAAGCCGGTCGTGCCGCTCGTGTAGAACAGCTCGGCGGTGGCGTTCTCGTCGATCTCGGGAGCGAGCGGATCGGGGGAGCCGCCCGCCAGCAGGGCTTCGTACTCGTCCGAGGCGATTCCGTCCGGCGCTCCCTCCATGATCACGAAGCGGGGCCTCGCCGGAAGCTCCGGGATGATCGCCTCCACGAGCGGCTTGAAGTCCTTGTGGAAGAAGACGACCCTCGAGCCGGCGTGGCCGACGATGTAGGCGATCTCCCTGGGCGTGAGCCGGATGTTGATCGGGTTCAGGACGGCGCCGGCCTCGAGCACGCCGTAGTAGGCCTCCAGCAGCTGGTGGGTGTTGTAGGTGATGAAGCTGACGCGATCGCCGGCCTGTACGCCCAGGTCGATCAGGGCATTGGCCAGCCGATGGGTCCGCTCACCGAACTGGCGGTAGGTGAATCGCTTGTCCCCATCGACGACGCCGATCTTGTCGCCAAAGTAAGTCTCCGCCCGATCGCGGAACTCGAGCACCGAAAGGGGAACGAACACTGGAGACCTCCTGGCCCGATGGGTCGCTGGGGCAATGACCGTTCTGTTAGGGGCGAGGATACGAGGCCGGGGAGCCGTTCGTGAGGCTCACGCGCGCATGCGGCGCGGGCGCTTCAGGAGGTCGTGGCGCCGGCCTGCGTCGTGGCGAACCGGGCCGCGGCTCGCACGAAATCGGCCCACAGGCCCGCGAACTCCTCGGGCGTCGATTCGGTCCGCTCCGGGTGGCACTGCACCGCGACCAGCCAGCGGCCGCCCTGGCCCTCGAGGCCCTCCACGAGCCGGCCGGCCCCGCTGTCGGACCAGGCCACGGCCCGCAGGCCGGCGGCCAGAGTGTCGTGGCGGACGGCCTGGTGGTGGTACGTGTTCACCTCGAGCTCGAGCATGTCGTCCTCCGGATCCGCGCCGGCGACCCCGTCGGGCGCGGCCGAGGCGATGGCCCGGCCGAGCCTGCTGTCCGGCGCGATCTCGAGGAAGTGGGTGTGAGCCGGGCCGTGGCCGTAGGGCGTGCCGGCGTGGCTCGGCACATCCTGGAGCAGCTTCCCGCCGGAGAAGACGTTGATCGCCTGCAGGCCACGGCAGATGCCCAGGATGGGCACGGCCCGCCGCTCCGCCGCGCGCCATGCCGTGAGCTCCAGCAGGTCGCGGGCCGGGTCCACGTCGGCAGCCCCCGCCGGCTCCTCGCCGTACAGGGCAGGGTCGATGTCCGGGCCGCCGGCCAGGAGCAAGCCGGCCATTCCGGCGAGCAGGCGGTCGCGCTCCGCGGCGGGGGTCGCAACGTCGATCGGCACCGGGTTCCCGCCGTTGAGGCGGATCGCGTCGGCGTACAGCTGGATCTTGCGCAGCGTCAAGACCGGGTCGGACGAACTGGCCGGGACCGCCCCGGTGACCACGATGAGCGGAGCCGCAGTAGCTGGTCGGGCTGCCATGGCGCGCAGCATAGCGCCTATCCGCGGGTGCTCGGCAGGGGCGGGAATCAGGCCCGTCCGGCGGGCGACACGGCATCCCGCCGGCGGGTCAGTGATCGCGCCGCTTCGTGGGGGCTTCGCGCGGCGGGCGATCCCAACCCATTGCCCCCACCCAGTCGCGGGGGACGTTCAACGACACCGAGCCTTCGTGCGCCTCGCCGATGGCCGACTCGGGGACGTACAGGCGCAGCCACAGGTAGAAACCGTGGAACGATCGCTGGACGACGACGTAGCGGTCGATCTGGCCGCTGACCCGTCCGATCGGCTCTCGCTCGTTGTCGTAGACCAGCCAACCCGGCCGTATCTCCCGCAGGTCGAAGTTGCGCCGGGGCGGCGTCGCACGACCCTGTGCGACGAGCACGTCGCGGATGGCGTGTGAGTCAGTCCACCAGTCGGGCATCGCGCTTCCCCTGGGGCCTTGGCTGCGGGCCAGGTCAGGTCCATTTCGTCCCTCCGGCCATCGACCGGAGCGCGGATCAGCTTGCCACTTCGGGTCCGGCACGGGAAGTGCCGTTGGACGCGCTCGTTCGGCGGCGCCATCTCCTGGGAGTTGCGCACGGCCCGGCGGTAGACTCCGGGTGGCGCGATCAGTGGACCGCTGTCCCCAGGAGCGACCCGACGCCGAACGTGACGGCCGCGGCGAGGGCGCCGAGCCCGGCCTGGCGAACGCCCGTCCACAGCGGGTGGCGGTGGGTGAGCCGGCTAACGCCGAGGCCGATGGCGAACAGCGCCAGCCCCGAGGCCGTGATGCTGACGGCGAAGGCTGCTGGCCCCCCAAGCAGCAGGAAGGGCAGGAGCGGCACGAACGCGCCGACCGCGAATGCGGCGAGCGATCCAAGCCCGGCGGCCACCGGAGAGCCCATGGTCTGCGCCGAAAGGCCGATCTCCTCGCGCACGAAGGTGTCGATCGCCCGCTCGGGGTCCTTCATGATCCGGTCCACGATCAGGTCCGCCTCGGGGTCCGAGAGGCCCTTCGCGCGGTAGATCGCCATCAGGATGTCGCGCTCCTGGTCCGGCGTGTGGTGGAGCTGGTGGCGCTGCAGGTCGATCTGGTAGTCCAGCAGCTCGCGCTGCGACCGAACCGAGACGTACTCGCCCACGGCCATCGAGAAGCCGCCGGCCAGCAGACCGGCGACTCCCGCAATGACTATCGAATGCGGGTCCTCGCGCGCGGCCGCGGCGACGCCCATGATCAGCGACAGGTTGCAGACGAGGCCGTCCGTGGCGCCGAAGACGACCGGCCGCACCACGCTTGCGCCGCGAGTTTCGTGGGGGTTCGCCGAAGGCTCGATGAGCGCGGCGATGCGGTTCGCGATCGAGGTCAGTCGGGATAGGGTTGACGCCATTCGTCCCTCTGGATGGCCCGCCTGGGCGTGGGCGTGGGCTCGGACGGGCCGAGTGCAGTGCGCCAATTCTGAGCGATCGGCCGAGGTTCCGCCTATTGTGGCGGCGTCCCGCCTGCCGGCCGCGGTCAATTGATCGGCAGATCCGCGTCGATTGCCGCGACCGGCAGAGCTTCCCACCCGGCAAGCCGCGGTCCGACCGGCCGGGGCCACGGGCCGTCGGTGCCGGCGAGCGGGTGGAGCCGTCCTGCCGGAACGCGCCGGGCGGCCAGAACGGCGAGCCAGCCGCCTCCGAAGAGCAGCCACATGTTGGGGCCGAAGGCGCCGGCCCCGAAGACCAGCCAGACGGCGGTGCCGCTCTCCAGCATGAGGATCGCCGGCAGCGCGAACGCGAAGCCGTGGGGCCACAGTGCGGGCGACGCGAAGACCGAGGCCAGGCCCAGGGCGGCGAGCCCGCGCCGGCCCCGGAACGCCAGCGCGACGACCGTCAAGGCCGCACAGGCGGCGACGTACGCAGCGGCGGGGAGCACCTTGGCGTAGGAATAACCGTAGAGCGCCTCGGCAACGGCCTGCGATGAGGCGCGGTAGCCCAGCCCGGCCCACCAGGCCCGCCAGGCGTCGAATCCGACCAGCGGCAGCGTCACGACCACGATGGCCACGATGGCTGCGGTCCCCGCCAGCAGCCCGCGCCAGCGCCGCTGGCGGAGCAGCCACAGAACCGGGATTCCACTCTGCACCTTGAAGATCCCGTCCACGATCAGCGTCCCGCCGGATCGGACCCCGGCCACGAACAGCAAGAACGTCAGGCCGGCCACGTTGCCCGATTCGAGGCCGATCATCACCGGCGGGAAGGCCAGCAGAAGCAGGCTCAGGCCCGGTGCCAGTCCAAGGATTCGAAATGAGCGGTACCAGCAGGCAAGCTGGAATGCCGTCCAGCCGGCGGCCACGGGCGCCGCCGGCAGCTGCGCCAGGAAGGCGAAGACCGGCAGCAACGGTGGCGGGTAGAGGAAGAAGTCGGCTCGGGCGCTGGAGGGCCAGGCCAGGAGGGTCGTGGCCAGGTAGGCGCTTCCGCCATTCATCCAGCGTTCGGAAGACCCGAGATAGACGTTCAGGTCGTAGAGGTGGCTGACCGGCTGCCACAGGGCGACGTCGTACAGGATCCAGGCGACTATCACCTGCGCCACGAGCGCCAGTTGAAGCGTGGTCAGCCGGCCAAGGGCGAACTCAGGGCGGGCGGCCGCGGCGCGGCCGGAGAGGGCGGCGCCCGCGGCGGCGGCGCGGCCCGTGGCGGCGGAGGCGGTGCTCGCCCTGGCCGCAAGGCCCGTCGGGCCGAACGCCCGCAGGCCCACGACGACCGCTGTGGTGGCGACCGGCCACGCCAGCCAGAACGGGACTCCGGCCACGTCCCGCCCGAGCTGAGGCACTGCATATCCGACCACCAGGACCATGACCCCGGGAATGGCCAGATCCAGACCGGCCGGGCGCGCCCAGCGAAGGCTCGCCAGGTTCGCGAGCCAGCCGCGCCCAGCGCTGACGAACGAGAGAAGCCCCAGCACCATCGCCGTATTCTAGGCGGCCGCTTTCGCGGCCCGACTTGGACCGGGCGGGGCGTGGCGAGGCCGCGCGCCGCGGTTCGTCCCGCGGCCTACCATGGGCGAGTGCTGAGTCGCCCGCGTTTCTCGCTCTCCCGACCGCGCCGGCCGTCCGTCGCCGGGCTGCTGGTGGCCGGAATCGGCCTGGCGCTGGCCACGCTCCTTGCGGCGATCGTTCTCGGCCAGCTGGGCGTGCCGGATGCCTCGATCGTCTACCTGCTGCCGGTCGTGGCCGTCGGCACGGGCTACGGCAGCTGGCTGGCCGTGGCCACGGCCGTGGCCTCGTTCCTGCTCTACGACTTCTTCTTCGTCCAGCCGCTCTACGCGTTCTCGATCTCGGCGCCGGAGGAATGGCTCGATCTGCTGCTCTTCCTGGTCGTGGCCGTCGCCATCGGGCGGCTGAGTGCGCTCCAGCTGCAGCGGCGCCGGGAGGCGGAGCTTCGCAGCGCCGAGGCGCGGGCGATGTTCGCGATGAGCCGCGACATCGCGACTGCGGCCACGGCTCTCGAGGCGGCGCCGCTCCTGGCCGCGCGCCTTGCGCGCGAGGCCGAGATGGCGCGGATCTGGATCGGACTGGGCGCCACGATCGCCGAGGAGCGGGTGGTCGCCGACAGTCTGCCGGGCGAGCCCCACCCGACCGTCGTGTCGAGATGGCTGCTTCACTCGCACTCGGCCGATGCCCAACCTAGCTGGTCCCACGTCCGCGAGCTGACGATCAGTCGGACGGGCGACCGAGCGGCCGATAGGCGCGAGGCCAAGCTGCGGGCCGCTCGCGACGGCGACGAGCCGGTCACGGTCTTCCGCGTCCCGATCGAAACGAGCGGCGACACGATCGGTTCGCTATGGGCGACGCGTCGCCACGGGGATCCGTTCCCGGGACGTTCGCACACTCGACTGCTGGCCGCGGCCGCCGACCAGCTCGGCCAGTCGGTCGTCCGCGACAGACTGGCCGCCGAAGCCACCGCGGCCGAGGTGGCGCGCCAGAGCGACGCGCTCAAGTCGGCCTTGCTCGACTCGGTCAGCCACGATCTCCGGACGCCCCTGTCCGCGATCCGGGCCGCGGCCGGGAACCTGATGGATCCGGACGTGGCCGTGACCCCGGAGGGGGCCCGGGTCACCGCCCAGTCGATCGACCGGGAGGCGGAGCGCCTGAGCCGCCTGGTCCGCAACATGCTCGATCTCGGGCGAATCGAGGGCGGCGCGCTGCACCCGTCGCTCGAGCTGTACGACCTGGCCGACATCGTCGAACCGGTAGTGGAGCGTATGCGGCCGATGCTGGCTCCATCCGAGCTGGAAGTCGCAGTGGCGCAGAACCTACCGGCCGTTCGCGTGGACGCGATGTTCGTCGACCAGATCCTGACCAACCTCCTCGAGAACGCGGCCAGGTATGCGGCGGGGCTGCGAATTCGCGTGTCGGCCCGCCACGCCCGGGTGGGTCGCGTCGACCTCGTGGTCGAGGACGCCGGACCGGGAGTTCCCGCGACCGTTCTGCCGCGCCTCTTCGAGCGGTTCTATCGAGCCCCGCGGCGAGGGGGCTCGCGTGCGGCGGGTGGCTCTGGGATCGGGCTGGCGGTGGTACGCGGCCTGGCGGAGGCGATGGGCGGTTCCGCCGACGCCAGGCAGAGCTCGCTCGGCGGGCTGGCGGTGGTCGTGCGGTTGCCGGCGGAGGATGCCGAACCGGCGGTCGAACGGGCCGCCGAAGAAGTCGCGCCTGCAGGCGATCGGGCGGTCGAGCCCGGGGCCGGCCAGGAGGTCCAGTCCGGGGCTGGCTGGG
>JBGQBD010000062.1:0-13414 GCA_041494645.1 Candidatus Limnocylindria bacterium
AGTCCGAGGCCCCGACCAAGTCCGGGGCCTCGGCTCCTTCCACCGCCACCAGCTCCGCCAGGAGCGCCCTCTGTCGCGGGCCCAGGCGGGCCCCGGCCGCCGCCGCGCCAGAAGCCTCGCCGGCCGCATGCCTCCCGGCCTCTGTCAGCACCAGCCACCTCTCGAAGCGCGGCCCGGCCGTGGCCGCCATCAGCCTCCACTCTAGGTTGATCAGACCGCGCTCGGCCATGGCCCGGAGACGCCGCAACAAAGCGGCGCGCCCCTCACCGGCATCGAGGTCCCGCACCGGCCGCGGGCCGTTGGCCAGCCGCTCCCTGATCGCGGTCTCGGGGGGTTCGAGCTCGGACTCGGGCCGGGAAGTCCGGGTCCGATCTCGCTCCGCGCCCTCGACATCCGCGGACACGTCGGTCCAACCGAGAGGCAGCCACTCGGCCATCAGCTCCAGGCGTTCCAGCATCCCCGGCGGCACCATCGAGCGCACGACGGCCGCCGGCGGAGCGAGGTACTCCTCGGAGATCCAGCGCGCGAAATCGAGCATCAGTCGCGGCAGGAGCGGGCCGTCGGCGTGGACCCGCGCCAGCAGCGGCTTCAGCTTGATGCCCACGACATTGCGCGACGGTCCGAGCACGACACCCAGAGCCTGGCGTCGCCCGAATTCGACCAGCACCGCCTCGCCGGGCGCGACGGGAATCAGCCTGGGAGGCACCGAGTAGTCGTACGTCCGCGTGGCCCCCGGCGCGTCGACCGCCACCTCGACCGGGGCTTGCCAGTCCGACCGGTCTCGGCCGACGAGACTGGCACCTGCCAGCAGACCCAGCTCGAGGGCGCCGTCGATCCCCTCCGCCATCAGGCGTGACCTCGAACCACCCCGTCGCAACAGCGGCCCATCTCCCTCCTCAGACGGTCACGGGGCCCCGAGATCCGCGCCGTTCCTCGAGCGAGATGATCTCGTCGATGCGCTTCGCCGTCCGGTCCACGTTGCCCTCTTCATTCACGACCACGTGGTCGTAGTCGTCCTTGCGAGCCAGCTCCAAGGCGGCGTTCCGCCGGCGAATCTCCAGTTCGTCGGCCGACTCGGTCCGGCGATCCTGCAGATGCTTGGAGAGCGTCTCCAGCGACGGCGGGATCACGAAGATCAACAGGGCGTCGGGGACGCAGGTCTTGACGACCCGGGCACCCTGTACGTCGATCTTCAGGATGGCGTGCTGGCCCCTCGCCAACGCCTGGCGCACGGCGGATCGGGGCGTGCCGTACCAGTGACCATGGACCTCGTTCGCCTCGAGCAGATCCCCCGCGTCCCGCAGGGCCATGAACTGCGTCGCGCTCAGGAAGTTGTAGCTCACGCCGTCGATCTCACCGGGCCTTCGGGCTCGGGTCGTGCAGGTCACCACGTAGTGGTAGGGCGGTCGATGGCTGCGCCTTTGCAGCGCTTCGATGATCGTGTCCTTGCCGACCCCAGACGGTCCCGAGATGATGACCAGCATGGCCTTCGGGTCGGCCTGGAACGCGTCGTCGCGGGCCGGCAGGCTCATCGGTGGTGCCGCCCGGCCGTACGAGCCGCCTCGCGCTGGTAGGCCTCCGATTCGCCCTCACGCTCTTCCTCCGGCAAGGGCCTCATCGGCGATCCAACCGATTCGCCGGCCGACTGCGCCCTCAGGCTCTCGAGGACGGCCTCCAGCTCGGCGGGGAGCGGAGCTTCGGCGCGGATCAGGTGGCCGTCGCCGGGCGACTGCAGCTCGATCCGCCAGCTGTGCAGGAACAGCCGGTCGAGTCCGCCGGGGCCGCGTCGAGAGGTCCCCGTTCCGTATACCGGATCGCCCCCGAGCGGATGTCCCACGGCCGCCACGTGGACGCGGATCTGGTGGGTTCGGCCCGTGATCAGATCAAGCTCGAGGAGCGTCCAGCCGGAGAGACGTTCGCGGACCCGGTAGCCGGTGACCGCCGCTCGACCGTCCTGCGTCACCGCCATGCGGGTCCGGTGGTGCGGGTCGCGGCCGATCGGCGCCTCGATCCGCCCGGTCGTGGCCGCTACCGCTCCCTGCACCAGCCCCAGGTAGGTCTTCTTGATGCCGCGGGCCTTCAGCTGGCCCATCAAACTGGCCTGGGCGCGGTCGTTCTTGGCCACCATCAGCAGGCCGCTCGTGTCACGGTCCAGCCGGTGGACTATGCCCGGCCGCATGACTCCGGCGATGCCGCCGTACTCGGTGCCTCGCGCCAGCAGGGCGTTGACCAGCGTGCCTCCCTCATGGCCCGCTGAAGGATGGACCACCAGGCCTGCCGCCTTGTCGACGATCAGCAGGTCGGCGTCCTCGTACACGACCGTCACGGGTATCTTCTCCGGAGTCAGCTCGAGCGGCCGCGGATCCGGCACCTCGAGCTCGATGACCTGTCCCGCGAAGATGGACTCGTTGGCTTTGACCGCCAATCCGGCCGTGGTCACGCGGCCCTCGGTGATGAGCTTCTGGACGTAGCTGCGCGACAGTCCGGACACGTCGGCGACGAAACGATCGACACGACCCGAGGCAGTCTCGGGAACGGTGACCGTGAGCCGTTTCATCCGAGGGCCGGCCCGTTTCCCGTGGCCGAGCTGCCGGCCCCATCGAGGGGCTCGCCTTCTTCGGGCGGGGCGCCTTTCCGCCGCTCGAGGCCTGGGGCCACGAACCACGTAGCGATGAGGAGGAGGATGGCGATCGTCACCGCCGCATCGGCAACGTTGAAGACGTAGAAGCGCAACGTCCCGACGCCTATGTCGGCGAAGTCGACTACGTAGCCGAACCTGATCCGGTCGACGAAGTTGCCGACCGCCCCGCCGAGGAGCAGGGCCAGGGCCAGCGTGACGAGCCAGCTCCGCCAGCCCCATTCGACCTCCAGGGCGACGAGGAGGGCGGCGACCGCGACGGTCACCAGCGCGAGGATCTGCGCCGACCCCTGGAGAAGTCCGAAGAGGCCGCCGGCGTTGTGGATGAAGTCCACCCGGAGCCAATCACCCACGATCGGAGATGGTTCGTTCAGGCGGAAGTTCGCCACGACCCAGTTCTTGAGGAACTGATCGCTGATGGCGATCGCGGAGACGATCAGGGCGAAAGCGATCCATCTCGCACGCCGCTGCCGGCGGCGTGGGTATTCGATGGCGCGCCTGCCCTGCGGGTCTTCGGGGTGCGTTCCGGTAGGGTCCAGTGAATTGTCTCCGTGGTGTTCCACTAAGCCTAAGGGGCGACGCCTTTCGACAGCAAGCCGACCCGCACCGAGCCCGAATCCAGGTCGACATCCAGGGCGGTCGCGGACGATGGCACCCGCCCGAACTCGATCTTGCTGCGAGTTTCGACCTCGACGGACGCGACATAGGGCTCGAGGGTGTGCTGGATACCGGCTGGAGCAGCCACTCGAACCACGACTTCGTCGTCAAGCTCGACGCCGGCATCCTTTCGTGTGTCCTGGATCGCCCGCTGGAGCTCGCGAGCGTCCCCTTCGGCACGCAGCTCAGCCGTGAGTTCCGTGTCGATGACGACGACCAGGCCCTCGTCGTGGGCGACGGCCGTGCCGGGCCGCGGCGTGGCCTGGATCTCGACCTCGTCCGGAGCGAGCGTCACTTCGGCGAGCCGAACAGATCCGTCCGCCAGGATCTCGAATCGCCCCTCGCGAGCCGCCGCCATGACTGCCGGGATCGCCCCGCCCAGCTTCTTGCCGATCTTCGGCAGCAGCGGTTTGACACGCCGGTCCACCAGCTCGGATTCGTCACCGATCAGCTCTATCGACTTGACGTTCACTTCGTCGGCGACGAGCGCAACGAGAGCCTCGCGCTCCACCAGCTCCGGACCTGGAACCGCGAGCCACATCCGAGCCAGCGGCTGGCGGACCTTCAGGCCGGCCTGGCCGCGCAGCGTCCGGACCAGATCCACCGCCCGCATCGCCACGGCCATGGAGGTCTCGAGGGACCGATCGCGGAAGCCCGCCGTCTCGTCCGTGGGCCAGCGCGTCAGGTGGACGCTGTCCGGTACGCCCGAGACCCCGCCGGCCACGACCAGGTTCTGATACATCGCCTCGGCCAGGAACGGGAGGATGGGGGCGAGAATCCGGATGATCGTGACGAGCGTGGCGTGGAGCGTGGCAAAGGCCGCCGCGCGATCCGCCGCCTCGGCCCCTCGGGCGAACCGCTTTCGCGACCGCCGCAGGTACCACGTCGAGAGCTCCTCGACGAAGCCGTCGACGGCACGGGCGGCGTCCAGGGCATCGTACTCGCGCAGGTCCTCCTCCACCTCCGCGGCCAGGCCGGCCACGCGGGAGAGGATCCAGCGATCGAGAGGGCCCCGGGCGCCGACCGCCGGGGCTGGGGCGCTCGGCTCCCAGCCCGCAAGCCGGGCATAGGTGACGAAGAACGAGTAGACGTTCCAGAGCACCAGCAGCCGGCGTCGCGCTTCGTCCGCCGCGTGCCAGCCGAAGAGGATGTTCTCCTCCGGCCGGGCGTTGGCGAACATCCAGCGCATGACGTCGACGCCCATCCGTTCGGCCGCCTCGTCGAACTCGATGGCGTTGCCCCAGCTCTTGTGCATCTGGCGGCCGTCGGCCCCGAAGACGAGGGCGTAGCCGAAGAGCGTCTTGAACGGAGCCTCGCGGCGCAGGACCGTGCTCATCGCCAGGAGCGAGTAGAACCAGTTGCGGAACTGGCCCGGGAAGCTTTCGGTCACGAAATCGACCGGGAACCACTGGCGCCAGTACTCCGGATCGGAGCGGTAGTGCATCGTCGAGAAGGGCACGATGCCCGCGTCCAGCCAGGGGTTGCCGACGTCGGTGATGCGGCTGACCGGCTTGCCGCAGCCGGAGCACCGGACCTTGACCGCGTCCACGTACGGCCGGTGCGGAGTGTGGCCCTGGAACAGGTCCCAGCCTTCGACGGCCAGCTCGACCAGCTCCTCTCGGCTGCCGATCACGGTCACCGTGCCACACGAGCAGTCGTAGATCGGCAGCGCCAGGCCCCAGTAGCGCTTCTTGCTGATCATCCAGTCGCGCATGTTCAGGAGCCAGTCGAGCTCCCGCTCATAGCCGAAGCCGGGGATCCACTTGATCCCCTCGATGACCTCCATGATCTGGTAGCGCAGGCTGGCATCGACTTCCCCGGGCGTCAGCTGCTCGCGGGGCTTGTCGTAGACGATGCCCATGCTGACGTACCACTCGTCGACGAGGCGGAAGACGAGGGGCGTGCCGCACCGCCAGCAGTGCGGGTAGCGGTGGGTGATCGTCTCCAGGCGATAGAAGCGGTGGTGGTGCCTGAGCGATTCGACGATCGGGTCGGCTACGTCCCGCACGTCGCGGCCCGAGAACGGACCGAAGCCCGGGAGGACCATTCCGTTCTCGTCCAGCGGGGCGATCATCGGCAGACCCAGCTTCTTGCCGAGGGCGAAATCCTCGGCCCCGCAGCCGGGAGCGACGTGGACGATGCCGGTCCCCTCTTCCTCGCCGACCTCGTCCCAGGCCACGACGCGGTGTTCGTAGGGAGCGCCCGAGGCCCTGCCGGCCGCAAAGGCCGCCTGGACCGCCGCCAGATCGTCGAACGGACCGTCGTAGCGCCAGCCCTCCAGCTCGCGGCCCGGCCTCTCCTCGAGAACCTGGAACTCGCCGACGAGGGCGTGCTTCAGCGTCCCGCGGCCCAGCCAGAACATCTCCTCGCCCTGGCGAACCTTGACGTAGCGAACGTCCTCGCCCACCGCCGCCGCGACATTCGACGTCAGCGTCCAGGGCGTGGTGGTCCAGACGAGCAGCGCCTCTCCGGGCCGATCGAGCAGGGGGAACCTGACGGTCAGGCCGGGGTCCTCGCGGTCCGCGTAGCCCTCGGTCATCTCGTGCTGGCTGATGCCGGTCCCGCAGCGAGCGCACCACGGCATCGAGTCGTGGCCCTTGTACAGCCACCCGCGGCGGTGGCATTCGGCCAGGAAGGACCAGATCAGATAGTTGTTCTCGTCCGAGAAGGTGAAGTAGCTGCCGCCCAGCTCGGGCATTCCAAGACGCCCGACGACCATCTCGGCCGCGTCGGTGACAGTCTTACCGTCCGTGCCGGTGACCGTGACCTGCTTAGCCGGGTCGTCGGCCAGCTCGTCCCGAAGGCGGCGCAACTCATGCGGGTCGTTCCAGTCCATCCACATGCCGAGGCGGATCGACTGTTCGGTCTGCCGGGCCGCGTAGGTCAGGACACGCTGCTTGCACAGGCTGACGAACTCGGCAATGCCGTAGGCCTCGATGTCACGCTTGTTGGTGAAGCCCAGGTCGCGCTCGACGTTGACCTCGACCCACAGGCCCTGGCAGTCGAAACCGTTCTGGTACCTCTGGTCCCTGCCTTGCATGGCCCAGAAGCGCTGGAACAGATCCTTGTACGCGCGCCCCCAGGCGTGGTGGACCCCCATCGGGTTGTTGGCGGTGATGGGTCCGTCCAGGAAACTCCAGCGTTCGTTGCCCGCATTCAGGGCCCTCAGGCGGGCGAAGGTCTGGCGATCGCGCCACAGCGTCAGGATCTCGTGCTCCTGGGCGACGAGGTCGGGCTTGGAACTCGCTGGTCGGAACATCGTCCTCGGTCTTCGTTGAGCGGCGGTGGCTTCGACGATACCCTTACGCGGCTCCCAGGATGCGGCGTTACCGAGCCCCGGGATCGAGTGATCGTGAAGGGGACGCTACACGACTATCCTAACGAACCAGCGGCAACCTCAGTCCGGCCGATCGCCCGGCTAGCCACGTCCGCTCTGGAGGGCCGGCCATCCGTGTTCCCGGGCCCGCTTCTCGCTACGCCTTCTCGGTGACCCGGTACTCCAGGTATCGCCCCGTCAGGAGCCGAGTCTGAGCGTCCAGTGCCGGCAGGTTCGTGAAGATTACGCCCACGACCGGAAGGCAGATCCACTGCACCCGGGAGACGACCCGCATCACGATTCCCCACTCCGGTGGCCGGGGAGGGGCCAGCTGATCTTCGATGAAGATGAGCACCAGCAGCGAGGCCACCGCTCCCGTCAGTATCCAGGCAGCGTAGATCGGCAGTTGCTGACCGAAGAGGGTCAGGGCGAAGGTCTGATTCAGCGCCACCGGCAGGACCGCCCCGAAGATCAGGATGAACGGCGCCACCGCCCAGTTGATGTGTTCCAACCACAGATCGAAGAGCCGCGCAATCCGCTGGCGAAGTGGGATCTCCGTGTGCATGAGGGCGTTGTCGATGAAGAACGGGATGTCGGTCACACCCCAGGCCCAGCGGCGGATCTGGGTGTACTGCTGCATCAGGCTGCGCGGGTACGATCGGGCGCGCACGGCGTCACCGTAGACCGGAATGAACAACGGCTCGGCCCGGAACTGGCCGCTGTAGCGGAAGAAGCTCTTCCAGTAGAAGCGGCTGTCTTCGGGGATGGCGTCCGTGGCCCAGTAGTTCACGTCGTGAACCGTCTGCAGCGAGACCGAATAGGAGCTGAAGCTGACCAGCCGCTCGGGCGTGAGATGGTGCCACATCTGGACGTGCGTGGACCCAACTGCAATCAACCGAACCGGCAACGGGCATTGCCACAGGTTGTTGTGGAACATGGGAACAGGCTGGTACAGCCGGCGGTAGCGGTCGCGGTCCGTCACGAACTTGTACGTCAGGTAACCGAAATACTGCCTGTGCACTCGGTAGTCGGAGTCGAGATCCGTGACCACGACCTTCTTCGGCTCGAAACCGAGAGCGGTCAGCTCGCGATAGAGCCACCGGCCGCCGTACGCCATGGCGCTCGACTTGCCGACTACCACGCCCGGCTCGAGCGGGTCGAGAATATGGAAGAAGTGACGGAACTGTCCCCCGAAGATCGTGCGCAGCCTGGCCACGTTCTCGCGGCCCTGCAGATCCGTCTCGCGGGTGATGATCGCGACCATGAGCATGCCCCGCGGGTAGTCGGAGTCGGCAAGCGCCTTGACGGTCTGGTAGAGCTTCTCGTAGGGCTCCGTGTAGGTCGGGATCAGGGCGACATGCCACAGCTCCCGAGGATCCGGGATGGGCTCTTCGAGGGCGACCAGCCGCTCCAGGTTTCGGAGCTCGTCGAGGAGCCGCCGGATCTCCAGCCGCCCACCCCGGGCAGCCAGCTTGTCGCCGGCGGCATCCAGCTCCGCCGTTCGGAGGCGCACGCGCTCGATGAGCTCGGTCAGCTCATGCAAACGGCCCTGTGGATCGGCCAGCGAGAAGGCCCGCTGCCGCCAGTCGACCGCCACGACACCGCGGATCCGCCGGAACGAGATCGCGACGCTCACCGCAAGCACGGCCGCGCGATACAGCCAGTAGAAGTCGAAGCAGAGGACGAAGATGCCCAGGACCACAGGCCAGCGAATGGCCAGGGGAACCATCGCCAGGATGACCATCCACGTGACCAGGCCTGGGATGATCTCCAGGACCCGATGAGACAGCTTCCGCTTGGCCGCCAGTCCCGGCTCGCCCGCAACGACGACCGGCCTCAGGGCGGAGGAGTCTCGGGCGGCCGCCTCACTCACTCTGATAAATCGGCGTGACCCAGTGCTTGAATGCCTGAAGGCGACCGCGCACGGCATCGAAGTAGGTCTTGCTGATCTTGCGGGAGATAGGCCCGACGTGCCCATCGCCGACGGGCCGGTGATCCACCGAGGCGACAGGCGAGACCTGCGCTCCGGTGCCGCAGAGGAAGACTTCCTCGGCGATGTACAGCTCGCTGCGGTCGATCTGGCGCTCTTTGACCGGGATGTCAAGGTGTTTGGCGATCTCGAAGATGCCGGCCCGAGTGATCCCCTCGAGGATGTCGTCGCTGACCGAAGGCGTGATCAGGACGCCGTCGCGGATCATGAACAGATTCTCGGCCGAGCCTTCGGAGACGTGGCCGTCGGCGGTCAGGACGATCGCCTCGTCGAAGCCATTCAGCATGGCCTCGGTCTTGGAGAAGGCGGGATTGACGTAGCTGCCGGCGATCTTGCTGCGCGAAGGGATCGAGATATCGCTGGTTCGCCGCCAGGAGACGGTGCCGGTCGGAATCCCCTTCTCGGTGTCGATATAGTCGCCCATCGGGATGGCCAGGACGTAGAAGTCGTGGGTCAGACCGTGCAGCTTGACGCCGATCGCCTCGGTGCTCTTGTAGACCGACGGACGGCAGTAGGCGTCTTCGTGGAACTCGTTGCGGCGAAGGACCTGCTTGACGATCTCGGTGAACTCCTCGACCGTCGGCAGCTCCGACATCAGCATGATCTTGGCGGAATTGCGCAGCCGGACGATGTGCTCCTTGATTCGAAGCCCGTACAGCTGCTTCTCCTCGGGATTCCAGTAGGCGCGAATCCCCTCGAAGACGGCGGTCCCGTACAGAAAGGCGTGGGTCATGAGCGGAATGCGGGCCTCGCCCAGCCTCACATAGTTGCCCTGGAAGTAGCAGACAAGGCTGTTCTGGTCCGGCTTAGACGCCGCGCTCGCGGCGGGGGCCGTTGCGTGCTCCGTGACCATGGTTCGACGCTCCTGGTGTTAGCCGTCGATGTTGACCAGCGAACACCAAGTATAGCGGCCGGGCATCACACCCCCACGAGCAGCCTGGGGCGGTGGGCCGCCGTCAGACCCGGAACCCGGTCATGGCGGCCACGACCACGACCAGGTAGGCCAGGTAGAAGGCGCCGCCGATCAGCAGCGGCCGCGCCCCCAGACGCTTGCGCAGGACCATCGGCAGGATCACAGCGGCGGAAGATGCGAACGTGATGCCCGCCGAAGCGAAGGCCAGTCCGGCGCCACCGACGGACCACATGGCCGGGGCAAGAACCAGCCCGATGGATGTGGGAATGGCGCTCTGGAAGACCATCGCCCCGGTGATGTTGCCCATGGCCAGGGTGTCCTTGCCGCGCCTGACCCACAGGACGCTATTGAACTTCTCCGGTAGCTCGGTGGCCACTGGCGCGATGACGAGCGCCAGCAGGGTCCCATTGACGCCGAGCGAAGTGGAGAGATTCTCGATGGCGCGAACGAAGCCCCAGGCCCCGCCCACGATGCAGACTAGTGAGAAGACCACCTGGACAGAGACGATCAGCAGGCGCGGCGGCTCCGGATGTTGCGGCGCACCGCGATCGAGCTTGTGAAATCGCAGCGGCTCCAGGTTCTCGTGCACGGCGGCCTCGGCTCGCAGATGGCCGAGCACGTAGTAGCCGTAGACGCCGAGCAGGACCACGGCCGCAAGCCGGCGCGGCCACTCCAACTCCACGGGGAGAAAGGCCGCGCCGATCGCCACGGCATAGGCCACCGCGAAGTAGGCCATGTCGTGGCCCAGAACGCCCGCGTCCACGGCCAGAGTCTCGCCGCTGGCTCGCCGCCGCCGCATCAGCAGCACGGCCGCGCCGGTCACGAACATTGCCAGCGTCGAGAGCATGAACGGGGCGCCGAGGATGGCCCCCACTCCGATCTCGCTGCCTGTGATCCCACCGCCGAAGACGATGGCGATGAACGGGATCATCGTCTCGGGCAGGGCCGTGCCGACGGCCGCCAGAACGGAGCCGATGGCGCCCTCGCCCAGCTCGAGCTTGTGGCCGAACCACTCGATGCCGTTCGTGAACAGCTCCGAGCCGGCCAGGATCACCACGAACGAGACGGCCAGCAGACCGAGGTCCAATTCACTCTCCAGCGGTTGAGGCCGCCATCACGAGGGACTCCAAGGGGCGACCCCAACCAGCGACGGCCGCCCCGGCGTGAGGCGGCTAGGGGCGAACGTGCTGGGGCGCGTACGGCAGCAAGGCGACGATCCGGGCGCGCTTCAGGGCCACGGCCAGCTGGCGCTGGTGATTGGCACAGGTGCCGGTCTTGCGGCGCGGCTCGATCTTGGCGCGCTCGGACAGGTAGCGGCGGAGCCGGTTGACTTCCTTGTAGTCGATCATGACGGTCTTGTCCGCGCAGAACGTGCACACCTTGCGGCGGCGGCGGTCGCGGTAGTAGTCGTCACGCTTGGCGCGGGTCTTCTCTCGCGGGTAGGCAGGCATCTGTTTCTTGGTCCTCTGTTCGTGCTTGCAGCGTCATCGGCGCGGCTGTTGGATTCGTCAATAGGCCGGTTCGCCGGCCGGATCCGTCAGAAGGGCAGCTCGTCCAGGTCGCTCGAACCGAAGTCGTCGGCTGGCCCGGCTGGACCGGTGGCATCCGCCGGCGCTCCACCTCGGGCGGGTCGAGCACCGGCCGGCTCCGTGGCTCCGTCTTCCCTCGGTCGCGGGTCGAGCGCAGTCACCGTGTTGGCGATCAGCTCTGTGGTGTAGTGCT
This sequence comes from Candidatus Limnocylindria bacterium, assembly GCA_041494645.1. GTDB lineage: Bacteria > Chloroflexota > Limnocylindria > Limnocylindrales > CSP1-4 > Fen-1039. The sequence goes on from JBGQBD010000062.1 coordinate 11,237, forward strand.
TCTGACCGTCCTGGCCCTCCCAGGTCCGAGTCTGGAGCCGGCCCTCAACGTAGACCTTGCGGCCCTTGCGCAGGTACTCGGCAGTCCGCTCGGCGAGAGGCCCCCAGGCCACTACCCGGAACCACTCTGTCTCTTCCTTCCACTCGCCGCTCGCGTCCTTGTAGTTGCGGTTGACGGCGACCGTGAATTGAGTCACCGCCTGGCCATTTGGGGTATACCGCATCTCCGGGTCGCGGCCGAGATTGCCGATGATCATCGCCTTGTTCAGCGACATCGAGCGTGCCTCCAGATACGCGTTGCGCGGAATCAGTCGATGGCGGCAGGCGCCGCTTCGGTCTCGGACTCGTCGATCAGCTCGCCTTCCTCCTCGATCTCGTCTTCCTCGGCGGGAGGTGCGACCTCTGCATCCGCGTCGGAGTCTCGTCCGCGGGCGACCCGAACGGGGCGTTCGACCCGAGTCACGAGGTGGCGCAGAACTTCCTCGCTGATGAGCAAGCCACGCTCGAGCTCGGCGACGGCCGTCGCCGGGGCCTCGAAGAGGATGACGTAGTACGAGCCTTCACGATGGTGGTCGATGGGATAGGCCAGACGCCGACGGCCCCAGGGGGCCTGCTTGACGATCTGGCCGCCTCCGGCCGCGATGGCCCGGGCGGTTCGCTCGAGCGTCCCCTGGACTTTGTCGTCTGCCAGATCGGGACGCAGCACGAGCATGAGTTCGTATCGGCGCATGCGCCGGTCTCCTTCCCATGGGTATGCCCCGATGCGCGAGCGGCAACGCCGGTCGGTCGGAGCCGAAAGGACCGGCAGATTCTATCAGGGACCGACCGGCCACGGTTATGAGCCTCCGGCGAGAACCATCAGGTCCGATGAGATGGGAAAGTGAGGAGCCCAGAGCCAATCGGTACCAATGTCTGTCGACGGCTGTCACCGCATTCGGCGACGAGGTGAGAGCCTTCGAGGACGGCGATTGCCACAGCATGCATTGCTCAGGCATCATCCCGGTCCCCTGCCCCGCTGCCCGCCAAGCTCGGGCCGACAATCAAGACGAGCATCCAGAGCGCATCGCGAGCAGCTGCAGCCTCCGCGCCTCCCATCAGCCGGGGGAAGGTGGGCCCCGGCGTCGGCGGGCGCGCGCCCGTTTGGATACCGCGGGCCCGGTCGCCCAGGGCTGCCGTAACGTTGGCGGCAGTACGAAAGTTTCGGCTGCGACGGGCCGTTATGTGCCTATCCTTGGACGACTCTCGAATCGTCGGGCCTTTCGAACATTCGAAGAACCTGCCGCTCGAGGTCGCGACGAGTGCCAACCGTCGCTTGCGAAAGGAGGCAATGTGTTCTCGGGCCCTCACCGCGAGGAAGGACAGGGTCTCGCGGAATATGCACTCATTCTCTCCCTCATTGCCATGGTCGCCGTTTCGGCTCTCATGTTCGTGTCCGGAAGCCTTACCGGCCTTCTCAGCACGATCGGCTCTGGGCTCTGACTCGGTCGGCGACCGAGAAGCGACGGGCCGCATATCGCGGCCCGTCTTTCTTTTCCCGTCGCCCTGGAACGACCCACGCACAACCGCTAGAGCACTGAGCGCTCCGCGGGACTCTCGCATCCCCGGCGGGAGCCGCCAGCATGGCCGGACACTCGAGGCGCATGACCCAGGCGCCGATGGTGCCGGAGCCGAGATTCGAACTCGGACGCCCTCGCGGGCCGCGGAGTTTAAGTCCGCTGCGTCTGCCTGTTCCGCCACTCCGGCACGTCCAAAAGGTTAGCGCGTGGCGGCGCCCGAGGAATCCCCGTCGTCACAGGCTCCTTGGCCCGGCGGCCGCAACCCGCGCCGGACCGGCCAGCGTATTTAGCGCGGATGGTCCGGCGCCGGCGCTCGGACCTCCAGCAGCGCGAGTCCACCGAAAGCCACGCAATCGCAGAAGGCGATCAGAATGAGCATGGCCAAGAGCGGCGTCGAACTGTTGCCCGACGAGCCGTTGCCGGTGGGCAGAGGGGCGGTGGTCCGGCCGGGCGTCGCCGTCTCACCCGGGAACGTCACGACCGGGGTCGGCGTCACGACCGGGGTCGGCGTCACGACCGGGGTCGGCGTCACGACCGGGGTCGGCGTCACGACCGGCGTCGCCGTCTCACCCGGGAACGTCACGACCGGGGTCGGCGTCACGACCGGGGTCGGCGTCACGACC
>JBGQBD010000063.1:0-13404 GCA_041494645.1 Candidatus Limnocylindria bacterium
CCGCCCGGCGCCGAGGCCTCGGCCCTGGGCCACGTCCTCGCGGGGCAGTCCACCATGCCGGCGGACCGCGGTATCTTCCTGGAGCGGACGCGGCGGCTGCACCCGGACCTGTGCCGGTTCACGTCGGAGGCCTTCTACGAGGGTCGCCTGGAGGCGGAGGAGTGGCTGGCCAGGCAGGACCTCGCGGCCAGCCCGCCGCTGACTGGCACCGGCGTGCGCTTCGTACCGGTCGCTCACGAGGCCAACGCCAACGAGTCACCCGAGGAGGCGGCGGTCGTCGCCGGGCTCGTCCGTGCGCTCGTCGACGGCGGCGCGACCTGGACGGACAGCTCCGGCGAGGCGCACCCGCTGGGCTGGGACGACGTCCTGATCGTGGCCCCGTACAACGCCCAGGTCGGCGCGGTCGAGCGGCTCCTGCCGGAGCAGGCCCGGGTCGGAACCGTCGACAAGTTCCAGGGCCAGGAAGCGCCCGTGTCGATCTACTCGATGGCGACTTCCACGCCGGAAGAGGCGCCGCGCGGCATGGATTTCCTGTACAGCCTGAACCGCCTCAACGTCGCCACATCCAGAGCTCGCTGTCTGGCGGCCCTGGTGGCAAGCCCGGCCCTGGTCCGTGTCCGCGCCAGAACGCCCCGCCAGATGCACCTCGCCAACGCCCTCTGCCGCTTCCTGGAGCTGGCGCGGGGCGCGGAAGAACGCTGAGGCGTTCCTGCCGATTCCCGGCAGGCGGCGCCGGCGGAAGACGTCGCCCCGGCGTCCATTGTCGTCGACCCGGGCTCGCGACAGGGCCGGCGCAGCCGGGCGGCCCGACCGAAACGCGTCCCGCGAGCCCTGACCGGCCTGAGGCACTCTCGTCGCCGACGGGCTACGCTTGATCTGGCAGGCCAGACCGCCGACTCGCCGCGCGTTCTGAGCGGTCGCCGAGACCGCCCTTCCGGCCTGGACTCGTGTCGGCCCGCCGGTGAGAGGAGTACAGACGATGCTGTATCGCAGGCTGGGCAAGACGGGTCGTGAAGTAAGCGCCATCGGCTTCGGGGCGTGGGCGATCGGTGGCGGCTGGGGCAGCGTCGACGACGCGGCCAGCCTGCGCGCCCTCCACGCGGCTGCCGACGCGGGCGTTACCCTGTACGACACCGCCGACGTCTACGGGGACGGCCGGAGCGAGCAGCTCATCGGCCGTTTCCTGCGCGAGCGCAGCGGCGAGAAGATGTTCGTGGCCACCAAGATGGGCCGGGGCGTCCCCGTCGAAATGGCGTACTACACGCCCGAGGCCTTCCGCGGTTGGGTGGATAGGAGCCGCGAGAACCTGGGCGTCGACCGCCTGGATCTCATCCAGCTCCACTGCCTTCATCCGAGCATCTACTACAGCCCGGAGCATTTCGCGGCCCTGGACGAGCTGGTGGCCGCCGGGGCGATCGCCGACTACGGCGTCAGCGTCGAGCGCGTCGAGGAGGCGCTCAAGGCCATCGAGTTCCCGGGCGTGGCGTCCGTCCAGATCGTCTTCAACATGGTCCGGCAGCGGCCCGCCGAGCGCTTCCTGGTCGAGGCGAGACGCCGCCACGTGGGCGTCCTGGCCCGTGTTCCCCTGGCGTCGGGCCTTCTGACCGGCAAGCTCACGAAGGATTCCACCTTCTCGGAGTCCGACCACCGCCAGTTCAACCGCCACGGCGAATCCTTCGATGTTGGCGAGACGTTCGCGGGCGTTGACTACGAGACGGGCCTCGCGTTCGTTGAGGAGGTGCGCGCGCTCGTGCCGGAGGGTGCCACGATGGCCCAGCTGGCGCTGCGCTGGATCCTCATGAACGAGGGCGTGACGGCGGCGATCCCGGGTGCCAAGACGCCCGAGCAGGCCCGTGCGAACGCGGCGGCCGCGGATCTGGCGGCGCTGCCGGCGGCGACGATGGCGCGGATCGAGCACCTGTACCTCGAGCGGATCAAGCCGCTGGTCCACCAGCGCTGGTAGGCCGCCGGGGCTGTGTGACGCGGGCCGGACCGTGACGCATCGGCGGGGCTAAGCTCGACGAGAGAATCGTCGCTGCGCCACGACCGCGGAGGAGCCACGCATGAGAACGAGCCACGAACCGACGACGCGTCCCGAGCCGAGCTCGCGGCCAACCGCCTTACGGGCCGGCAAGCTGCGAATCGGGGTCATCGGCTGCGGGGACGTCGCCTTCCGGCGGTACATCCCGGCGCTCCATCTCCTGGCCGACAGGGTCGAGGTTGCGGCCTGCTGCGACTCGCGAGCCGAGAACGCGGCGCGCGGTGTCGAGACCGTCCGGAGCTGGTCGCCCGGTGCGACGGCATTCACGGACCTGGCCGGGATGCTGACCAATGCGCGACTCGACGCCGCGATCAACCTGACGCCCGCCCCCATCCACGCTCCGATCACTCAGGCCTGTCTCGAGGCAGGCGTCCACGTCTACTCGGAGAAACCGATCGCCGAGTCCATCCCCGAGGCGGACAGGCTCATCGCAATTGCCGCGGCCAGGGAGCTCCTCCTGCTGTGCGCCCCGGCCACGGCGGTCACGCGGCGGTTCGAGTGGCTGGCAGAGATCGTCGCGTCGGGTCGGTTCGGGCCGCTGACGCTCGCGACCGCCCACGTTGCCGATTCGGGTCCGGCCACGTGGCGGGAGTACACCGGCGACCCCACGGTCTTCTACGGCCCCGGTGTCGGGCCGGTCTTCGATCACGGCATCTACCGCCTCCACGGCCTGACCATGCTCATGGGGCCGGTCCGTCGGGTTCAGGCGATGGGCATCATCGGCGTTCCGAAGCGGGTGGTCCGGGCCGGGCCGCTTGCCGGCCGGACCATCGACGTGACGGCACCTGACCACGTCATCATCAATCTCGAGTTCGCCAGCGGGGCTCTCGGCCAGCTGCTGGCGAGCTTCGGCACCGCCAACACTCTGGCGCCCTGGATGGAGCTCCACTTCGAGACGGCGACGATCAGCTTCCCCGGCTCCCCGTACGAAAAGGACGCGTCGGCGTCCCTCTTCCTGGACGACGACAGCTCGCTCGGGCTCGAGGGCTGGGTGCACGGCATTCTGCCGCCGCCGCCGCCCGAAGAGCTGGCGGTCGTCGAAACGGGAGTCGTCCATTTCGTTGCCTGCCTGCGCGGCGAGGCGAAGCCGGTCCTCACGGCCGAGCATGCCCGGCACGTCCTGGACATCATCCTGCGGGCCTACGAATCGATCGCCGACGGTCGTTCGCACATGACCGAGACGACCTTCTGACCGCCGCCCGCAGCCCGCACCGCGAACGGCTCCCCGTTCGATCGGGCCTGGCTCGCTAGAGCTTCGGCAGGCGGCCGTAGAGCTCGCGGTAGGGGCCGGCCATCTCCGCGTAGAGCCGGACGCGGGCCGGGTCGGGCTCCATGACGCGCGTGTCGGCGGGGCGTGGCAGCGTTCCGCGAGTGGAGGAGGGGACTATGCCCGCGGCCACCGCGCCCAGGAGGGCGGCTCCGCGGGCCGAGGCGTGTTCCGTGGCTCCGAGCGCGACGGGCATGTCCAGCACGTCGGCCAGGATCTGCTGCCACAGCCGGTTCACGCCGCCGCCTGCCACGACGCCGGCCTTAGGCGCTACGCCGATGCCACGCATCAGGTCCAGGCCCTCGGCCAGGGCCAGCGCCACTCCCTCCAGAACCGCCCGGGTCACCTCCGCGGGGCCGTGGCTCATCCGGAGCCCCACCAGGGCCCCGCGGGCCGCCGGGTCGAAGTGCGGCGTCCGCTCGCCTCGCAGGTAGGGCAGGAAGAGCAGCCCTTCGCTGCCCGCCGGAACCTTGGCCGCGGCAGCCAGCAGTTCGCGGGCGCCGTTGGGGTCGTCGGGGCGGAGCAGCCCCACGACCCAGTCGAGCGAGGCCGCGGCCGAGAGGATGGCGGCCATCACGCACCACCCTTCGGGTACCACGTGGCACAGGCCGTGAAGCCGTCCTTCGGGATCGACCTTCGGCTCGGCGACCGGCGCCAGAACCTGGCCGCCCGTGCCCAGGGAGACCAGCACTGTGCCGTTCGAATCGGCCTCGCTGACCAGGCCCAATCCCAACGCCGCGGCTGGGGCATCGGCGCCACCGACGGCCACACCGATCCCGGCCGGAAGACCGAGAGCCCGCGCGGCATCTTGTCGGAGCGGGCCGGCCAGAGCCTCCGACTCGAAGAGCGGGGCAAGCTTCCCCCGATCGATCTCGAGACGGCCGCAGATGTCGTCGGACCAGGTCCGGGCTCGAAGGTCGAACAGCAGAGTGGCCGAGGCGTCGGAGACGTCGCCGCCGATCTCGCCGGTAAGGCGGGCCCGCAGCGCGTCCTTGGGCTGCACGACCCACCGCGCCCGAGCCATGACCTCCGGCTCGTGGCGGGCAACCCACATGATCTTGGGGGCCGTGAAGCTCACGTTCGAACGGTTGCCGGTCCGGGCCACGAGCTCCGCGCGGGGGATGCGCTGCTCGATCTCTGACGTCTCGGCCTCGGCCCGAGCGTCCGACCAGATCAGGGCCGGCCGAATCGGCAGGAGCGCCTCGTCGAGGAAGACCGCGCCGTGCATCTGGCCCGTCAGGCCGAGGGCTTCGACGTCCGCCCCCCGCATCGCCGGCCGGGAGAGCAGCTCGGACATCGCCAGGCGCACCGCGTCCCACCAGCGGTCCGGGTTCTGCTCGGCAGACCCGGCTCGACGCGAGTCCGTCGGGTAGGAAGCCATCGTTACGCCCAGGCTTTCGCCGGCCTCGTCGAGCGCCAGCAGTTTCACCCTCGACGAACCAAGGTCGATCCCGATCGAGACGCGCACGCATTCCTCCGCTATGGCCGCCCTCTGTTGAACCCGCGACCGGTAGAGTACCTCCATGCCAGGTTGCGGTGGTCGCCGGAACGGCTTCGGAACGGGACGTCGCGATGGACAGGTCGGGGACCCGGGAGGCTGACGGGTCGGGTCGTGCGGGCGGGCCGTCTTCCGTCTGGCTCATCGAGGGAGGCCGGGTCAGGGTTGCCGCGGCGGGCCCAGATGAGTTGGCGATCGCCGCCGAGATCCTCGACGAGGCTTCGGCCTGGTTGGAGAATCTGGGGCTCGCGCAATGGCCGCGGCCGTTCCCGGTTCCGCTCCTTGAGGCCGACCGTGCGAAAGGGATCATCTACCTGGCCTGGGACGGGATCGAGCCGGTGGGGACCTTCGCCCTCCATAGGACGGACACCACCTTCTGGGGCGAGCTGCCGGCAGAACGGCCCGGCCACGCGATGTACCTCCACAAGCTCGCCGTCAGGCGCGGCAATCGAGGCCTGGGCCGGGCGCTCGTGGACCTGGCGGTGGCGATCGCCACGGCGGCGGGAGCGCCATGCCTCAGGCTCGACTGCATGGCCGGCAACCCGAAGATCCGCCGCTACTACGAGAAGCTCGGCTTCGAGCACCGCGGCGACGTCGACGTTCCGGCCCTGACCTGGCGGGCCAGTCTGTACGAGAAGCGGCTGGGGTAGGCCGTCCGACGGTGCCGGGGCCCGAGGTGGGCCCGGCCGCGATTCGCCGGCGCCTCCTCCGCGACGGTGGGGGTAGCTCCGCAGGTTGCCCGGCGGTTGCGCGTGCCGCCGCGCCGCGGCCTTAGCGAGCGAATTCGACGAGGGCGATGACCGACGACGGCCCGGCGAAGGCCACGGCCGCTCCGCTGGAGTTGGCCGCGACCTGCCCGCCGGCGACCGCTAGAGACGCCAGTCCTGGCGGCAGCGAATACGGCCGGAACTCCCAGTCCGATGGGCCATATGAGAATGTGCCGAGCCAGGGATGGCCGAGCGCGTCGCCGCCGATGACGATGGCCCCGTCACCGACTGTCGCGATGGAGTAGATGCCGCCGGACCGGACGAGGGCCGGCGAACGGTCGAGCGGGAACCACCACAGGCCGTCGGGTTCGCCGAGGAGAACCCCGCCGGAGACGGCCGCGCCGGCCGTCGGCTGAGTTGCCGGGCCCGTGTCGATCTGCTGCCAGGTCGAGCCGTCGTCCAACGACTCGAACAACGCCCCAGGCCCCCAGCCGAAGAGGCGCCCCGCGGAGTCGAACCCGAGCGGAGCAACCGTTTCGGGGCTGCTGGACCATGTCGCGCCGGCGTCGCGGCTCAGGAAGAGCCGGCCGTCGCCGGCTGCCAGGAGCGTCCCGGCGATGGCCGGATCGAAGGCCAGCCAGTTCGGACTGCCCGCCGCTCCGGGGGGAAGCGGGCCGGAAGCCCACGTGTAGCCTCCGTCGACGCTCGAGCGGTGGCCGAAGTCGCAGTACTCGCCCAGTCCCGAGACGTAGACGTTCGCGGAGGTAGGGTCGCCCGCGATGGACTCGACCCGACCGGCTGGCTGGCCGAGCCACTGGACCTGACCGGCCGAATCGATGATCCCAGCCACGTCGGCCAGGCACTGGCGGGGCTCTGGATGCCAGTCGGTGGAACCCTGGAAAGTCGCGACGAGGGAGTCCCTGGTGGCGGCCACGTGAACGCTTTACCCTTCAATCCCGCTCTGGAGCGCGGAAACCGAGGTGATCGTGAGGGGAATCGTGGGGCCTCCGGCAGAGGAGACCGACGCTGCCCGGCTCGCCCGAAGGTCGGTCACGCTCGCGAGGGCCACGATTATCGTCAGAACCAGTATCAGCAGGAAGGCGTTGATCGCAAACCCCCAGCCAGAGGCCCGGGCGATCTCGTCGCGCTCCGCGGCCGCGATCTCAGCCTCGTAGAGACTGCGCTGCAGCCGCAGGCGCAGCGCCAGGGGCGCTTCCTCGCCGGGGTCACGGGAGGCGTAGAGGGCTCGCAGCCGGGTCTCGAGAGACGACCGCCCAGCCTCATGGTCGGCCCCTCGGTTCGAGGCCGCCCGGGCCGCCAGACGGCTCAGGCTTCTCGACGAGCGCCGGCCCGGCGAGCCGCGGCTCGCCGGCGCCGGCTTTCGCCCGGGCGGCTCCTCCGCCAGTCCGTAATCCCGGACCAGGTCAAGCCGATCGTCGGCGCCCAGAGAGAGGAGTGCGGCCGACAGGGGCAAGGGCCTTGTGCCGGCCCTCTGTTCGACAGGCTTCAGCGCCGTTCGAAGCCGGGACTCGAGAGCCCGCCGGAAGGCACTGTCGAGAGCGGGAGCGGGCCACTCGCCTCCAACGCGCCAGGCCTCCATCGCCGCGTCATGGACGGCGTCCCCTGCCGCGATCGGATCGTCCAGGGCCATCGTGACCAGGCGGTAGGCGGTCGAGAGGTTGCGCTTGAGGTACCCGGCGAAGTCGCCGGCGCGGGCTTCCCCTCGGGCCTCCAGCGCCTTCCTGTCGTGCACCCGATCTCCGACCTCTGCCCAACCGGGCGGCGACCTCTGCCCGGCGCGGCGTGTGGCCGCTCTGGTAACGATAAGGTATTTACTACGCTATGCAACGGCCGGAATAGCCCGCCGCGGAAAGGATCGGCGGCCGCCGGGTGGCGGCCGCCGACAGGTCTGGGCTGAGGGATGGCTACGCGGCCAGATCACGCCGCTCGAACAGGACTACCGAGAACGCCAGAAACGCGACAGCGACCGCGGCCAGCACCGCCGCGTCGGCCAGGTTCAGGCCGTAGCGGAGAGGGTCGCCGCCCATGTAATACCGGAACAATGAGAGCGGCCGGACGGTGTTGAGGCCATCGACGACGTTCGCCAGGGCGTCGATCAGGTACATCGCCACCATCAGGGCCACGGCGATGCCGATCGCGGCCCCGCGGTTCCCGGTGCCGGCCGAGATGGCCAGGGCTATGGCCCCGAAGGCGAGGCCCAGCAGGACGAGCATGACCAGGGCCGCGGCCAGACTGTCCGGCGGCAGCTCGCTGGCGCTGAGGGCTGCGCCGACGATCGCGAAGACCCAGACCACGGCGGCTGTCACGACGCAGCCGATCACTATGGCCAGGGACTTCTCGAGGACGAGCCTCCTGCGCGAGACCGGGTAGGAGAGCAGGACGTCGATCGTGCCACGGGACTCCTCGCCGGCCGTGAAGCCACTCGCCATACCAGCCGCGAAGGCGATCATCCCAGCCGGCAGCATCATCGAGAACAGCTCGATGTGGAGGAACCCGATGAGGGTGCTGGCGTCGCCCAGGCTGGCCCCCATCAGCTTGGCCGCCGGTCCCATCTTCTCGAGCATGGCGTTGAAATCGAACAGCGAGGAGTAGGTGGGGAATAGGAGGGCGAAGTAGCCGGTCATGGCCCCGCAGCCCAGAGCGACCCAGAAGGTCGGCCAGCGGAGGTCTCGGATCGTCTTGGTGAACACGTTACGCAGCAGCATGGCTGGCCTCCTCCCCGGCGCCTGCGGCGGCGATCCCGTCACCGGACCCGTAGTAAGCCATGAAGATCTCCTCGAGGCTGGTCTCGATGCTGCGCACGTTGTGGACCTCGAAGCGCGCGGCGGTCTTGATCAGCGCGTCTACGCTGCCCATCACCGTGCAGTTGAGCCTGCCGTCGTCGACGCGCAGGTCGCGGATGCCGGGCAGGTTGGCGAAGGCCTCGGCCGTAACGGAGCCACCGAAGTCGATCTCCAGGCGGCGAAGGGCCCGTTCCTTGAGTGAAGCGATCGACTCGACCGCGAGCAGGCGACCTTCGCGGATGATGCCGACCTGGTCGCACAGGTGCTCGACCTCGGGCAGCTGGTGGGACGAGATGAAGGCGGTCCGGCCCTCGTCGCGGGCCTCCTCGCAGAGGTGCTCGAATTCGAGCTGGACGAAGGGGTCGAGGCCGGCAGTGGGCTCGTCGAGGATCAGCAGCTCCGGCCGGATCATGAAGGCGGCGACGAGACCGACCTTCTGCTTGTTGCCGCGCGACAGGCTCTTGATCTGCCTGGTCGGGTCCAGCTCGAGACGCTCGATCAACTTGTCCCGGTAGGCCCCGTCGACCGATCCCTGGAGGTTCCCGAGGTACGTCAGGAGCTGCCGCCCGGTCAGCTCACCATAGAGGGCGAGCTCGCCGGGGACGTAGCTGACCCGCCGGTCGATCGCCAGCCGGTCGCGGTGAACGTCCAGTCCCAGGACGCGGGCGCTGCCGCCGGTCGGCCGGATCAGGTCGAACAGGAGGCGGATGGTCGTGGACTTGCCGGCCCCGTTGGGTCCCAGGAAGCCAAAGATCCGGCCCGTCTCAACGACCAGGTCTACGTCTATGACACCGCGCGAGCGACCGTACCACTTGGTCAGCTTCGTGGTTTCGATGGCTGCCGTCATCAGGTAGCCTCCTTTCGGACCGCAGAGCGTTGGGCCTCCCATCGATCGAAGAGCTTGGGCAGCTCACGTTCCAGAAACGCGTACATGTCACGGACCTCCTGCAACGGTTCGGGATTGGCGTCCGGGCCGAGCAGCTCGAGGCCGTCGACGGCAAGCTCCTGGAGTCGTTGCAGGAGCTCCAGGCGCCACAGCATCATTCGGGCCCAGGCCCCGGACTTGATGACGAAGCGATCGCGCCGCTCGCCGGCGCGCACGGTCCGGTCGACGAATCGGTAGTGGATCAGGAGCTGAGTCATGTTGCTGATCGAGCCCTTGCTGGCCTGGAGGGTCTCGGCGAGATCGGCGGCGGTGGACCCATCGGCCGGGCCCAGCAGGATCGCCCCCAGCACGCGCCCCGCCATCCGGGGCAGGTGCATCGAATCGAAGACCAGCCCGATCTCCTCTACGAACCGTTCCGCTGAGATGCGCGAGCCGCGCTTGTCTCTGCCCAGCTCCAACAGGTCGTTCACGCCAGCAGCCTCCGGGGTCCATCGGCGCCTCCGGCATGCGCCGGGGCGAGAGGAATGCAGAGAAGTTAATACGTTTGCGCAGTTCAGTCAATACTGAATATAGTGTTGCAACACGAACTGTCTGTGTGCAGCCCACCCTCGGCACGGCAACACCCCGGGCGGCTCGATGTCATGCTGGTCGTGAAGGCGATGCCAATCGGGTCCGGCCCTTCTCAGGAGCGATGAGATGACGCGCATCAGCAGGGAGCCCTTCGGCACATTCGACGGCAAGGCTGTGCACCTCTACACCCTGAAGAGCGATGACGGGGCCGTCGTCAAGATCTCCACCTACGGCGGGATCATCACCGCCTGGACGGCGCCGGACAGGGCCGGGAGGCAGGCCGACATCACCCTCGGCTTCGGCGACCTGGCGAGCTACACCAGCGAGGAGTACCTGGCCGCCGGCCCCTATTTCGGTGCCATCATCGGCCGGTACGGGAACCGGATCGGCGGAGGCAGGTTCGCCCTCGAGGGCGTGGAGTATCGCCTGGCCGCAAACAGCGGCCCGAACAACCTGCACGGCGGTTTGAGGGGCTTCGACAAGCGCGTCTGGGCCGGGGCGGATCGGGCAGAGGGCGACACGGCGATTCTGGCGCTCGAATACACGAGCGCCGACGGCGAGGAGGGCTTTCCTGGCCGGCTGGCCGTGAGGGTCGTGTACACCCTGCAGGAGGGCAACACCTTGAAGGTGGAGTACTCGGCCAGGGCCGACAAGACGACGATCGTGAACATGACCCACCACGCCTACTTCAATCTGGCGGGGGAGGGGAACGGGGACATCCTCGGTACCGAGGTGGAGATCAACGCCAGCACGTTCACGCCGGTGGACGAGAACCTGATCCCCACGGGTGAGCTCAAGGACGTGGTCGGTACGCCATTCGATTTCCGCCGGGCAACGGCCATCGGCGCCCGGGTGGACCAGCCGGACGAGCAGCTCGAGTACGGCCACGGCTACGACCACAACTGGGCGATCGACCGCGGCTCGGACACGGGCCTGGTTCATGCCGCCAGCGCCTACGAGCCGGTCAGCGGCCGCCTCCTCGAGGTCCTGACCACCGAGCCCGGCGTCCAGCTCTACGTGGGCAACCACCTCGACGGCCTCTTCGTCGGCAAGAGCGGCAAGCCCTACACGCATCGCGGCGGCTTCTGCCTGGAGACGCAGCACTACCCGGACTCGCCCAACAAGCCCGGATTCCCGAGCGTGACGCTCAAGCCGGGCGAGACATACCGGTCGACGACGGTCTTTCTGTTCTCGGTGAAGTAGCGCGGGACGTGGAGCGCAGGAGCCGGTACTCGGACCGTTAGGATCGTCCGTCCGGCGGGACCGGCCGTCGGTTATCATGGGCCCTCCGTATCGCAAGGAGCCCTCCGGGGATGGCTCTCATCGAGACCATGGGTCTCACCAAGCACTTCGGCTCGGTCAAGGCGCTCGACAAGCTCGACTTCGCGGTGGAGCCGGGCATCATCGGGCTGGTCGGCGCCAACGGCGCCGGCAAGAGCACGCTCCTCAAGATCCTGCTGGGGCTGGTGCCGCAGACGTCCGGCCGGGCCACCGTCCTGGGCATGGACACGGTCCTGGCGACGCGTGCCATCCGCCAGGTCGTCGGCTACCTGCCCGAGCACGACTGCCTGCCGCCCGACGTCGGCGCGACCGAGTTCGTCACCCACATGGCCCGCATCTCCGGCCTGCCGCGGACGGCCGCCCGAGAGAGAACCGCCGAGGTGCTGCGCCACGTCGGCCTGTACGAGGAGCGCTACCGCCAGATCGGCGGCTACTCGACCGGCATGAAGCAACGCGTCAAGCTCGCCCAGGCCCTCGTCCACGACCCCAAGCTGCTGCTGCTCGACGAGCCCACGAACGGCCTCGACCCGGCCGGCCGCGATGAGATGCTCGACCTGATCCAGCGCACGGGGACCGAGTTCGGCATCTCGATCGTCGTGGCCTCGCACCTGCTCGGCGAGATCGAGCAGGTCTGCACCTTCCTGCTTGCGATCGACGCCGGCCATCTGCTGCAGGCGGCGCCTATCTCGCACTTTACGCAGCGAACGCCGGTGCTAGCCGTCGAGGTCGAAGAAGGTGGCGACTTGCTGGTCGCCGCCCTGGCTGCCAAAGGCGCGCGGGCACGTCAGGACGGCGCCCGTGTGCTGGTCGCGCTGAACGACGATGCCTTGTACGACTCGGTCCGCGACGCCGTGGCGGACCTCTCGCTGCCGCTGGTCCGAATCGAGCAGGAGCGGGGCCGGCTCGAAGACATCTTTCGCGACGCCGCCCCGGCTGAGAGTGCCCAATGACCGCCCCAAGCCCCCTGGCGGCGGGCACGCCGGCCGGCAGCATCTACGACCTCGGCTACCGCCACTACGAGGGCAAGCGCCACGGCCGTCTGTACGCCACGTGGTCCCTCTACGTCGAGAGCCTGCGCAGCGTTTGGGGTTTCGGTCGGCCGATGTCGGCCAAGGCCGCGCCCTTCATCCTGGCCGGCCTGTACGCGCTGCCGGCGCTCTTCCAGCTCGCCTTCTCGTCCGTCTTTGCGCAGCAGATGCAGTCCACGGGGCAGCCGATCGAGCTGCTGGCCTACCGCGACTACTTCGCGTCCTTCTTCATCCTCATGATCTTCTTCTGCGTGGCCCAGGCTCCGGAGCTCGTGTGCCGTGACCAGCGCTACCAGGTCCTGCCGCTCTACTTCACCAGGGCGTTGAACCGCATGGAATACGCGCTGGCACGGCTCGCAGCGCTCGCCACGGCGCTCTTCATCGCCCTCCTCGTCCCGACCGCGGCCCTGTTCGTGGGGGACGTTCTGATGAAGCCGGACACGATCCGTGCGATCGGCGACGAGCTGCCCCTGGCTCTGCCCTCGATCCCGGCCAATGCGCTGATCGCGGTGGGCATGGCCTCGATCTCGTTGGCCCTCTCGTCGTTCTCGCCTCGCCGGGCCTACTCCGCGATCGGGATCGTGGCCTACATGCTGTTGGCCGAGGCCATTCCGAGCGCCATCTACTCGATCGGCAAGACGGCCGATTGGTCGTGGGCAGACAAGCTGATGCTGCTGACCCCCGTGTCGTCCTTGACGGCGGCCACCAGCTGGTTCTTCGGCCGGGCCCTCGCTCCAGCTCAGTTCCCGACGACGCTGACAAGCCAGCCGTACCTGTTTGCCGCGCTGGCGAGCTGCCTCGTCTTCGCCGGGATACTGCTGCTTCGATATCGCAGGATCCCGGCATGACCGTCGAGCAGCAGGCAGCTCGACCGGTCGGACCGGCCATCGAGCTCGTCCACGCCGCGCGCTGGTACGGCAACGTGGTCGCGGTCAACGACGTGAGCTTCAGCCTGGGCGCGGGGGTGACCGGGCTGCTGGGGCCCAATGGAGCGGGCAAGACGACTCTGCTGCACCTGCTGGCCGGCTTCCTCGCGCCGTCGGCAGGTCAGGTCCGCGTCCTCGGCCGGAGCCCCAATCGCGACCCATCGGTCTATCGCGACATCGGGCTCGTGCCCGAGCGGGAGGCCGTCTACCCGTTTCTGACGGGCTTCGAGTACGTGCGCTTCAACGCCCGCTTGCAGGGCCTCAAGAATGCGGACGAGATTTCCCGGGCGGCCCTGGCTCGCGTCGGCCTGACCGACGCCGAAAACCGCGCCGTGGGTACGTACTCGAAGGGGATGCGGCAGCGGGCCAAGGTCGCCGGTGCTCTGGTCCACGACC
>JBGQBD010000064.1:0-13228 GCA_041494645.1 Candidatus Limnocylindria bacterium
AGACGAGTACCCTCAGAGCCCTTGGTTGCTGGGCCTGGACGGATCGCGGAAGAGTCGAACCGTCGGCGGGTCTGCGCTGACTCAGAACGGGCTGACCACGAACCGGCCGTAGGCGACGATCAATGCGATAACGCCGAGCACGACGTTGAGGAAGACGTTGCTTGCCTCTCCGGGCCTGCGCAGGTGCAGGGCGATGGCGAGAACCATCACTACGGCGAGACAGACCGCCGCGAGCGGCGTCAGCCACGGGAGCACCCCCGTTGAGGCCGGCAGGACCAGACCGATCGCACCGAGGATCTCGAGGAGGCCGATGACCCGCAGCCGATCCCGGCCGACCGCCGACATCCAGCCCATGCCCGGTCGCGCCGACCACGCATCGAACGCTAAGGCGTGCCCGTAGCCTGCGATCAGGAATCCGAGGGCGAGCAGGATCTGGCCGATCCAGAGCAGCAGATTCGAGTTCACGGTCTCCTCCTTCAGACGCCGACCGGCTCGCGAACGAGCACGACCGTCGTCCGCCCGGCCTGCCATTCGCCGTACAGGACGAGCACCTTCTCAAGGATCGTGTCGACTCCCATCCGAGCGCGAACCTGGGCGTTCTCCCAGGGGAAGACGACGTCGCGGATACGCCGCAGGGCGGCGTCGAGATCGGGCACGATCTTCTGGCTGCCGACGACGAGGATGAGCCGACCCGCGCCTGACGCGTATGCGCCGAGCTGGCTGCCTGTGGCGGACGCTGCGACCAACGTGCCATCTACGGTGATCGCGCCGACGCTGCCGAACATGAAGTCAGGCGCGGCAACGAGCTTGCGAATCTCCCGGCCCTGGGTCTGGCGGTCCATGGCGAAGATCCGCGGCCGGAGCGCGTCGTAGCGGCCCGACTCGACGAGCTCGTGGTACAGGCCGACGTCCTCGAGAGTCTTCGACTTCCCAGAGTGGACCTCCGCCCCTTCCGGTATCAGCTCTAGGACGGCCTGACGGGCCTGATCTCCCGTGTCGACGACGATCACATCGATGTTATGGGAGCGGAGCGCGGCAGCCACTCGCCCGAGGTCGTCGCCCGCTTCGGGCCGTATCGCGCCTGCACCGCCCTTGATAGTCGTCATAGCGGCAGGAGCACGGTCAGGAGGCCCGCAGCCACGCCGACGCCGACGCTCATGAGACCGATCTGCATTAGACCTCCAGTGGATCTCGACCCGCCGCCCGCATCGCCTCAGCCCTTGTGTTCCAGCGACGACTTCGGCGCGCCGACCAGCGAGAAGGAGGTGCGCCAGTCGCCCTCCGCACTCATCTGGAGCTGGATGTTCATGAAGGCCATCGCCTCGAGCTCGCGAGCCCGCGCGAGGGGGCCGACATAGACCGGGCGGAAGTCGAGCGAGCGGAGCAGCTCGCCGACCTTGGCCCGGGCGCCCGAGTCGTCCGTGGCGAAGAGGGCGTCGATCAGGACGCCGTGGGATTTGGGATCGGCCTGGACGCTCGCGAAGAGCGTATTGAACGCCTTCACGACGCGCGCGCCGGGCAGCCACGCCGCGAAGTTCTCGGCGCCGGACGGGCCGCCTTCGGTCGCCAGGCCGCTGTAGTCGGCCTTGAGCGGGTTGGTGGCGTCGATAACCATCTTGCCATTTACGACGGGCGCGATCTCCGTGGCCACCTGGCGGGCGGCCGACGCATACGGAACGGCGATGACCACCATCTCGGCGCGCTCCGCCGCTTCGCGGACGCTGCCGGCGAAGGTACCGCCCACGGCTTCGGCCGCCTTGCGGGAGCTGTCAGGGCTGCTCGCCGCAAAGATGACGGTGTTGCCGGCTCGGGAAAGCGAGGCACCAAGGGCCCTGCCGACATTGCCTGTTCCGATGATCGCGATCTTCATGACTCGGGACCTCTTGCAGCCGGCGTCGTCGAACGGGTGCGGCGCCCTGACTGTCTGGAGGTCAAAGTTAGTCCGTCCGAAAGATTGCGCCAGCAACCACCTTGGGGCGGCCCACCAGGCGAACCTCCAGCTGCCCCCGCCCTGGACCCGGCTCGATGAGCACCGATTTGAAGGTCGAACCGTGAGGGCCACCTCGGCTGTCACGAGTGGTGCGCAGAGCACGGGGTTGGCCGCGGATCGCGCGGCTTCCTCCGGCGGGCCGCCGGAAGGGCCGGGTTCCGGAGCCGGTATCGGGGGCGGGCCGATGCGGCCGCTAGTTCGGCAGCAGGTACAGCGCCATCGCCATGGACGAGCGCGCGACCAGCGCGTGCCCGGTGTCGGGCGCCATCCGCACCCACGTCCCCGGCCCGGCCGGGAAGGTGTCGCCAGCGACCGTCAGCTCGCCCTCGCCGGAGAGGACGTGGATGATCGCCGGGCGAGCCGACGTGTGCTCCGATAGCTGCTCACCGGCCGCGAAAGCGAACAGGACGAGCTCGAGGCCGGCCTCGTTCGAGAGGGTCTGGCTGAGGATGCCCCGGGCCGGGATCGGGGCCTCGGCCACGAGATCGGGGAAGAGAGTGTAAGGCTTGGTCATGGCGGGCTCCTGCGTTCGGTGCTGAGCGAAGGGTAGCCCCGCCGGTTCGGGCCGGTCGCGGCGACCCCTGACGTAGAATGCCCGCGATGTTGCGCATTCACCCAACGGCGCGGCCGGCACGCTGAGGCGTTCATGAGCAAAGTCAGCGGCACCTTCACGGTCACCGGCGGAAACGAGGAGATCATCCGCGACCCGGAGGGCGAAGTCAGGCTGTCGCGGGTCAGCGGGACCCAGCGGTTCGAGGGTGACATCGTGGGCGAGGGCTCGGTCGAATGGGTGATGTGCTACTCGCTGGACCGCTCGGCTAGGTTCCTTGGCTTCCAGCGCATCGAGGGCTCGATCGGCGGAAGGTCGGGCAGCCTGACCATGGAGTCGACCGGATTCCACGACGGCCGGTCGTCGGTCGGCAGCTGGCGCATCATCCCGGGCTCGGGCACGGGCGAGCTGGCCGGCATCGGCGGCCACGGCACCTTCGAGGCGCCCGGGGGGCCGTCGGTCTCCTACGAGCTGGAGTACGAGCTGGGTTGAGTCGGGAGCCCCAGGGGCGCAGGAGGGCGGCGACTCGGTTAAGCCGCAATCGAGGGCCGGCGACGGGGCGTCGCACAGTTTCCTCGCGCTTGACTGTGGTTAGACAACGGATAGACTTCGGAGCATGACGATGGTCCGCATCGCAACCGTTGATGCTCCGCTCAATGCACCGAGATTGCTGGCGCCTTCCGTCGGACTCGTACGGCGTGCCCTGGCGGTCGGGCTCCTGGCGGACCGGCCTCAGATCGAGCGGCTGGACCTGGATCTGGTGCGGAACATCGCTCGAGAGGCCTCGCTGGCCGGCGTGGGCCAGGACGCCGCCCTGGGAATCCTCGAGGGCGACAACACGCCCGAGAGCCTCAGAACGCTCATCGGTCGTCTTGACAGCGCGCTCGCCGAGTCCGCGATGCCCGATCGCGAGCTCCGAGGCCTCCTCGGCGTCTTCGCTCTCGATGGTCTCGCGTCGCTCCTTGGGACATCGGCCATGAGCTTGAGGCGCTACCTGGCGGGAACGCGCGCCATGCCGGACGTGCTCGCGGCCAGGACGCACTGGCTCGCGCTCGTGGTCGCGGACCTTGCCGGCGCCTACAACGCCTTCGGCGTTCGTCGCTGGTTCGATCGGCCTCGGGCGCAGCTCGGCGGCAGGCCACCGCGCAAGGCCATGGGCACCGACTGGTCTCCGGAGAGCCCGGAGGCGGCCCAGATCGCGGCCCTCGCGGGAGCCCTGGCGGGAGTCGGCGCGGCAACATGATCGTCTTCCGCCACGCCGACCCCCGTTTCCCGTTTCTGTGGGAGTCGGCCGATCAGCCTCCCGCCCGCTGGCACGGCCGGGGCGAGGGACCGGCGCATTACTTCTCCGAGACGCCGGACGGTGCCTGGGCGGAGTTCCTCCGGCACGAGGGGATCACCGATCCGGCCGACCTGGCCGGAGTCGCGCGCTCCGTCTGGGCGATCGAGCTGCCGGGGGTGCCGCAGGCGACACCTTCGCTGCCGGATGCACTGCTTCTCGGAGACGAGTCGTCCTACCCGTCCTGTCAGGAGGAGGCCCGCCGCATCAGGGCGCAGCGATTTCGCGGCCTGACGGCACCTTCGGCCGCGATCGACGCGGAGACGCCATCCGGCTTTCGAACCGAAGGTGGGCTGCGCCCCGGACCGCCCCGTTCCGAGCATGTGTTCGTGCTCTTCGGGCAGCGCTCGGATCTGGTGGGCTGGGCCGCTTGCGCCGAGGGCCGGCCGCGCGACGACCTGCTCGTCCGCGTTCGGCCGCTCTGAG
Organism: Candidatus Limnocylindria bacterium; assembly: GCA_041494645.1. Taxonomy (GTDB): domain Bacteria; phylum Chloroflexota; class Limnocylindria; order Limnocylindrales; family CSP1-4; genus Fen-1039. Next base: position 4,306 of record JBGQBD010000064.1, read on the forward strand.
GCGCCCGGCGCGCCCGAAGGCTCGACCACGGGCGACCCATCCGAACGCTCCGTTAACGGGCTTCTGTCATCCTGAGGACGGCAGGCGGCGAAATCGGGGCCGCAGCCGGACAAGGACTGACACATGTTGAGCCTGGACCTGGCGCCTAAGAAGCGCATCGGGCTGGTCGCCCACGACAACAAGAAGCAGGACCTGATCGAGTGGGCGCGGTACAACCGCGGCATGCTCGCGGCGCACGACCTGGTCGCCACGGGGACCACGGGCCTGATGCTCGAGCGCGAGCTGGACCTGCCGGTGACGTGCCTCCAATCGGGGCCGCTCGGTGGCGACCTGCAGGTCGGCGCGATGATCGCCGACGGCAGCATCGACTTCCTGGTCTTCTTCTGGGACCCGCTCGAGCCCCAGCCCCACGACACGGACGTGAAGTCGCTGCTGCGGATCGCGGTCGTGTGGAACATCCCGGTCGCGTGCGACCGGGCGTCGGCCGACTTCATGATCAGCTCGCCGCTCATGACCGGCTCGTACGAGCGCCGGGTGCCCGACTACTCGGCCCACAACGAGCGAGAGGTCCCCCTGGCCGAAGGAGCCGACGCGACTGCCGAAGGAACCGACGTGACTGCCGAATGGGCCGACGCGGCCGAAGAGGCCGCCGGGGCCGACGCGACCGAAGGAGCCGACGCGACTGCCGAAGGGACCGACGTGACTGCCGAATGGGCCGACGCGGCCGAAGAGGCTGCCGAAGCCGAACCGGCCCGACTGAGTATGCGGACCGACGGGGTCGGCGGGACCGAGGGGGCCCACGCCGAGGCGACCGAAGGAGCCGACCGAACCCAGGTCGATCGGGCCTGAGCCGGCCGTTCGACAGGAGGAGATCCGATGCCATCGTCGCAGAGAGTCCGCTGGGGAATCATCGGGCCGGGGCGCATCGCGGCCAGGCTGATGCTCGACGCCGGTCACGCGAGCAACTTCGCGGTGGTCGTCGTGGCCAGCCGGGATCGCGCCCGCGCCGCCGAGTTCGCCGCCAGGTTCGGGATCGCGCGAGTCCACGACTCGTACGACGCGCTGCTGGGCGACCCGGAGGTGGACGCCGTCTACATCGGCCTGCCGAACTCGCTCCACCACCCCATGACGATGCGGGCCCTGGCGGCCGGGAAGCACGTACTGTGCGAGAAGCCCTACTCGCGCCATCCGGACGAGGTCGTGGAGGCGTTCGACGCCGCGGCCGCGGCCGGGCTGGTCCTGATGGAGGCGTTCATGTGGCGCCATTCGCCACGAGTGCGCCAGTTCATGGAGCTGCTGCCCCAGGTGGGCGAGCTGCAGTCGATCCGGGCCACTTTCAGCTTCGTTCAAGCGAACTCGGGCGACGTCCGGTTGAATGCGGGGCTGGACGGGGGCGCGCTCATGGACGTGGGCTGCTACTGCGTCAGCGGGTCGCGCCTGATCGCCGCGGCGGAGCCGTCGCGGGTGTTCGGTGAGCCGGTCCTCGCGCCAAGCGGCGTGGACCAGGCATTCAGCGGCCTGCTGCGGTTCCCGTCGGGCGTGGTGGCTGAGATCGCCGCCGGCTTCACGTTCGAACATCGTTCCCTCGAGGCGATCGGGAGCAAGGCCAACCTGCTGATTCGCGATCCCTGGTTGGGCGAGCAAGGCGGGGTCCGCCTGAGCGACCGCGAGATCGCGATGGCCTCCGACGACGCATACCGCCTCGAGATGGAGAACGTAAGCGCCGCGATTCTCGGCGAGGGGCAGCCGCTGCTGGGCCGCGACGATGCCCTCGGCCAGGCCCGCACCATCGACGCTCTGTACCGCTCCGCGGCGTCCGGCTCGGCGGTGTCGCTGGACGCGTGACCCGCGGGAGGCGGGGTGAGCGCGCCGGGGCCTCTCCCCCGCCCGCCTGCTGGAGCTCGACGCCGCACGCCGCTTCGTGCTTGCGCTCCAGCGGCCCTCGGGTTGCGGCTGGCGTCGGGCCTCAGATCAGCGCCGCCATGGCCAACGCAAACGCGGCCATCCTCAAGGCCAGGAGCCACTACGTTGAATCGACGCGCCGTTGCTCTTGCGGCGCACGTCAGAGGGGATAGGATTGCAGAACGGACCTTGAATGGCCCGACAGACGCCAGGAGGCGACGGAGCCGAAGCGGCGTCCAATAGCACTTTGTGGGAGGAGACTCATGAGACTCACTCCGCCGAAGGAGATCACGTTCATCGTCTCCCTTCTTGTGGCAATCGTCGCTTTCCTGATCGCCGCCAGCGTCATCAGTAACCCTCTGACCAGCGTGGCTGTGGTCTGGATCGCACTCGTGGCGTACGTAATCCTCGCCCTGGGGGTCCTGGTCAGGGGACTGTAGCTACCGATCGGATGCGACCCGGTGGTGGCTAACCGGCTCCGCAGTAGAACCGGCTCGCATTGAAACGGCCCGTTCGCGGCCGCTCGCCTGGGCCCGGAGGACTGAAGAGCGATGAGCTCCTGACCGGCCCGATCCCGGCCGTCCAGCTCAAGCGGCCGCGTCGGGGCCATACGCTGAACCCAACGCTTGACGTCGGGGAGGCGCGTCGGGCGCGTGCAGGCTTTCGCGGAACTACCAAGCTCTAGCCGAGCGCGAGCCTCCGCGGCGCCAGGGGAGGACGATATGACAGCGACCGACTTCAACGCCCGGAATGGCCAGTCCATCGTGCTACACGTCTCGCCCGATACCGGCAGCCAGATCGACCCGACATCGAGCTATGGTGAGATCGGCCGAGACGCCGGCCAGCGGTCGGCGGCGGGCCAGCGAATCGTCTCCGTGGCGGCCGTGCCGACCCGTCACGCGGCAGCGTCTTTCGGGCGCGAGGGCAGCGGCTGCGAGACCAAGCTCGCCGTTGCCGTCGTGTACGCCCAGGCGTGAGCGCGAGGCCGGAGGCCATCTGCCAACCGCTCGCCTCCCCTGAAGGGGCCTGGGGGGCCGAGCATCTCGCCGTCGACGTGGTCGGCTGGCTCACCACGGTCGCCGCCGACGGCCGGGTCCAGAGCTCGCCAATCTGGTTCCTGTGGGATGGCGAGACGATCCTCATCTACAGCCAGCCTGATACGCCCAAGCTGCGCAACATCGCGGCCCATCCTCAGGTCTCGTTCAACCTGAGCTCGGACCCGTACGCCGACCACACCCTGGTCGTCGAGGGGATCGCCGCGGTCGACGAGACCGCTCCGCCCGCCGACGCGCATCCGGCCTACGCGGCCAAGTACCGGGCCCCGCTCGCGCACGGGGAGATGGACCCGGCTCAGATGGCCCTCGACTTCTCGGTGGCGCTGCGGATCACGCCGACTCGGATCAGGGTCTGGTAGAGCCTCGGCCGGACCCCGGTCGTTCGGTCGCCCCGGAATCGAAGAGCCCCCGATCGCTCGGAGGCTCTCCTGCCGGTCGCTTGAACGCACTCAACCGCGGGCGTCGAGGACCTTGCGCAGGGCCTCGAGCTCGGGCTCGGCCGACGGGCCCAGTGGCAGGTTGACGCGCCCGCCGGTCGTCGCCGACCGGAGCGCGGCCATCATGACCCCGAAGCCCTTCAAGGCCCGTTCGCCGTTGCAGGGGTGGACCTTCGTCTCGTCGTCCAGCCAGTCGGCGATCTCCTGGATGTACGGCGGCATGTCGTGGTCGTAGTCCATGGCGCCGGGACCGACCTGGACCCCGTCCTTGGTCACCGCGCGCCAGCCGCCGCCCTTACCGGCCTTGCCGGTGAGGACCTCGGCGAAGCCCTCGGTACCCTGGGCGCCGATGCGGCACTTGTGCCACATCGAGTCGACCTCGGGAACGTCGGGGGCGTCGGCGCCGGTCTCGATGTAGCCGCGTACGCCGTTGGCGAACTGGACGATGGCGCCGATGTAGTCCGGCGACGTGTGGATGTCGGCGTACTTCTCGGTGCCCCACGCCTGCGCCGCGACCCACTCGGGCTCGGCGTAGTCGTTGTACCAGCTGGCGTACTCGATCAAGTGGGTGAACATGTGCATCATCCACCCGATCGAGGTGCCGTACACGGTGTGGACGCGGCCGATGGCGCCGCTGTCGATGATCTCCTTGACCTTGCGGTAGTGGTCGCCGTAGCGGTGCTGATGGCTCACCACCGTCTTGACGCCGGCCGCTCGGGTCAGCTCGAACATCTCGATGGCTTCGTTCATCGACATGGCGATCGGCTTCTCGAAGGCGATCAGCTTCACGCCGGCGGCCACCCCGGCTTTGATTATGGGCAGCCGAAGCTGCGGCAGGGTGCAGAAGATGAAGATGTCCGGCCTGGTGTCGGCCAGCATCTTCGTCGCGTCGCTGCTCCCGTAGGAGACGCCGAGCTGCGCCCGAGCAGCCTCGACCCGCGACTCGTCGATGTCGCAGACGCCGACGAGCTCGAATCGCGGGTTGTTCTTGACCGCGGTGGCGTGGTGCATGCCGCGCTTCCCGAGCGCGGCCACCGCGACCGTGTAGGTCTTGTCGGCCATCTCGGGCCTAGGCCTTCCAGGCGCGCAGGAGGCGGATGACCTCGTCGATCTCCTCCTGGGTCAGCTCCGGGAACATCGGCAGCGATATGCACGAGTGCGCGCTCTGCTCCGCGTTGGTCAACGGACCGGCGATGCGGGCGGGCTTGCCCCAGGGGAAGCCTTCCTGCTCGTGGATCGGGATCGAGTAGTGGGTCTTGGCGTCGACACCGGCGTCGTTGAGGTACTTGAGCAGGCTGTCGCGATCCGCCGGGTTGACGACCTCGATTTCGTAGAGATGGTAGACGTGGCGGTAGCCCGGCTTGCGGTACGGCAGGCGGATGAAGTCGAGGCCGGCCAGACCCTTGTCGTACCTGGCGGCGATCTCGATGCGCTTGTCGCACCAGGCCCGGATGTGCTTCATCTTGGCCGAGAGGATGCCGGCGTGGAGGTCGTCGAGGCGGCTGTTGAACCCGAAGCTGTGGTGGTCGCGCGCACCCGAGCCGTGGTTGCGCAGCTTGCGGACCGTGTCGTTGATGTACCGGTGGTTGGTCCAGATCGCGCCGCCGTCGCCGAACGTGCCCAGGTTCTTCTGGATGATGAAGCTGGTGCAGACTGCGTCGGAGAGCTCGCCGATCTTGAACTTGTCGCCTGCGGCGTCGAAGCCCTGGGCGTTGTCCTCGATCACGAGGAGACCGAACTCGTCGGCGATCTTGTGGATCTCGTCCATCGGGGCACACTGGCCGTAGAGGTGGACCGGGATGATCGCCCTGGTCCGCTTGGTGATGGCCTTGCGGATGGCGGCGGGATCGATGTTGCGAGTGGTCGCGTCGCAGTCGACGAGAACGGCGGTCGCGCCCGCGATCCAGATCGCCTCGGCCGTGGCGAAGAAAGTATTGGCGTGGGTGATGACCTCGTCGCCCTCCCCGATCCCCATGGCCCTGAGGGTCAGCCAGAGGGCATCGGTGCCGTTGCCCACCCCGATGGCGTACCTGGCGCCGGTGTACTCGGCCAGCTCGCTCTCGAACTGTTTCAGCATGGGGCCCATCACGTACGAGCCGCTCGTGAGGACGCGCTGGATGTTCGCGTCGATCTCGCTCTTGATGTTCTCGTACTGCCGCGTGTGCCCGTAGAACGGAACCTTCACCTGACGCCTCCTCCAGCCTCGGCCGAGCTGGCCTGGCCGCTCTTGCGATTGGTAGTGCCGTCCGTGCCGCCCTGCTTCATACAGGGTGGCGAGCGCCGAAGCCGCCACGGGAGCGAGCGCTGCTCCTCCCAGAGCCGGCACGAAACATTATAAGTTTATAGCATCTGGCGACTCGATTCACGACGGAATCGCCCAGCGAGGCGCCGGAGCGGAGGCCCATCGGTTGGCGCCTGGAATCGATGAAAGGAGCCCCGGGTAGTGACCCGAGGCTCCTTCGAAGCGTCGGCTAGACCTGGCAGCCGGTGCAGTGGGCTAGTGACCGAGGAGGCCGCGACCCATTGCCGTTATGAGGGTTGAGGCGTTGCTGTCCTGGCTGATCTCCCAGGCGAAGAGACCGCGGAGATCGCGGGCCCGGACCAGCATGTTGCGCTCGGAGATAGAGAGCGCATTGTCGTAGCTGATGAAGGTAGGCGCGGTGACAGAGCCACTAGCGAGAGCGTGAACCCCGGCCGGATTCCAGAGCCAGGGCTCGCCGGCCTTCCAGTCGGTGTACGTCGTGTAGCCGTTCTGACCGATGCCGTGGGCATCGACGATCCCGGCCACGTCGACGAGCTGGTGATAAGTCGGCGTTGGCTGCTGATCCCACTGCAGGCTGTTCACGTCCATGCCGGTGTTGTCGAAGGGCTGGTACAGCCCGTGGTTGGCGGTCCCAACGCGGATGTACTGCTTGGCGTACAACGGGACGCCGAGCACGATCTTGTTCGGCGAGACGCCTTGCTTGAGGTACCAATCGACGGTTCCGGTGACATTCCAGTACTTGTCGGTTGCCGCGGGATCGGCCTTGTCGCGCAGGAACGGCGAGTTCATGGCCGTGTAGGCGTCGGAGGCTCCGTGGAAGTCGTACGTCATGACGTTGGCGTAGTCCAGGATCTTCGTGACCTTCGCCAGCTCGTAGCTCCCGCTCGAGTTGACGTCCGCCGCCGGCAGAGCCGCGGTGAGCAGGTACTTCTTGCCGTCGAGCTTGCCCTGTGCGTCGAGCTGCTTGCGGAACTCCTGGAAGAGGAGCGTGGCGTTGTGCCTGTCGGCGGCGCTGAAATGAGCGCCGTTGCCGGGATCGATGCCCGGGTACTCCCAGTCGACGTCGATGCCGTCGAAGATGCCCTTGGCGACTCCGATGCCGCCCGCATCCTCCGGCCAGCCGCCCATCGGCAGGTTGCCCTTGATGAAGGTGTCGAGACAGGACGCGACGAACGCCTGGCGGGAAGCCGGCGTCGCGGCGACGTCGGAGAAGTAGGTCGAGAGCGACCAGCCACCCAGCGAGATCAGGACCTTCAGGTTCGGATGGACGGCCTTGAGCTCCTTGAGCTGGTTGAAGTTGCCGTACAGACCCCCGTTGTTGCCGAAGTTGTCGGGCAGCCCGTTGACGGCGTTGTCGCCGCTCCAGTAGACCATCTGGTAGTCGGCCCAGGGATCGATGACGGAGCAAGTGCCGTCCGCGTTGGGCTTCCCGAACGCGTACAGGATCGTATTGATCTTGTCGGCCGGGATGTTCTTCACGTAGTAGCCGCGGCCGTAGACGTCCCAGTCGGCGAAGTAGGCCGAGACGACCTTGTCGTTGTCGTGCCCGCTGGATGCAGCGGTTACTGCAACCGTCCCGGGGACCAGCGTGGCTACAACCAGCGCTGCTGCGCCGAACGGGAGCAGCCTCCTAGACCAGTGCATACCTTCTCCTCCTGCTGTGACGCCGGTGCGGGTGCTGCGATGCCTCGACACCGGCAGGACAGCTGCGCGTCCAGAGCGCCGATGGCGCGCTGTCTCTTCTCCCACTACCGAAGGCAGACGGCGGCTGCGCGAGGCCCGGTGTGGCGGCCACTGGGGCTGAAAACAGTCTACGTCCGATGCGTTGAGTCAACGCATCGAAGTCGCTCCTGATTTCGCAACGTCACGTGGAGCGGGCCAGATGCACGGTCCGGGCAACGGGCTCCTGGTTAGGAGCATACGACGCCAGCCGCCGCATCACGAAGACTCGCAAAGCCGCTAGGCTGACCAGCGGGTTGCTCCGCCGCGTGCCGGTCGGGCCCCAGCCGGCGAAGCTCCCCCGGCTGACGATCCGATCCGCCCTGGTGGCATTGCCCGCCTCGAGGGGGAAGCCGCCGTCCGGCAGCCGCTTCGACTCGAGGAGGTGCAACGCGTCCGCGCAGCGTTCGTCGCCGATCCGTCCGACCTCCGCCATGACCTCCAGTGCGTAGAGGAGGTCGTAGAACTGGATCGGGAAGTGGATCCTGTCCACCCTGCCACCCCAGTCCGGCTCGATCAGCTCGCCGTCACGGCGCCGCCACAGCAGCCGGCGCGCCAACAGCAGCTCCGCCGCCCGTGCCGCCGCCTCGAGGGCAGCGGCGTCTCTATAAGCCTGCCCGAACGCCCACAGCCCGCGCAATGGTATGGCCGTCTCCTGGAAGGACGATTTGGTCGCCACCGGTCGATCGTCGCAGTTCCAGCCGCCGTCGGGCCACTGCCACCGGATCAGCCTCTCGGCGAGCTGGGCGGTGCGCTGGTCGTCCAGCCCGAGGCGGATCGAGTACCAGATGGCGTTCCCCTCCTGGGACGCGCAAAAGCGAGCTCTCGACTCCTGTCCGGCGGGCGTTCGACGGCCGGGCAGCTGGCGCGCCAGGAGCCATCGGTACACCTGGTCCAGGATCGGCAGCAGGGAATTGTCGCCCGGCGGGTAGTCGATGAGCGCCAGCGAGCACAGGGTCCAGTGCGGCCCCTGCCACTTCTTGTAGGGGTGCGTTCGGATCGTGCCGTCGGGCTCGCGGCCGCTCAGCAACGCCCGAGCCATCGGGGAGGTGGCGATGCGGCTGCGAAGGGTCTGCGCCTCGTTGGAATCCTCGTCGAGGCCGGGGGTCAGCCGGGAACCGAGAAGGCGCGCCTTGTAGGCCAGCACGGGGTCGTCCGACGCGGCGAGCCGAGACAGAAGTGTGTCCGAGGGGTCGCCGCCGGCTCGGCCAGCCGGGCCGGTGGCCCCTTCGAACGGTTCGGCCAGGCGGTGCCCCATGCAGTCAGCCTCGAGCCTTAGCTCTCTGCATCGCGCGGCCGGCGGCAATAACCCCGAGCAGGTGGCCACCTGCGATGATGGGCAACATGACGACTGCGGTCAGCACCACTGCGAAGCTGTCCTCCGACGTCAGCCGGCCCGGGAAGATCGTGCTGAAGGCCAGGTAGGCGAGCACTGCGCCGATCACCGCGCCGGCCCCCGAGACAGGGGCATCACGGAAGCGACCCGAGATCAGACCCGCGATCGCGCCGATGGCGATCCAGATCAGGAGAACCCACTCCAGACCGAT
>JBGQBD010000065.1:0-13035 GCA_041494645.1 Candidatus Limnocylindria bacterium
GCCGATGAACAGGAAGCCCAGACTGGTCTGGCCGGTCACGGTCAGGTTGCCGGTCACGGCGATGGCGTTGGCGGGAACACCGCCGTGCCCGGTGACCTGGAAGGTGCGGGCCACATGCGAGCTGAAGGCACCCCACAGGCCGCCTGTGCCGTCGCGAGAGTCCAGGATCCGGGTCGGGGTCAGGGCGTGGTAGGTGGCGCCGCTCAAAGGAGTCACCGGCGCCGACGGACCGGACGCCGGCCCGGTGCCGACGCCGTTGGTGGCGGTCACGGTGAACGTGTATGGCGTGCCGTTGGTCAGGCCGGTCACGGTGCAGGAGAGCGGACCGCTCGTCCAGTGGCAGGTCCTGGCGCCAGGGGAGCTGGTGACGGTGTACCCGGTGATGGCGCTGCCGTTGGCTGCGGGAGCGCTCCAGGAGACGAGAGCCGAGGCGTTGCCCGCCGTGGCGGACACGCCGCTCGGCGCGCCGGGGACGGCAGTGACGACGATGCCGGTCTGCGAGCCGTTGATCGAGCCGGTCACGGTGTCGGTCGCGGTGACCGAGCGCGTGCCGGCGGTCTTGAGGGTCACGCTGAAGACGTGGACACCTGCGTCGAGGCCGGTGAACGTGTAGTTGGCCGGCAGGACGGCCGCCGGATCGGAGCTCGTGAAGTGGATCGTGCCGTGATAGGACGAGTCGGTGTTGCCGTAGGCGTCGGCCGCGCGGACGGTCAGGGTCCCGGCCACCCCGGCATTCCGGGGCGAGCTGAGGCCGCTGACGATGAGATGCGTAGCTGGGCCGTGGTAGACGGTCGTGCTCGCGGATTTGCTGAGGCTGCCGGCGGTGACCGAGACGGTCTGCGGGCCGGCGGTCTTCAGGGTCACGGCAAAAGTGTGCGTTCCGCCGTCCCCGGGGACGAACTGGTAGACCGCGGGAAGCACGGCCAGCGGGTCGGTGCTCGTGAAGTGCACGTCGCCGCCGAGATAGTTCGTCTTCACGTTGCCGAAGCTGTCCATAGGCGTGACGCTGAGCGAGATCTGACTGCCGGCCACGATCCCCGAGGGCAGGCCGGCCAGGACGACGGTCGTGGAAGGCCCCGGGGTCACCGACGTCGTGTCTGCGCCGTGGATGAGGCCGTTGGAGACGTCGTAAACGCTGACCCACTGGTTTCCCGCGGTCTTGAGCGTCAGGCCGGGTATGAAGACGTCGCCATGATCCCCGGCCTGGAACGTATAGTCCGCCGGCTTGTCGGCCTGGGTATCCGAAGTGTAGAAGCGGATCGTCCCAAGATAGCCGGTGTTGATGGTGCCCGAAGCGTCGACTGCCTGGACCTCGTACGACATGCCGGACTGGCCCGCGCTCACGGTCGGCCAGAGGTCGATGACCAGATGGGGGGCCGCGGTGACGGTGGTCGTCCGCGTGTCTGTCAGCGCCGGCTGCGCGAGGTCGATGACCGTGATCGACCGGCTGCCGGCCGTCCTGAACGTCGCGAGCAGGTTGACCACTCCTTGATCATCCGGGCTGAAGGCATGGTCGGCGGGCAGGGTCGCCGCCGAATCGGTGCTGGAGAAGCCGATGGTGCCGGCGTAGCTGGTGACGAGGTTGTGCCAGAGGTCCTCGGCTCGAACGGAAACCTGGGACTCCGCCCCGGCCGTCGTCGCCGCCGGTACCGTCTCCACGAGGCGGGCAACCTGACCGGGCGAGACGTAGATCCCGGTCAGGGTGCCGGTGATCGAAGGAACCGAGACGTCCGTGACCGTGATCGTCTGCGGTCCGGCGGTCCTGAAGATGAAACTGAAATGGTGCAAGGCTAGATCTCCCCAGGTGTAGACGTAATCCGCCGGCAGGATTGCCAGAGGATCGCTGCTGGTGAAGTGGACGCCATCGCTGAAGAAGTAGCATGCCCCGTCTTGGGCATCCTCTGCTTCCACAACCGAGCTGCATGGCGTGCCAGCCGTCACGCAAGGATCGGCGCCGTAGAAGAAATCGAAGTGCGTCGCCCCGCCCGTCTCCGCCCGGACCGGCGCCGGGGTCGCTGTGAACAGCCCGGCCACCAGGACGGCGGCCGCAAGGATCCCCCCGATCGACGCCGCGCCGGCTCGCGCAGGACGACCCCAACGTGTCTTCGACGCACCCACCGGACCCCGCTCCTTTCCCCACTGTCGCGCCGAAACGGATGGCACTGGCGGGGATCAGGGGCAAGCGGGATTGGCATCCGGGGGACGCGAGCGACGGATGTTGCGACCGAACTCGCTCCGGGTCCTCTCCTCCCGCACTCGGCGCCGAACGTCGCACCCTCTCGGCGACTCGATCCCAATCCTAGCATCGGGACCGGTCGGCACAAGCCCTCGGTGCAGTCTGGCCGCGACAAGCGGCGCCAGGGCCGTCGGTCGCGGCGCACTGTCGTTGGTGCGTGGGGGCACCGTTACACCCCCTGTGAGCACCGCGGAGCCAAGCGTGTCGTCGTGCCCTGGGCCAGCCACTGGGCGCGGGTCCTGGCACAGGCGGCAGGTCGTCCCACGCGCGAAATCGATGTTTGGTGTCCCCGGCGGGATTCGAACCCACGACCCGCCGCTTAGAAGGCGGCCGCTCTATCCACTGAGCTACGGGGACACCGACGCTGGCTCGACGCCGCGGGTAGAGTAACCCCCTCCGCGGGGCGAGGCCAGTCCCGCCTGTCCGCGCGAAAAGCGCGACGACGGCCAGTTGCCCGACGACTCCCGCCCGGGTCGGCTATGGTGCGATAGTCCTCTCTGCGCCCGGAGCGCTCGGTGCTAGACTCCTGTTCCTTCGCGTGCACCGCGAGTGCGGCTGTCTTGTGTCCGGGAGGTCGTGTCGGTGTCGTCGCTTCCGCTCGAATCCGAACTGGCGGCCCGGCCGTCGGTCACCGGCGAGCGCTCAGACGTCCGAACCGAACCCTGGCCACGGCTTCCCGCTCGAGGCGCCGTCCCGGTCTCCTCGAACGGCCAGCTCGCCCTGCAGCTCCCGAGCGAGCTGCCGCGCCTGGCCCTCGAGCCCGAATGGAAGGACCAGCAGCGGCTCTGGGGCCACAGCTTCCACCCGATGTGCTCGTACCTGGCGAGCTTCCCGGCCGGCCTCGTGCACGCCTTCATCGCCCGCTACACGCGCCCCGGGGACGTGGTCCTCGATCCGTTCAGCGGCCGCGGCACAACGCCGCTGCAGGCCTGCGCCGAGGGGCGGATCGGCGCCGGGAACGACCTCAACCCGTTCGCTCACATCCTGACCGCGGCCAAGGTGGACCCGCCGACCAAGGCCGACGTGAAGACCCGGCTGGCATCGCTTCGTCTGGCCTGGGCCGCTTCCGCTGGGGAGTGGAACGCCCTCGCGGACAGCATCGTCGCCAGTCCGGGCTCGGGCGAGATCCTGGCGCCGGGCCCCGGCAGCCAGGCATCCGGAGTTTCGATGCCGGTCAGGCACGACGCGCCCGTCCCCGCCGAGGTGGCCCTGGCCTTCCATCCTCGAACGCTCGCCCAGCTGCTCTACCTCCGAGCGGGCCTCGATCCCGACAATCGAGCCGACCGTTTCCTCCTCGCCACGCTGACGGGCATTCTTCACGGCAAGAGCGCCAGCTACCTGTCCGCAGTGATGCCGAACACCTTCAGCATGGCCCCGCGCTACGTCCGCGATTTCGTGGCCCGCACGAGCTTCCACTCGCCGGAGCGCGATGCCTTCACGCTTCTCGACGACAAGCTGCGCCGCCTGTACCGCCAGCCCGTGCCCGCCACCCGAGGCATCGCCCTGCTCGGCGACGCGCGCGACGCCGGCGTTCGTTTCCGGGAGGCGCTGCGCTCCCGCGGCCTGCCGGAACGGGCCCGGCTCGTTGTGACGTCGCCGCCTTACCTGCGGGTCGTGAAGTACGGCTACTACAACTGGCTGCGGCTGTGGCTGCTCGGCTACGAAGCGGTCGCGATCGACGACCTGCTCGACGACGCCCATCACCGCGACGCGTACCTCGTCTTCATGCGCGAGGTTCTGCGAGGGCTGCGTTCCGCCCTGGCCGACGACGCGGTGATCGCCCTGGTCGTGGGCGATGTGGAGCTGGACCGAGGCCGGCCGGCGGCCGGCGGCGTCGGCCTGGCCGAATCGGTCTGGGAGCTCGCCGCCGCGCCGGAGGGTTACCGCCTGGCCGGCATCGCCCTCGACGACGTAGCCGCCGGCCGCAAGATGACGAAGCTCTGGGGGGGCGAGGCGGGCCAGGCCACCAAGCTCGACCGAATCCTCGTCCTGGCCACGAGCGAGGCCGGGCGCCGGCGTGCCCTCAACGGCGCCAGCCTCCCGATCGACTGGGACTGGCCGCCCCGCTCGCCACGGGCTCTGTAGCGCCGCCCGCCCGGGTCGCGACATTCCTCCGCCGCGACCCATACAATCGGGCCATGAAGCTGATGTACGAACCCGGCGACCTGGCCGCCATGGATCCGCTCGTGCTCATGAAGAACCTGGACCACGTCCGCATGACGAGCCGGCGCCTGAGCTACATCCTCCAGCAGCAGGTCCACCTCTACACGCCCAAGGCCAACGAGCTGCGCGACCGGATCGACCAGTACGTCGAGGCCGAACGTCAGATCGAGGCCGAGATGGCCCGCCGCCAGCTCCGCGCCTGATCCTCCAGGCTCAGCGGGCCGCTCCCATGAAGACCTGCCCGCGCAACGCGTCCTCGGGCGCCTCCTCCGGCCCGTCAGAGCGCAGCGCCACAGGAGCCATCACGCCGACGGACGCGCGGCCTCGCCGTTCTGAGTCCTGACGAACCACATCCGCCACCAGCCCCGCCAGACGCGGCATCTCCGCCAGTCCGAAGGCGACGTCGTGCTCGGCCAGCTCCGCGAAGCCCCAGCCGCGGTACAGACCGCGGCTCGCGACGGCACACATCTCGTCGTAGAGCTCGGGCCACCCGGCGCGCCTGCGCCGGTGACAGAAGCGGACGAAATCAACGGCGGCGTCGACGGCCCTGGGATCCTCGCGCCTGGACGAATCCATCAAAGCAATCGCTCCTCTCTCGCGACACGTGATCCCAACTCCCGGCGACGGACCGAAGACTCGGATCAGGATGAGATTCGTTCCGCCGCGTCTACTCCTCCGCGGCAGATTGGGTGCATGCTAGGCGGGGTCGGCGTGGCCGAAAAGGGGGTTTGTCCACCAAGAATTCCACCTTCTTTTCCACAGAACGGGCGTTCTATGACCGTCTGTTCGACCGGCTCCTGGGGACGCACGCTGGGGCCAGATTCGCCCCCCTCATCCGACCTCGCTCAGTTGACGTGGATGACCACGGTGCCGGCCATCATGTCGTGCCAGCCGCGCTTGCGCGGCTCGAACGCCACCCAGATGAGGCCGAGATACAGCACCCAGGCGCTGACGAACCAGCCGATCAGCCGGATGAAGGCCTGCCCGCCGTCGATGGGTCCGCCGTCCTGCTCCCTGACGACCCTCAAGCCCAAGGCGCTCTGCCCGAACGTGGCGCCGCGCTTCCACCATAGGTATGGCATGTAGCCGAGCGCAACGAAAGGCAACGCGATCCAGCCGACGAAGACGACGATGAGGCAGAGGATCACCAGGCCGGTCAGGATGATCGCGTCGATAAGATAGGCCGCGAAACGGATCCAGAAACCCGCGTACCTCGGCGGGTAACCGTAGCCCATTGGGGGCTGCCCGTAGGGCGGCGGGTAGTAGCCGGGAGGCGGGTAGCCGCCGGGGTAGCCTGGCGGAGGCGGATAACCGGGCGAGGGCGGAAAGCCTTGCTGCGAGTATCCGGGAAGGGGCGGGTAGCCGGGCTGCGGTGGGTAGCCTGGCGGAGGCGGCGGCCACCCGCCAGGAGGTCCGGCCGGAGGCTGCTGACCGAAGCCTCCCTGGGCCGGGGGCGGCGCGCCGGGGGAACCCCCGGGCGCCCCTCCAGGTTGCTGCGGGTTGTCCGACATTGCCCATCTCCTGCGTGACGGTAACCGGCCTCCGCAGAGGAGGGGTGCTCCCCCGGCCGGGCATGCGGCCATGCTAGCAGGGACCCTCGGGCGCCTTGGCGGCTCAGGATGGCGGGACAACCGGAGATAGAGAACGCCCCCGGGGCGCGGTCCGGGGGCGTTGGATGCCGGCGGTTCTGGTACCGCATATCGGATTCGAACCGATGATCTCCGCCTTGAGAGGGCGGTGTCCTGGGCCTCTAGACGAATGCGGCATCGACACGGCCGCCGTTTGGCGGCCGGGCGGGATGATAGCAGGCGGCGGAAGCGGGCGCCATCGAGATTCGCGCGCCATCGCGGCTGGGCGCCCAGAGCCGCGTGAGCACCCGGGCACCCGAGTACCGCCACCTCGCCGCCGGGTTCCGCGCCGGGGCGATCTACAGCCGGTGCGACTCCAGGAAGGCCCGAACTCCGTCGGCCACCTGCTGGTAGCTCGACTCGCCGATCACGAGCCCGTAGTGCGAATGCGCCCCGAACGGCTCGTAGATACCGCCCAGCCAGTCGGCCAGCCGCTCGGCCCCGGTCGCCGACGAAGTGCCGTCCAGGCCGGCGCCCACGACCAGGATCGGCGTCCCGGCCAGGCGAGCCCGATCGATCGCGATCCCCTCCCGGATCTCCCGCTTTGCCAGCCCCGACTCGTGGGGTTTCTGGCCAAAGAGATGCTGCAGTCGAACGATGTCCGCGATCGTCAGGTCGCGGTTGTCACGTTGCAGCCGCTCGGGGAGTGTCTCCCAGCCGATGTGATCGCGGCCGTAGACGTCGGGGATCTCGCGCAGTTGGTGCGGCCGGGCGGGGGTGCGCAGATCTCGTGGAAGCTCGCTGTCGAGCAGGACGATGGCGCCGACGGGATGCCGCTCGGCCGCCTTGAGCGCCAGCAGGCCCCCCATGCCATGGCCAACGGCCACCACGTTGTGCCCGAGCCGCTCCAGGACGGCAGCGACGTCGTCGACGTACGCCTCGAAGTCCACGCTGGCGACGTCGGTCGTCTCGGACCAGTAGTGATTGCGCAGGTTGAGGGCGTGACCTTCCCAGCCCCGGCTGGCGAAGTACGAGAGGTAGCGCTCCCAGATCCACGAACCGGTCAGCTCGCCGTGGATGAAGAGCAGGGGGCGGCGACGCGAGCGTCGCTCCGGCATCCACGACTCGACATACAGACCGTCCTCGGTCAGCTCTATCTCATCCTTTCGAATCGGGCGGCCGTTGGCGCCGACGGGATGAGGCCGGGCGACGTGCAGCTCGTCGGGACTGTTGTCACTCATGTGTTGTCACTCATGTGCGCATCCTCGCGCCTCTTGTCGAACAAACCCGCCCGGGTCTCACCATTCATGGGGATTGATGATCAGCCCTGTCAGAGCCTTGGGATAGAAGTAGGTCGACTTCTGCGGCATGACGTCGCCGTCCGCGGCCACCGCCGCAATCTCGGCCACGGGCGTGGGATCGAGCAGGAAAGTCGCGTCCGCACCGTCCCGCGACGAGTCCACCCAGTCCAGGGCATCGGCCACGGACTTGCTGTACGCCAGATGGCCAGCGGCGATGGCGGCGGTATCGATGCCGCACAGGCGGTCGAGGGCGACCTGCAGCAGGATCACATCCAGGCGACGCAGAGCGGCGCCGCCCTGGTGCAGGGACGCGGTGATGGCCTCGCGGCGCGCACGCAGGAGGGCTCCGCCATGGCGAGTCCACAGTCCGAAACGGCCCTCACCGCCTGGAGCTCGATCGACCGAGGCGAATGCGGCCTCCAGATCCGAGCGCTGCGCCACGGGCTGAACCTCGAACAGCCACTGGGCGTGGTTCAGCAGATCGTCGACGCCCTCTTCACCGAGGCCCCTCACGATTCTGTGCGTTGGGAGAACGGTCAGCTTCTGGCCCGTCATCTCGAGGAATAGCATCAGCACGTAGTCGAAGGCAGGGTCGGCCTCACCGGTCTTGTTCCCCCGGCGCACGTCGCGGTAACGGAGAGCGGTCTCGTAGCGGTGATGTCCGTCCGCGATGGTTATCGGCTTTCGACGCGCCGCGTCGAGGACGAGGCTCACGCGGTCGCTCTCCGGCCCGTTCTCGGCCACTGCCCACAGACGGTGGCGGACACCGTCGTCGTCCCTGACGTCAGCGTCGGCCGGACCTGCGGAGAGGGCCTTGAGAGCCTTCCCTGACTTGCCGCCCGGATCGGAGAACATGCCCACGACCGGGCTGGTGTTCACGGCCGTCGCCCGAAGCAGCTTGTAGCGATCCTCCTTGGGAGCGGCGAGGGTTCGCTCGTGGGGCCGCACGCCCGAGCCGGCGGTCAGATCCTCCAGTCGAAGACGGCCGAAGAAGCCGCGCTGAGTACGGACCTTGTTGCTGCCGGGAACCCTGTAGGACTGCTCGTAGACGTAGATGCTCGGGCTGCCGTCCTTGCGCAAGGAGCCATCGACTCGCCAGCCGGCCAGGAGGCGCGCCGCGCGACGGTAGCGGTCGTCCGGCTCCTCACCGGGCTGGATCTCCGGCAGATCGAGCCGAACGGCGTTCTGGGGGTGCCGCGCCAGCAGAGTCCGGTGCAGCTCCGGCCCGATCACGTCGTAGGGCGGGCAGACGACGCGGCTCAGATCTCCGACCGCCTGCGGGTCGAATCGAAGCGCCCGAAAGGCTCGAATCTGTGGCACCCAGTGCTCCTCGGCGGCCGATTGATCACGATCCGGCGGTATTCACCCGCGGCCGAGGCGGGCGACCGACCGGATCAACCCGCAGGATCAATCCTGATCCTAAGGCACAAGGACCCCTCCGGGCGAGTCCGCCGGGGGCGCCGGCGGCAAGATCGGCCTCTTCCACGCGCCAGCGGCCCGGTGAGGCCGGGTGCCGTGGCCGGCCGGCGAGCAGGTTTCGACGCTCGCTGCTACTTTTTCGCCATGGATCGGGAGCCCACAACGCCCACGGGCCTGCCGCCGGCGACGCAACCGGGCGACGGCCGCGCCGACCGCAACGGCGCGACTGCCGGCCATAAGGCCGCGACCGCGTTCGACCACGGCACGGACGACCAGATCATCCAGCGTGTCCGCACCCTGACGCCGCTCGTCACGCCCACGCCCGGTCCCGGCGCCTCCTCAACCCTCCGCCGCGAGGTCCTCTACGCCCTGCGAACCGGCGGGCCCGCAGCCCCGGATCAAGTCGCCGATCGCGTCGGGGCCAGCCGAACCGGCGTGCTCCAACAGCTGCGCACGCTGGAGACGGCGGGCCTGGTCAGCCGCAGCCTGAGCCGCCACGGCGTCGGCCGGCCGCGCCATATGTACGACCTGACGCCGGCGGCCCAGGAGCTGTTCCCGGCCAACTACGGGGCACTGGCTCAATCGTTCCTCACGGCGATCAGTTCCATCGGCGGCGAGGCCCTGATCAATGAGGTCTTCGAGGCTCGACGCCTGCAGCTCAAGACCCGCCTCAGTGACCGGCTCGATGAGCGCCTGCCGAGCAGCGCGTCCCTCTGGGACAGGGTCCGGGAAGTGGCGAGCTACCAGGACGAGACCGGATACCTGGGCCGCGCAACCCGCGACCCGGATGGAGCCATCCGCCTGTGCGAGCACAACTGCGCCATCTCCGGAGTCTCCGGACCGTACCCGATCGCCTGTCAGGAAGAGCTGGAACTCTTCGGCGAGGTGCTCGGGGCCACGGTGACGCGCGAGCGCCACATCGCGTCCGGCGACCGTAGCTGCACCTATCTAGTCGAGCCGCTGGATCCGTAGCGGTCCACGCGGGTTCGCGGCCACTGCCGCGGCCGGCCCTAGGCCTCTTCCCGCTCGACCTCGACGCGGGTCGCCGGGATGTGCGCGGCCGCGGCGACGTCGGCCACCTTGGGCACGAACGACGCCTGGAGCGAAGTCTGGGCCGCCTGCAGCTGCTCCTCGTAGGACAGGATGCCGAGCCGCCCCAGGGTCGCCAGCTCGTCGCGGATGTAGGTCCGCAGCATCTCCGGCCCGTCGGTGTTGATGGCGAACCGAACCTCGTGGCGCCGGAACTGATCGAAGATCCAGCGAAACTCCTCCCAGCCCGACACAACCTCGGTCTGCAGGTTCGACGTCGGGCAGATCTCCAGGACGATCCCGCGCTCGCGGAGCATGCCCATCGTTCGGGGGTCATAGGCCGACTTGACGCCGTGCCCGATTCGGTCGGGCTCCAGCAGCTCGATGACCTGCGCGACTTCCTCCACCGGTCCGACCTCGCCGACATGCACGGTGATGCCGAGCCCGAACCGGCGAGCCCGCCGGAGCAGGTTGCTGTAGTCGGCAACCCGGAAGGTAGCCGATTCGGGACCGGCGATATCGATCCCCACGATGCCGCGATCCCGCCAGGCGATCGCCTTCTCGGCGATGATCTCGTTCAGCTCGTACGAGAAGGCCCGGTCCAGGCAGAAGATCAGGCCGGGCCTGATCGGATACTCGAGCGTGGCGCGGTCCATGCCGCGCAGGGCCGCCGCGATGATGTGGTCGAGGTCCTGCTCGCCGCCGCGGTTGCGCTTCATGGGGTTGAAGCGCAGCTCCATGGTCGTGACGTTGTTCTTCCGGTAGGCGCCGCCGACCACCTCGTAGACGGATCGCTCTATCGCCGTCGGCGAGGACTGGATCAGCTCGGTCCAGTGGAAGAGCTGGAGGTAGCCGTCGAAAGAGTGGCCTCGCTTGGGCGAGGCGGTGATCATCTCGCGGAACTCCCAGTAGTCCTTGGTCGGGAGCTTGATCCCCTGCGAGTGGGCGATGCCCCACATGATCGCGGGCGTGACGGCCCCGCCGAGGTGGCAATGGAGCTCGGCCAGCGGGATCCGGCGGGGCAGCTGACGAACCATCGGTGCCAGCATAGCGGCTCCAAGGTGGGGCGGCCGCTGCGCTTCCGCCGTGCGTTCTGCCAGGGCGGAGCCGATCCGAAGAGCTGATCTGCAACCCCCTCGCAACCCACGATGTGGTGTACGCCTTGCGCGGTCCGTCGGCTGCGGCTACGCTCCCCCTCGATACCCCAAATGCGCGTCGAGGGTGGACGACGAGCGATGTTGGGGAGGTCAGGAGGACAGGAGGAACACAGGTTATGAGTTCATCTCGATTCCGCGTCATTGGCGCTCTCGCCGCGGCAGCGATCATCTTCGGCGCCTGCTCGAGCAGCGCCGCGTCGCCCACGCCGGCGCCCACGCCGGTCCCGACCCCGGCCCCGACTGCCGTGATCACCACGGCTCCCTCCGTAGCCCCGACGGCGGCCCCGCTACCGACGGTCCCGGCAACGGACCTGATCGCGGCCGGCACTCTGACCGTGTGCTCGGACACGTCGTACCCGCCTCAGGAATCGCTTGACGCGAGCCAGAAGCCTGTCGGCTCCGACATCGACCTCGTCAACGCGATCGGCAAGCGGCTTGGGCTGACCGTGGTCGTCAAGTCGACCAACTTCAACGCGATCATCCCGGCTCTGACCGGAGGCACCTGCGACATCATCGTCTCCGCGCAGACGATCACGGCCGACCGCCAGAAGCAGGTGGCCATGATCCCCTACTTCCAGGCTGGCCAGGAGTTCGTGGTCCTGGCAGGCAACCCCGACAAGATTGTCACGGTCGATGACCTGTGCGGCAAGGCGGTCGCGGCCGAAGACGGCACCGTGGAAGCCATGCACATCAGCGGCACCGGCGACTACGCCGCCGCCGACGGCCTCAGCCAGCAGTGCGTGGCCAAGGGCAAGAAGCCCATCACCCTCAAGACCTTCACGGCCGACACCCAGGCGCTGCTGGCCCTCCAGGCCAACACCGTGGCCGCTCACTTCACCGACGAGCCCGTCGCCGGCTTCGAAGTCGCCAACGGCCAGGGCAAGTTCGCGGTCGTCCCGAACCTCAACCTGGAGCGGGCTCCGGAAGGTATCAGCGTCGGCCTGAACCATACCGGGCTCCAGGCCTCGATCAAGGCTGCGCTCGACGCGATGCTCGCGGACGGCACCTACCTGCAGATCCTCACCAAGTGGGGCATCCAATCCGGAGCGGTGACCAGCACGGCGCCGGTCTCCTAGTCCAGCCCTAGATCGCACGACCGATCGATGGCTCAATCCATCTTTGGGTCTGGAACCCGGCGAGCCTCGCTCGCCGGGTTCCTCGTGCTGCTGGCCTTCTCGCTGGCGGCCTGTGGCGGCCAGAGCAAGGGCGCTGTCTACCACTTCCAGTGGGACATCACGTTCAAGTCGATCTTCCAGCCCGACGGCACGATCATCAATGGCCTTTGGTTGACGATCGGCATCTCCATAGTCGCTCAGGTACTGGGCGTTGTCCTGGGCATCTTGGCCGCGCTCGCCAGGATGTCGCGGATCTGGCCGTTTCGCATCGTCGCCAACCTCTACATCTGGTTCTTCCGCGGAACGCCACTCATCGTTCAGCTCACCTTCCTCTTCTACGGCCTTCTGATGAGCCACGTCGTCTCGTGGCCGACAATCGCGGTGGGTCCCTTCACCATCGCGCAGGAAGTATTCGCCGGGACCCTCATCCTGGGGGTCAACGAGGGGGCCTACATGGCGGAGATCGTTCGGGCCGGCATCCTCGCAGTCGACCCTGGCCAGACCGAGGCGGCCAAGTCGCTCGGTATGGCGTACCGCCAGACGATGAGCCGCATCGTCTTGCCCCAGGCAGCCCGGGTGATCATTCCGCCGCTGGGCAACGAGTTCAACAACATGATCAAGAACACGTCGCTGTTGTACGTTCTCGCCGTCTTCGAGCTCTACACGACATTCGACAGCAAGGCAGTCACCTCGCTGATCTACTTCGAGTACATGGTCGCTTGCTGCGTCTGGTATCTCCTGCTGACCACGATCTGGGGCTTCGTGCAGGCTTGGATCGAACGCAAGTTCGCGAAGGGGACGACACAGCTCTCGGGCGGCGGCCCGAGCTGGCGCGAGCGGATGCTCGGTCGCCGCAAGCCAAGGCGACCGGACAAGATCACGGTGTTGGGAGGCCACTGATGACCGCCCCTCACGTCAGCGACAACCTCCTGGGGGCTATCGGCGGCGTCCCTCGACCGGCCACAGACGTGGTCGTCGATGCGCGCAACGTCGAGAAATGGTTCGGCCGACTGCATGTCCTGCGCGATGTCTCGCTCCACGTCAAGC
>JBGQBD010000066.1:0-12457 GCA_041494645.1 Candidatus Limnocylindria bacterium
CGGTCTGCGCGGCGGCGACGAGTTGATGAGGGTGGGACTCGCGATCCGCTCGGACGACCCGGCCGACTCGCGCAGCCTCGGCGATTTCCACGCGAGGTTGTTCGATCTGGAGGCGGGCGGACCTGCCCGCCGGCGTAGCCCACGGTGAGCGGCCGCCGGCTCCCCATTTCGCCTGGCGAGTCGTCTGCCGTGCGGCAGGTGGTCTCATGACCGCCAGGCCGTGGCTTGCTCCCGAGCTGACGGCGCTCAATCGCCTGCCGATGCACAGCGTCCCGCACACCGATCGCCTGGACCTGGACGGCCGGTGGCGCTTCCAGCTTCTTCACACACCGGAGGAAGAGCTGGCGGCCAGCTGGAGCGATGTTGACGTCCCGGGCTGCTGGACGATGCAGGGCTTCTGGGACCTGCCGCACTACACCAACGTCCAGATGCCGTTTCCGGGCGATCCGCCCGCTCTGCCGCAGACCAACCCGACCGGGGTCTACGAGCGCGACTTCGAGCTGACCGCGCAGTGGCTCGCCGGCCGCCGGATAGTCCTGCATGTCGGCGCCGCCGAGAGCGTGCTGATCGCCAGCGTCAACGGGCGGGAGATCGGCGTCAGCAAGGACTCGCACCTGGCCGCCGAATTCGACGTCACGAGCGCCGTCCGGCCCGGGAAGAACGACATCTCGCTCCGCGTCGTGAAGTGGTCCGACGCCACCTTCATCGAGGATCAAGACCAGTGGTGGCACGGCGGCATCACCCGCTCCGTGTTTCTTTACGCCACGCCGCGCGTCCATTTCGCCGACGTGCGGGTCAACGCCGGCCTGGCCGACGATCTTCGGACAGGCACATTCGAGCTGCTTGCCGATGTGGACTTCGGCGGCGCGGAGCCTGAGACCGGCTGGTCCGTGGAGGCGCGACTGGGCGAGCTCGCGCCGCTCACGGCCGGCGTGCCCTTCGCGAACAAGGGACCGGGTCCCAGGGTCAGCCGCGCGGATTCCGAGCCGCTGAGCCGCCATCGCTTCGACATGGTGGCGAAGCTGGTGTCAGTCGGGCTCGCCGGCTCGGAGCAAGCCGAATGGGAGAAGCTGGCGCCGGGGCTGCACCCGCCGCTCGATGGACGAGCCTCACTCAGGGCCGAGGTTCCGAACGTCGAGCCCTGGTCCGCAGAGAGGCCGAACCTGTATTCGCTCCACATCGCGCTCCGCTCGCCCGCGGGCGAGACGATCGAAGAGGCGGATCTGCGCGTCGGCTTCCGGCGCGTGGAGATCGAGGGCGTTCACCTGCTGATCAACGGTGCCACCGTCCTGATCCGCGGAGTCAACCGCCACGACTTCGACCAGCACACGGGCCGGGTCATCTCGGCCGAATCGATCAGAGCGGACCTGGTGGCCATGAAGCAGTTCGGCTTCAACGCGGTCCGCACCTCCCACTATCCGAACGACCCCGTCTTCCTGGACCTGACCGACGAGCTCGGCCTGTACGTCGTGGCCGAGGCCGACATCGAGTCGCATGCCTTCATCGATCGACTCTGCGACGACCCGCGCTACCTGAACGCCTGGGTGGATCGCGCTGCGCGAATGGTCCGCCGGGACAAGAACCACGTCTCGGTGATCGTCTGGTCGCTCGGCAACGAGTCGGGCCACGGCGCCAACCACGACGCCGAGGCGGGCTACATCCGCCGTTACGATCCGTCGCGGCCCCGCCAGTACGAGGGCTGCATTCGCTGGAACTGGTCCGCCGACCAGCACGTCAGCGACATCCTCGCGCCGATGTACCCGCCCATCTCCGCCATCGTCGCCCACGCCAGATCGGGCCAGCAGACCCGGCCGCTGATCATGTGCGAGTACTCGCACGCCATGGGCAACAGCAACGGCACCCTGGCCGAGTACTGGGAGGCGATCGAGGCCACCGACGGCCTGCAGGGCGGGTTCATCTGGGAGTGGTGGGACCACGGCCTCGTCCAGGAACTGCCCGACGGAACGACTCGCTGGGCCTACGGCGGGGACTTCGGCGATCAACCCAACGACGGCAACTTCTGCCTGGATGGCCTCAACTGGCCGGACCGGCGGCCGAAGCCGGCCCTCTTCGAGCATCGGCAACTCGCGGCTCCGGTGCGCGTCACGTCCGGCTCGGACCTCCTCCGCGGCGGCACGATCGAGCTGTGGAACCGCCAGTACTTCGCGGACCTCGGCTGGCTGCGGGCATCGTGGGAACTCTCCGACGACGGCGAGGTGGTCGCCGGAGGAGACCTGCCGCTGCCCGACGTGGCTCCCGGCCGGAGCGCCGGGGTGAGCCTGCCCGGCTGGACGCCACCGGCCGCCGGCGGCAGCGAGCTGTGGCTGACTCTCCGGTTCCGGACCGCGGCGGCTCTGGCGTGGGCGCCGGCGGGCTTCGAGATCTGCTGGGCCCAGCTGCCGCTTGGTACTCAGCCGGCCGCCGTCGCCGTGGCCGAAGCGCCGGCCGGCGGAGCGGTCGAGCTCGATGGCGAGGGGCTGCTCGTTCACGAGCTGCTTGCGGCTCCGCCGCGTCTCTCCTTGTGGAGGGCGCCGACCGACAACGATCGGATCGTCGGCGCGGCGGCGCAATGGCGCGAGTGGGGCGTGGACCGTCTCACGCGCAGCCTCCGGTCCGTGCGACCCGAGGCGGGCGCGACCGTCGTCGAGAGCGAGGAGCGCACCGCGTCTGGGATAGTCGTCCGCCACGACCAGCGCTTCCGGGCGCTGGCCGGCGGCGGGGTCCTCGTGGAGGAGACCGTCGTGATCCCCGACGGGCTGACCGACCTGGCCCGCGTCGGCATCGTCCTGGAAACCGTGCCGGGGCTCGAGCAGGTCGAGTGGTTCGGCCCCGGGCCGGTCGAAACCTACCCGGACCGCTGGCGCGGGGGGGCCGTCGGCCGGTGGCGTTCCACCGTGGCCGAGCAGTACGTGCCGTACGTCAAACCCCAGGAGAACGGCGGCCATCACGCGGTTCGCTGGCTCGAGCTCTCCGACGGCACCGGGCGAGGCTTCCACCTGGCGGCCGATCGACCCCTGCAGGTCTCCGCGACCCACTTCCGGGCGATCGACTTGGCCACGGCCAGGCATGACGTGGAGCTGGTTCCCCGGCCGGAGACGATCGTGTACCTGGACCTCGCGCACCGGGGCCTGGGCACGGCCAGTTGCGGCCCGGACACGCTGCCGGAGTATCTCGTGGAGCCCGGCACGTACCGCTGGACCTGGCGGCTGACGCCCCTCGTCTCAGGAAGGAGCCCGCGGTGAAGGAGTTCAAGGTCGGCATCAACCTGTAGAGCCAGGCCGCGACCTGGCCCGAGATGCTCGCCTCGGTTGAGGGGTTGGGTGCGGCGCGCGCCGGCCCCGAACCCCTCAGTGCCGCCCGACGAGGAGGCCGGCAAGGACCCCGAGAGCGATCGCAATAGCTACCAGGCCTACGAAGATGGGCAATTCCGCCGCCGAGGGCACTCGTCTGCCGCCGGCCGCGGCCCGAGCCGCCGCCTCGCGCTCACGCGAGCTGCGTGTGACCGTGAACCACCACCGGAGCGCGGCCCCAAGGGGCACGAAAGCCAGCACGACGAGCGGGACGGAGAAGATGCCGACCCAATGGGCCACGAATACGCCGCCGGCCAGCGCGATCAGCGAGAGCGCCGCCCAAGCCAGCCGCGCCCCCGAACGGGACCGCGGAGGGCGGCCGCCGCGGCGTTCCGAAACCACGGCCAGCACGACCAGGGCAGCGGCGCCTATCGCCGCCAGCAGAAAGAGCCATCTCATGTCAGGCGACAGTCTAGGGCCGGCCGTCCGGCGATCGCGCGGCCCGGGCCTATCCCGAACGCAGACAGGGCGGAGAGGCATCGCTCGCCCGTGAGGTTTCGGCTAACGCCGTCAAGGCGTATCCTGATCGCGGCAACTCGTCAGGTTGCGGCCCCGCCCGGGTCGCGCTCCTGGTTCTCCGGCCCGAATCCATCGGCAGGTCGGCAGGGGCGGGGACCGGGCAGAAACCGCAGTCAAGGCGATCGTCAGCGCGGCAGCGTGTGTCGCGGCCGCAAGGAGTAACAGCAATGCCCTGGGGCTTGACTCCCGCCCATCTGATCATCCTTCTCGTGATAGTGCTCATCATCGTCGGGCCCGGCAAGCTGCCGGATACAGGCGCCGCCATCGGCAAGGCGCTCCGCGGCTTCAGGGATTCGTTCGAGGGCAAGGAAGCCGCTACGCCCGACGCCTCACAGGCTGCGGCGTCCGCTCCCGTGCAGCCGGCACCGCCCGCTCAGGCGCCGGCCGCTTATCAGCCGGGCCAGTACCCGCCGCAGCAGCCGTACGCGCAGCCGCAGCCGGGCCAGTACCCGCCGCAGGCGCCCTATCCGCCGCCGCAGCCGTACGCGCAGCCGCAGCAGCCGTACCCTCCGCAGTACCCGCAGGGGCAGTATCCGCAGCAGCCGTCCGCGCAGCCGCCCTACCAGCCGCCCATGCCGGCCCAGCCGTATCCCCAGCCGCCCGTTGGCGGGCCGGCGCCGGTCGCTCCGCCACAGGATCAGGCGGCTCCGGCTGGCCAACCGGGCGAACCGCCCGTCCGGTAGCCTCCGGCGTACCGATCGGCACAGCCGGCCACTTCTCGGCGGCGCGATCGTCCCGGCGCGCGCCGGGGCCGATCCTACGGAAGCCGCCCCGGGGATGTGGCCGTGCTGCGGCGATCCGTTGTGAGCGCGTCGCGCCGTAGGCCATCGTGGACTACGATCCGGCCGTGATCGAACATCCAACCTACGAAGGCGCTGCCCGGATCCCCCTCATCGTCGACTGCGATACCGGCGTAGACGACAGCCTGGCGTTGCTGTACGCGGCCGCCTCCTCCGAATGTGAGCTGGTCGCAGTGACCTGCACCGCGGGCAACGTCGATGCCCGCCAGGTCGCGGAGAACACCCGGGCCGTGCTGGAGCTGGCGGGTCGCGCGGACGTGGAAGTGGCGATCGGCCGCGAGACGCCGTTGGCCCGAAAGCTCGTCACCACCCCCGAGACTCACGGGCCGAAAGGGATTGGCTATGCGACGCTGCCGCCGGCGCGCGTGCCCCTCTCCCCGCGCTTCAGCCCGGATCTCATCGCCGAGGAGGCCCGCCGCCGCCCCGGGGAGTTGACCCTGGTGACGCTCGCGCCCCTGACGAACGTGGCGCTGGCGGTCCTGCGCGAGCCCGAGCTGCCGCGCCTCCTGCGCCGCGTCGTGATCATGGGCGGCTCGTATCGATCGCCCGGCAACACCGCGCCCACGACCGAATGGAACGTCAACGTCGATCCCGAGGCCGCGAAGATCGTCTTCGAGACCTGGGCGGCCGAAGAGGCGGCCGGTGCGCCCCCGACCGGGTCGAGGGCATCGAACGCCCGGCCGATCGCCCTCGGGCTCGACGTCACCGAGCGGGCGAAGATGCGGCCCGAACACCTGGTCGCCCTGGCTGCTCTGGCCGGTTGTCAACCCGACGGCGCGCGGCCCGAGGGCGGCGTCAACCCGATCGTTCGATACCTGGCCGATGCCCTGCGGTTCTACATGGAGTTCCACAGCCGAAACGACCACTTCTACGGCGCCTTCGTCCACGACCCACTGGCCCTCGCGGCCGCTCTGGACCCGACGCTGGTTCGGACCGAGGCAGTCACCGTCGACGTGGAGCTGGGCGGGAGACTTACCACTGGCGAGACCGTGACCGACTGGCGCCGGGTGTGGGGCCGCCCGCCGAACGTGGACGTGGCCGTCGAGGCGGACATCGACCGCTTCATGGCTCAGTTCGTCGAGCGCGTGGGCGACCTGGCCGCGCGCCGGGGATAGCCAGGCCCAGGCGCAGGCACCCTGCGCCGCAACCAGCTTGCGCAATCGGACCCCAAACCTGGCAAGCTTCTGTAGCGCGGCACCCGAACATCCCGACCTGGCCGCGCGGCTTGCAGGAGGTCTTCGATGAGCTTCGACTGGACACACCTCTGCGCCGCGAACGAGACGACGCCTTGTGTGCAACCCGTGCAGGTCGCGTACCTTGCGGCCTTGCTCCTTGGCGTGGCCATCTTCGCCGTCGCCCTGGCTCGAAGCCGATACCTTCAGACGGCGACCTTGACTCTCATCCCCGTCGCGATCGCCATCAACATCGCCATGGGCTCCATCGTCGCCTACCTCAAGCTGCCCATCTATCTCGACTCGATCGGCACCGTCCTCGTAGGCGTTCTCTGCGGGCCGCTCGCCGGCGCATTGACCGGGCTGCTGGCGAATCTCATCTGGTCGATCCTGCCTCTGCCCGGTGGCGGCGGTCCAACGATCGCCTTCTTCGCCCCCGTCGGCGGCGTGATCGGTCTGATGGCCGGCTTCTGGGCGAGCCGTGGCGTCTTCCGGCTGCGGACCGGCGACCCACGAGTCGGTTCGTTCCTGGCGCTGGCCCTGGGCGTCGCGGCGGCCGCCGTCGCGCTCCTGGTCGTACAGCAGACGGTCGGCATCGCCAACGTCGGTGGAACGCCGGACGAGCAGAACCGCTTCGTCCTGATGTCGGTAGCCATCCTGATCGTGGCCGTGGTCGTCGCCTTCGCTTCGCGTCGATCGGTGTTCGCGTTCAACCAGGACGATGGCCGTATCGTCCCGTCGCTGGTCATCGCCACCGGCATCGCCGCCGGAGTCCTGGTGCTGGCGGTCGTGCGGCTTCTTTTTGCCCCGGGCGGCTACTTCTCCACCGTGAACGGGGAGCAGGACTTCCTCAACGGGCTCAATCTGACCGGGCTCGCCTTCGCCGACCCGGCCGGCATGATCGGTGCCGTGGCGGTTGGCGCACTGGCCGCGGCAGGCGCCGGTTTCTGGGCCTCGCGCGGGGAGAACGCCCGCCTCTTCCCGGTGTGGGTCGGCGGCCTGACCACCGGCTTCGTTGCGGCATCGATGTCGGCTCCTATCGCCGCCGGCGTATTCGGTGGCGTCACCGGAGCCGGGACCGACGCGCTTGTGGCCCTCTTCCGAACGCTCGGGCTGAACGTGTTCCAGTCGGCCTTCGCGCAAGGCCTGACCAGCGATCCGCTCGACAAGACGATCAGCTACACCGTGGTATTCCTGATCCTGACGGCCTTGCCGGTCACCGTCAGGACGATGTTCGTCCGCGGCGAGGAGACGGTCGTCGAATGAGCGAAATCGACTCAGGTCCGGCCGACCGCGAGTGATCCGCTCGACCGACGCGCTCGAGGGAGACCGGTGAGCGCGGCCGCGGGCTACTACCGTCCTGGCCACAGCTGGCTCCACGCGCGCAATCCTCTGACCAAGCTGCTGGCTCTGCTCTGGCTTGTCCTGGCGGCATTTCTCCTGCCGGGCCTCGCGCTGCCCGTTCTCGTCGGCCTCGTGGCCGTCATCGCCGGTTCGGCCGGCCTGCTGCAAGCGACGATCCGAAGCCTGCGCATCCCAGCGCTGCTCTTCGCCTCGATCCTTCTGGTCAACGCCTTCTTGTACCCGGGGGCGCACGACTTCCTGGCCCGGCTTGGTCCGCTTGCGGTGACCCGTGAGGGCGTGACTTTCGGGCTCGTATCCGCCGGAAGGCTTCTCGTCGCCTTTTCGGCGTCGATCGTCTTCCTCTTCACGACCCTGGCGGACGATCTGCTCGAGGCTCTTGTCGAGCGCGGAATCGGTCACCGCATCGCCTTTCTGGTGCTCTCCGCCGTCCAGATGGTGCCGCGTTTGCAGGGCCGCGCCGCCGCCATCCTGGAGGCTCAGCAGGCACGCGGTCTCCAGACCGGCGGGTCGATCGTTAGTCGAACGCGGGCGCTGGTGCCGCTCGCCGCGCCGATCGTCCTTGGGTCGTTGATCGACGTCCGCGAGCGGACCTTTGCCCTGGAGGCGCGAGCGTTCGGGGCGAAGCCGGGCCGCACGGCCTACCGTCAGGTGCCCGATCCCGCGGTCGACCGTCTGCTCCGCTGGCTGATCCTCGCCGCGGGAGTGGCTGTCCTGGCGGTGGCTGTGACGAGGCCGCTCGCATGACCGGACAAGCGGTCTCCGAGGCGGGCCGCGCGGAGCCGCAGGCCGCCGCCGGCCGCGTCGCTCTGGACGGCGTCTCCGTTCGCTACCCGGGACGGAACGCAGTGGCCCTGGAGGTCTCGCTCGCCGTCGAAGCGGGGGAGCTGGTGGGCGTCGCCGGCCGAACCGGCGCCGGCAAGTCCACCCTCGCCCTCACGGCCGGCGGCTTCGTGCCGCGGGTCGTTCATGCGCGGGTTGGTGGCTCGGTCACGATCGACGGCGTCGATGCCTTGACCGCGACGCAATCCGCGCTGGCCGGTCGAGTCGGCATCGTCTTCTCCACTCCGGCCAATCAGCTATCGGCCTCCAAGCTGACGGTGCGAGAGGAACTCGCCTTCGGACTCGAGAACCTGACCGTGCCGCGCTCCGAGATGGACGGCCGGATCGACGAAGTCCTGGACCGCCTGGCCATCGCGCATCTGGCGGATCGCGACCCCTTCGCCCTCTCCGGTGGGGAGCAGCAACGCGTGGCCATCGCCAGCATCCTGGTCATGGGCACGTCAGTGCTGGTCCTCGACGAGCCCGTAGCCCAGCTGGACCCGGCCGGCAGCCGTGGAGTGGCCTCGTTGCTGCGCCAGCTCGCGGGCGAGGGCCATGCCGTCCTCTGCACCGAGCACGATCCTGACGTTCTCGCGGCTACGGACCGATGCCTGGTCCTGAATTCCGGGCGATCCGTCGCGCTCGACCTGCCGGGGACGGCTCTCGGATCCGCCGTCCAGCGGCCGCTGGGGTTGCGCCCGCCGACGCTGGTCGAACTGGCCGAGCTGGCCGGCCTGCCGCCTCGCCAGGCTTTTGACGAAGAGGCGGTCGCGGCCGAGCTGGCTCGTCACGACTTCAGGCGCCAAATCGAAATGCCTGCCCTCGGGATGCCCGGCGACGAGATGCTCGACTGGATGCCTATCCGCAGCGAACCAACGCCTCACCTTCTCGTGAGCGATCTGGTCCATCGCTACGCCGGCGGCCCCGAAGTCCTGCGGGGCGTGACCATGACCGCGCGGCCGGGGGAGACAATCGCGATCGTCGGCCAGAACGGCTCGGGCAAGACGACCCTGGTCAAGCACTTTGATGGCCTGCTCCGCCCGGACTCGGGATCCGTCGAGATCGACGGCCGTGATATTGCCGCCGTCCCGGTTGGCTCGATCGCTCGTACGGTCGGTCTCGTCTTCCAGAACCCGGACGACCAGCTGTTCAATCGGTCGGTCGAACGCGAGGTCGCCTTCGGTCCGCACAACCTCGGTCTCGACGGCGGACGGGCGCGGGATCTGGTGGATCGGGCCATCGAGCTTGCCGGCCTGATGTCCGTCCGAACGACCAATCCCTATGACCTTGGGTTGTCCACGCGGAAGCTCGTAGCCCTGGCCAGCGTCCTGGCGATGGAGCCGGGGATCCTCATCCTCGACGAGCCGACCACCGGTCAGGATGGCCCGGGCGTGGCGCGAGTCGGGGCGATCGTGGACGCCTATCGTCGAGCCGGCCGCACGGTCGTGGCCATCACCCATGACATGGAGTTCGCTGCCGAGCATTTCGAGCGGGTCGTCGTGATGCGCGAGGGCGCGATCATCGCCGACGGGGCCCCGGCCGACGTCCTTTCGGCCGACCGGTCCGCCCTTCTGGCTTCGACCGGTCTTGTCCCGCCGGTTGCCGCCCGCGTCGGCGCCCGCCTCGGCCTGTCTCGCACGCCGACCATGGCGGCGCTCCTCGAGGCGTTGAGTCGGCGGTAGTCGCGGACGATTGCCACTCGCGGATCGGCTACGCTGCGCACCATGCTCGTGCTCGTACTGAACCCAGGCTCCAGCTCGCTCAAGTCGAGCGTCGTGGAGTCGTCCGCGATCCCGACGGCCGCTGCCTCGGCCGCATCCGCGCCACTCGCCCCGCCGGCGGCCCCGGCGCCGCTCGCCAAGCCGGCGATCCCCGGACCACTGGCCGCCGCGGCCCCGCCGGCGGCCCCGGCGCCGCTCGCCAAGCTGGAAGTGGACTGGGGCGTCGACGCCACGACCGGCACCGACCCGGCCGACGACATCCGCGCGCTGTTGGCTCGCTACGAGGAGGAGGGCATCGCAACCGCATCGCTCGGAGCCGTGGGCTATCGCGTCGTCCATGGCGGCGAGCGATTTCGAGAGCCGGCCCTCGTCACGCCAGCCGTGATCGAGGAAGTGGACGCTCTCCGAAGCCTGGCCCCGCTCCACAACGCCATCGCCGTGGCGACGATGCGCGCCGGCCTGGCCGCCATCCCGCAGCTTCCCCATGTCGCGGTCTTCGATACCGCCTTTCACGCGACCCTGCCGGAGGACGCATACCGCTACCCCGTCCCCGGGGAGTGGTACGGCGAGTGGGGCGTCCGTCGCTACGGCTTCCACGGCATGTCCGTGGCCTGGTCCGCCGAACGCTCCGCCATGCTGCTTGCCCGTCCGGCCGCGGAGCTCCGGCTGGTGGTGGCTCACCTGGGGAGCGGTTGCTCCGTCACGGCGGTAGAAGGCGGCCGGAGCGTCGCCACGTCCATGGGCCTCACTCCGCTCGAAGGCCTGATGATGGGGACGCGCAGCGGCTCCATCGATCCGGGGATTCTGTTCTACCTGCTCCGCACCGGCCGGCTCGCGGCCGACGAGCTGGCCGATCGGCTCGACCACGGCTCCGGTCTGCTGGGCGTCTCGGGCCGAACCTCGGACGTGCGTGAGCTGCTCCGGCTGGAGGCGTCCGGCGACGAGGCGGCCACGCTCGCGCTCAAGATCTTCGTACGTCGCGCCGCCGAATGCATCGCCTCAGCCGCGACCTCTCTTCCCAACGTTGACGCGATCGTCTTCACCGGTGGGATCGGCGAGAACGCGGCCGGAGTGCGGGCCCGGATCATCGCCCGGCTGGCATCCATCGGCGTGGAGCCGATCCCGGAGCGGGATGTTCGGGAAGACACCGTGCTGGGTGACGGGCGAACGGGGCCCGCGGTGCTTCGGATCGAAGCTCGCGAAGATCTGGTTGTGGCCCGCGCCGCGTCCCGGCTCGCCGAGGCCGCGCTACCCCGATAGCCTGCGCGAGCTCGAATCGACGGCGGAGACGGCCCGCCTGAGGGAACTTGAGCCGACGGCCTGAAACCTTTCGATCGTCGAGCGCCTCAGTGTTAGTACAGGCCGGCGTGACAAACGCGCCGCAGCTGTGAGGAGAGACAACGTGAGCTTGAACACCAGTCGGCACCTGCGGGCATTTGCCATCGCGGCAATCCCGCTCTTCCTGGTCGCCGGAGCGGCCCTTGCCTCGTCCAGCCACCCGTCCGTGAGCTCGGATCCGACCTCCGGCCCGAAGGCCGAGTCCACCGAGGTGGGCTCCAGCCCGATCGTCGAGCGAACCGACGAGACCAAGGCGCCCGAGGCCAGCGAATCTTCCGAGCCGACCAAGGCGCCCGAGGCCAGCGAAGCTGCCGAGCCGACCAAGGCGCCCGAGGCGAGCGACAAGGACACCGACACCGACACCGACGAGGACACCGACACCGACGAGGGCCCCGGCGCTTCCGCTGAGGCCACCAACGGCCACGGGGACGGCGATGGCCAGGGCGACGGCCAGGGCGACGGCGACGGCCACGGCGGCATCGGCCTGCCTTGGGCCTCGGGTTCTCCGGTCCACTATGGCGACACCAGGTAAGCCCCTGCACGGATAGGTAGCTCCAGACGGCACGGATAGTCTCCGTGGACGATCGACAGACCGGGCATCGCTACTCTGGTGCCCGGTCGCCCGATCGCAACCGACCAGACAGGCAGCTGGAGCCGAAGCTATCGATTCGCACCGGGATCCGTCCCAAGAGCCAGGCGGAGTGGAGGATGAGTTCGCCAGACGTGTCGTGGCCGCCGTCTTGAGCGGCGATCGAGACGCGTTTCGCGAGCTGATCGAGCGTGAGTCGGGTGCTGTCGTCAGGATCTGCCACAGGGTGCTCGGCAATCTGCACGATGCCGAGGATGCTGCCCAGGAGGCATTCGTGACCGCCTATCGGTCAATCGGGACATGGAGGGGCGAGGGACCCTTGGGCGCCTGGCTCGCCCGGATCGCCGTTCGGGTGGCCCTGCGCCACGCCGGCCGCCGAAGCAGGACGCGCGAGCTTGCCTGGATCGACCCGCCGGCGGCCGCGTACCTCGGTGCGGCGGCCTCCGAAGGGGGCGCGTCTGCTCGAGCGCTCGGGGGAGACGACCCGGCTCAGGTCGTCCTGCGCCAGGAGCGCTCCGACCGAGTTCGATGGGCAGTCGCAAGCCTGGATGAACCCTATCGCGAGGTCGTCGCCCTGCGCTTCTTCGGAGAGCTCTCGCTGGCCGAGATAGCGATGACGAGCGGTCGCCCGATCGGCACCGTCAAGACCCACCTCCATCGCGGATTGCTGCGATTGCGCTCGACCCTGGAGGGCGAGTCATGAGGGGGCGAACCGACCGCTCCTTCGGGCAGGGGGAGCTGTTCGGCGCCGACGGAATCGAGCCCGATCCCGTCGAGCTGGCAG
>JBGQBD010000067.1:0-12296 GCA_041494645.1 Candidatus Limnocylindria bacterium
GGAGTGAACTGCGCATGTGCGGCATCGTCGGATATACCGGACCTCGAGAAGCCGGCCCCGTCCTGCTCGATGGGTTGCGGCGGCTCGAGTACCGGGGCTACGACTCCGCCGGCATCGCCCTGGTCACCCAGAATGGCGACCTGTTCGTGGAGAAGCGAGCCGGCAAGGTGGCGGTCCTCCAGGACGCCCTTGGCGGCGAGACGCCAAGTGCCGGGATTGGCCTCGGCCACACGCGCTGGGCCACGCACGGCCGGCCGAGCGACCTCAACGCCCATCCCCACAGCGACTGCACCGGGCGGATCACCGTCGTTCACAACGGCATAGTCGAGAACTTCCGTGAGCTCCGCGGCGAGCTGGTGGCCGGTGGACACGTCCTCCAGTCCGAAACCGACACGGAGGTCGTGGCCCACCTGGTGGAGGCCGCCTACAAAGGCGATCTCGCGGACGCGGTGCGGGCCGCCCTGGGACGTCTGGAGGGCGCATACGCCCTGGTGGTGATGCATCGCGACGAACCGGATCGCCTGGTGGGCGCCCGCCTGAACGCCCCACTGATCGTCGGCGTCGCCGCCGGCGAGAGCTTCCTGGCGTCGGATGCGGCGGCGATCGTGGCCTATACCAAGCGGGTGATATTCCTGGCAGATGGCGACGTGGCGGATCTGCGCCCGGGCACGGCCACGATCACGGACCGCGCCGGAGCGGCGGTCGATCGCCCCATCGACATCATTCCGTGGACCGCGGAAGCGGCCGAGAAGGGCGGATTCGCGCATTTCATGCTCAAGGAGATCCACGAGCAGCCCGCGGCGCTGACAGCGGCCATGACCGGACGGCTGCGTCGCGACGCCGTCTTCCTGGAGGAGCTCGATCCGATCCGGGACCGCCTGGCCGGCATCGACCGCGTGGAGATGATCGCCTGCGGCACGGCCTATTACGCCTCCCTGGTCGGGGCCGCGCTCTTCCAGGAGTGGCTCGGCGTGCCGGCCCGGGCCACGGTCGCTTCCGAGTTCCGGTACAGCCCGCCACCGCTCGATGCGCACACCCTGGTCGTGGCCGTGACGCAGTCCGGCGAGACCGCGGACACGATCGCGGCGGCGCGCCTGGCCGGCGATCGCGGGGCGCTGGTCGTGGCCGTCACCAACACCGTCGGGTCCGCGATAACGCGCGAGTCCCACGCTTCGGTCTTCCTGCAGGCCGGACCCGAGGTGGCCGTGGCGGCCACCAAGACATTCGTGACCCAGGTTGTGACTCTCGTGATGCTTGCCGCGGCCGTGGCGCATCGGCTCGGTCGACTGAGCGCCGCCACGGAGCTGGAGCTCGTCAAGGCCCTGCGCCGCCTTCCCGAACAGGCCGGGCGCGCCATCGAGCTCGCCGCCTCGACCGAAGAGATGGCCGAGCGTTATGCCGGCGCGGATGGCTTCATGTACATCGGTCGCTCTTTCGGCTATCCGGCGGCGCTGGAAGGGGCGCTCAAGATCAAGGAGATCAGCTATCTGCATGCCGAGGGCTACGCCGCGGGCGAGCTGAAGCACGGGCCGATCTCCCTGCTCGACGCGGAGGTGCCGCTCGTGGCCGTGGCCACGCGCTCGGCCGTGTACGAGAAGCTGATCAGCAACCTGATGGAGGGTCGTGCCCGCGATGCCCGGGTCATCGCTGTGGCCACGGAAGGCGACCCGCAGATCGAAGGCCTGGCCACGGACGTGTGCTGGGTGCCGGACACGTTGGAGCCTCTGGCCACGATTCTGGCTGTGATCCCGCTGCAACTCTTCGCCTACCACGTGGCCGTGAAGCGCGGCCGCGACGTCGACCAGCCGCGCAACCTCGCCAAGTCGGTGACGGTGGAGTAGGTGACTGGCGCGGGGCGGCCTTCCGGCTCGGGCGGCAAGCGCGGCGCGTCGGGCGGCGACGGCTCCGGGTTCGGGAGTTCGGCCGGCCCGCTTGCGGCTCCGCCACCGGACACGACCGAGCTCGGTATCGACATCATCCGCGTCTCGCGTATCACGGCATCGCTGGCTCGCTTCGGCGACCGCTTCACGAAGCGGGTCCTGACTCCGGCGGAGGCGGCGTACGTCCGCAACAGGCCCGAGACGCTGGCCGGCAGGTGGGCGGCGAAGGAGGCCGTCTCCAAGGTGCTCGGGCTGGGGGTCCGCGGCATAGGCTGGCGGGACATCGAGGTCGAACGGCTGCCCACCGGTCAGCCGGCCATCCGGCTCCACGGACGAGCCGCTCGACGGGCGACGCAGCTCGGGATGAACCGCATTGCCGTCTCGATCAGCCACGAAGCAGAGTTCGCCGTAGCGATCGCGTACGGGGTCCGGACCGCGGGCGGCCGCTTCCTCTATCCGCCCGACATCGAGGAACGGCTCGACGAGCGAGAGGCAGCATTGCTGCGGCGGCTCGAGCGGCTGCGCGGATTGGCCAGGGAGGCGGCGACGGCAGAGGCTAAGCTCAGCACGACCGACGCTGCCGGGGCTGCCGGGATGGCGGCCACCATGGCGACCGAGGAGGGAGCCGATGCCTAGCCGGGTCGCGCCCGAACCGATTCTGCTCGACGACGCGGCCGCTGCCGCGCTCCTTCCGCCCCGACCCTCCCGCGGCCACAAGGGGACTTTCGGGAAGCTGCTCGTCATCGCCGGATCCGTGGACTACGCCGGAGCCGCCCTGCTGGTCTGCACGGCCGCGGGTCGGGCCGGTGCGGGCCTGGTGACACTGGCCACGCCGGAGTCGCTCCAGCCGCTCTTCGCGGCCAAGGTCGTCGAGGCGACGACGCTCGCGCTGCCCGAGGACGACGTGGAGGAAGTGGATCCTGAAGAAGCGCTGGCCCGCATCCTGGATCACGATCACGACGCCCTGGTCGTTGGACCGGGCCTCAAGCCGAGCCTCTCCCTGACGGAGCTCATCCGCGGCCTTCTCGCGCCCGATGAGGACGGCGAGCCGATGCCGACGGTGCTGGACGCGGAGGCGCTGCGGTCGCTGGCCACGGTGGACGGGTGGGCGGGCGAAGTGGCCGCTCGATGCGTCCTGACGCCGCACGTGGGAGAGTTCCTGCGGCTCAGGGCTGCCGATGGCCACGATCCGAAGGAGCACGGCGACCTGGTGTTCGATGACGGCAGGCGCCTGGCCGCGGCTCGGGATGCCGCTCGTGAGTGGAGCCAGGTCGTGGTCCTGAAGGGAGCCCGGACCGTCATCGCGGCCTCGGACGGCCGGGCCGCCGTCTCGCCCTTCGAGAACCCGGGTCTGGCGAGTGGCGGCACAGGGGACGTGCTGGCCGGGACGATCGGCGCGTTGCTGGCCCAGGGCCTGGGCACCTTCGAGGCGGCGCAGCTCGGCGTCTACCTCCACGGCGCCGCCGGCGAGGCTGTGAGGGCCCGCCTCGGGGACGCGGGCCTGCTCGCGTCGGACCTGCCGCCGGAGCTGCCGCTGGCCCGCCGGCGGCTGACCGCTCTTGCGGGAGCCACGGCCACGGCCGGGACCGCAGCCGGCGCCGCGCCCCGCGCCAGGTCGAAGAAGCGTTGAGGGCGGCGTGACCACCCCTCCCGAGGCGGCCGGTGGCCGAGTCACGGCTATACGCCACACCCTGATCGAGGTGCGGCGGGGCGAGACCCTGCCACCGCTTCCCAAGGCAGCCTGGCTGGAGATCGACCTGGACGCCCTCGTCGGCAACGTTCGCCTGCTGCGGGGCCTGCTGCCTGCCGGTGTCCGCATCGAGCCGGTCGTCAAGGCGGACGCCTACGGCCACGGTGCCGTGCCGGTCGCCCGGGCCCTGGTTGCGGACGGTATGCGCAGCCTCAGCGTCGCCACGTTCGACGAGGGGCTGGAGCTTCGCGAGGCCGGCGTCCGGGTTCCGATCCTGATCCTCTTCCCGATCCCGCCCGAGCTGGCGTGCGATGCGCGGCGCCACTGCCTGTCGGTCACGGCCGGCGACCAGGTGCTGCTCGAACGGACTCTGGCCGCGCTCGCGAACGGGCCCCCCGCCGGGCAGCCGGCGTCCGGGGGCTCGGGCGATTCGCCGCTGGCGATCCAAATCGAGGTCGAAACCGGCCTCGGCCGCGCGGGTGTGGACCCGGATCAGGTGGCCGCTGCCGCCGCGGCCATCCAGGCCTCGCCGCACGCTCGCCTGGCCGGCTTGTGGTCTCATCTCCAGGCCGCCGCCAACGCCGACCTGACGGCCGGCCAGGACCGCCGCTTCGGCGTCGCCGCCGGGTTCCTGGAGGCGGCCGGAGTGGCGCTGCCGGACCGCCATCTCGCGGCCAGTGGTGCCGTCTTGGCCGCCACGGCCGGAACCTACGACGCCGTGAGGGTCGGGCTGGCTCTGTACGGCATCGTACCGGACGGTCTGACCGTCGCCGGGCCCGCCCGGGCCGCGGCCGCGGGACTTCGCCCGGTGATGTCCCTCAAGGCGCGGCCGATACGCGTCGCGTGGCTCGATGCCGGCACCGGCGTCAGCTATGGACCCACGTTCACGACGTCCCGGCGGAGCCGCATCGCCACGCTGCCGCTCGGCTACGCGGACGGATACCCGCGCAGCCTCTCCAACCGCGCCCAGGTCCTGGTGCGAGGGGTACGCGTGCCGCAGGTCGGGACGGTGGCAATGGACGCGCTGATGGTCGACGTGACGGACCTTCCGGGCCCCGAAGTGACCGTGGACGATGAGTTCACGCTCATGGGCGAGCAGGGCGGAGACCGGATCGACGCCCCGGAGGTGGCGCGGTGGGGCAACACGATCTCCTACGAGATCATCGCTGCCATGTCGGGAAGGCTACCCCGGGTGTACTATGCGGCAGCCGAAGCGGTCGGCCTGCGCACAATCTCGTGCGACCCCAGCCGGGTCGGGGGAACGCTCGACTGGAGACCGGCCAAGGTATTCGCTGAGGATCCTGGTCCGCTCGGCTGCGAGTGATCGGTTCCGCAGCCACGTCGACGGAGTGCAAGTACCGGATTTGATGGAGATGCAGGGCCGCTCGGAGGAGCAGCGAGACGACCTGGTTGAGCAGGTGGCGCGCGAGATCCAGCTGCGCAACTTGACCGTTCCGGCCGTCCTGTTTCTGGAGGCAAGCCGCCCGTACCGTCCGCTGGGCAGCGGCGCGATGGTCTTCTTCGATCCCGTGCTGCGCGGCGTCTTCGGCGGCGATGTTCCGGTCGCCAACCAGATCATGGCCGACGACCTCGGCATCGAGCAGCTCATCGAGCGGCTGCAGGACCCCGACGAGGAAATCGCCTGGGACGGCTGATGGGCGGACGGCGAGGTTGGGGCCGAGTAGCATAGCCGGGTGACTAGCCAGCCTCGAGCGTTCTTTGCCCTAGACCTAGGCTCGGCTACCACCTCGGTCGCCCTGGTGGGGTACATCGGCGACCGCTGGCGCCTGATCGCGCACACCGCCGCTCCCGCGTCCGCCGACGTAGAGGGGATGCTCGCCGGCCTGCTGGACCAGATTCAGCTCACCGATCCGGAACTGGTGGCCGAACTGGCCGCCGGCGAACCGCCCGAGGTCGCCGCCCTCGTTGCCACGTGGCCGCGCCTGGAGGCACGCACCACTCCCGAGCGCCGCATCGCCGTCCTGGCGGGCTCGCGCCGGCAGCGGCGACGCCTCGAAGAGACTGCGCTGAGGGCGGGCTGGAGCGTGATCGGCGGAAGCGCGGACGAGGACGATGCGGTGGCCCTGGGCCGCCTGGTCCTCGCCACTCGAACCCAGGCCGTCCTGCTGGGCGCGGACCGTTCTCCGGCCGGCGACGAACGCCGCCACCTGCCCGATCTGGTGGCCCTGGTGGCCGCCGCCAGGCGCCTGCGGCCCGAGCTGACCGTGATCCTGGCGGGCGGCGTGGCCGCCTACGAGTCGGCCTTCAGCGAGGCCTCGGATGCCGGCGCGCCTGCCACGGATGGCGGCCCGGCCGGGGCCGCCGACCTGGGGGCCGTCGAGACCCAGACCGCCGACGGGCTGGGACCGGAGAACAAGGCGGCGAGCCAGTCCAAGGTGGGTCCAGAGACACAGCCGGCCGGCCCACTGCCGCCGGCCGCCGACGCCCAGGAGGCCGCCGCCGACGCCACCGCCGCTGCCGACGCCCAGGAGGCCACTGCCGACGCCACCGCCGCTGCCGACGCCGAACCGAGGCCGGATGCCCAGCCGGCTCCCGAGGTTGCGGCTCTGCCGGCCTTTCTTACCGGGCGCAGCGCAGCCGCTCATCCGGCCGATGCCGGCCGCGGCATCTCATCTCACGTCCTGCTCGCTCCGGATGCCGAGGCCGGGCCACCGGCCGGAGCCGCTCTCCAGCAGGTGCTCGAGGGTCTGCGGGCCCTGCCGAACGACAGCCGGCTCGGCGTCGCCCGATCGATCGCGTCGCTGGCGTACGTGCTCGACCGCACCATCGAGGTCGTCGAGGTCGGGCTTCAGGGCGGTCTCTGGGCGCGGTCCGAACCGATCGGGCAGGGCCATCTCGCGATCGCCTCGTCACACACCTGCCTTGTCGACGCCTCGTTCTCTCCGGATGACCCATCGGAGGAGGTCATCGACAGCGTCTTCGCCTGGTCGACGGCCGCGCTCGACAGACACCGCCTGACCGATCGTCTGCGGGATCTCCGCCTCGTGCCCTGGGGCGAAGCCGACGGCGACGGAGCGATCTTCCGACTGGCCGCAGCCAAGGCGGCCTTCTCGCGCCTGGTCGAGGGCGCAAGCGAGCTGGCCGCCTCGCCCATGCCCCCGTTGATGGTGGCGGCGGGCGGGATCTTCGCCTCGCTGCCGCCTGCCGTTGTAGCGCTCGCCCTGGCGGGCCTCGCCCGCCGTCCGGGCGTCAGCCAGCTCGTCTGCGACCAGGCCCGACTTCTCGGGCCGCTCGGTGCCGTCGCAGACGAGGCCGAGCGGCGCCAGCTGCTGGCCAACCTCGCCGACGACATCCTGCTGCCGCTCGGCTGCCTCATCCTTCCGGCCGGAGTCAAGCCCGGTCGAGCCGCGGGGCGTCTGCGGCTAAAGGGCGCGGGGCCGGTCTCGGAGATCGAGCTCCAGGCCGGTGCCGTGCAGGTGGTCGATCTACCGCCCGGTCGGGCCGCCAAGGCCGACATCGACTTTCGAGATGCCGTCCGCCTGGGAGCTCGAGGCCACCACTTCAGCCTGGAGGTGACCGGTGGCCTGTCCGGCCTGCTGGTCGACCTTCGCGACATTCCGCTGCGGATGTCGGATCGGCCCGAGTCCAGGCGTGCCGCGCTCGATGCCTGGCAGCGTGGCATGTGGCCGGAGATCGACGAATGAGCGTCGGAGAGCGCGCGCCCGGAGCATATGTCCCTGCCGCTCTGGCGGGCGTTGCGACGCGGCGGATCCTGGTCTTCTCGCCCACGATCCATTACCGGCTGGCGCCGGGCGATAGGGCGCTGGTGGCGCCCGGTGACGTTGTTTCCGCCGGTACCCCCATTGCCGAGCGAACCCCGGATGCCGAGCCCCTGGATGCCGGACGGCTGACCACCGCGGACGAGCCGGCCAAGAACGGGAGACCGGTGCGGGCGGGCATGGGCGAAGAACCCGAGGTCTCGCCGCTGTGGAGGGAAAACCGGTCCGGGCCAGCCGAGCCCCGTCCCGCCGGTCGTGCCCAGATGGCCACGAAGGTCGAGTCGGGCCCTGCGGGCCTGCCCCAGCAGGAGCGGCGTCGCCCGCCGGCACCCGGCAAGTGGTGGGTCGGCAGCGACGAGCGCCGCGCCAGGTCAGGCAAGGCCAAGCCCGCGGTCCGCTTCGGTGGGACGTTGCTCTACGAGACGAACGGCCGGTGGGTGGCCGCGGCCGGCGAGCACCACCAGATCGTGGAGTCGCCTGTCGCCGGGATCGTGCGCGAGGCCAGCAACAGCGTGGAGGTCACCATCGAGGTGGCCGGCGCCGCCATCCCCGGCGCGATTGCGGCCGGGGAACCGTCGCGCGGCTACCTTGACGTCCCGCGGCTCACCGACGGCGAGCTGCGGGCCAGCTCCCTGGACTCGGGCCGTGCCGGTGGAGTAGTCGTGGCCGGCAGCCGCATCTCGGCCCTGGCGATCAGCCGAGCCCGGGCGATGTCGATTCGCGGCCTCGTCGCGGGATCGGTTGGCCAGGGCGAGCTGCGCGACCTCGAGGCCTCGGAGCAGCGGCAGAAGGCGAGCCTGGCACCGTCCGTGCCGTTCGGGCTCATCGCCCTGGACGGCTACCAGCGCCGCCCCATCGCCACGCCCATCCTCGCCCTGCTGGCGGCTCTGTCCGGCCGCGAAGTGGCGATCGTCACGGATCCGCCGCTGCTCATCTTCGACCGGTCCGAGGTGCCGCTGCCCGAGCTGCCGCCCGACTGGGTCCGCGTCCGCAGCGGTCCGCACGCCGGTCGCGAGGGGCGCCTGGTGGGCTCGGCCGGTCTCCACCGCTTCCGCGCCGGGATCCACCTGGAGGCCGCGGTCGTCCGCTTCTTCGACGAAACGGACACCACGATCCTGCCCTTCGCCGATCTGGAGCGCTTCATCTTCTGAGTCCAGCGGGACCCTCGCCCCTGAGCCGGCGATCTCGGACGATCCTGCCTCGGCCGCTCTAATCGAGTTCGCGAGCGGTCGATACCGGCGACTAGACCGGGCCGGGGCCGCCCGGGCGGCCCGCGATTCGGTTCCATGCCGGACAGTCGGAGATCATTTCGGTGGCTGCCGCTGGCATCGTCGAGCCCGCAAGCAAGAAGGCGTCTGTCGCCACTTGGGGCGAGATCTGAGCCGCCGGAACCCGCTTTCGGGTAACCTCGCGGGGTGATTGCAGGGCAGGCCTCTGAGCGGATGGTGGTCACGTACGACGCGGCTGGTACGCGCGCGCTGGCGACGGAGCTGGCGGCGGCCGCCCGGCCGGGGGACCTGATCAGCTTGATCGGCGAGCTGGGGACGGGCAAGACGCAGTTCGCCAAGGGATTCGGAGTCGGGCTCGGGATAACCGACACGATCGTCTCGCCGAGCTTCGTTCTGATGGCCGAATACTGCGGCCGCCTGCCGCTCTTCCATATCGACCTGTACCGGTTGGCGGATGCGGCCGAGGCCCTGGCGGGCGGGCTGATCGACGAGCGCCAGGCGGAGGGGGTCACGCTGATCGAATGGGCCGAGCGGCTCGCGGAAGCCATGCCCGCCGAACGACTGGAGGTCCTGATCGATGGCACGGCCGACGACCCCCGGCGGATCACGCTGCGGGCAGGCGGCGCCGAATACGCTCGCTACCTCGAGGCGGTGCCCGTGACGGACCGGACCGACCGATGAGCGCCCGCCGGCTGCTCGCAATAGACACCTCGGGCATGAACGCACTCGTTGCCCTGGGAGAGGCCGACGGCACGCTCGTTGCCGAGCGGCGATGGGTCGCGGGCTATCGCCACGGCGAGGAGCTGCTGGCCCGGATAGACGAGATGCTCGCCGCTGCCGGCGTCCCGATGGCCGAACTGTCCGGGATCGTCGTCGGCACCGGTCCCGGGGCGTTCACGGGGCTGCGCGTCGGACTGGCCACGGCCAAGGCCCTGGCCTACGGGCTGGGGGTCCCGATCGCCGGCGTGGCCACCTCCGAGGCGCTGCTCGCCGCCGTAGCGCCGGACGATGGCCACGAGCTCGCCCTTCTCC
This sequence comes from Candidatus Limnocylindria bacterium, assembly GCA_041494645.1. GTDB lineage: Bacteria > Chloroflexota > Limnocylindria > Limnocylindrales > CSP1-4 > Fen-1039. The sequence goes on from JBGQBD010000067.1 coordinate 9,572, forward strand.
TCCCGGCCGGGCCCTCCGACCGCGTGCTGGTTAACCGGGGAGTGGCCCTCCTGCTGCGCGGCGGTGAGGATCCCGAGCTGGACGGGGCCACGACGCTCGTGGCGCTGGACCTGCCGGACCGGGCTCCGGCAGAGGCGCTGATCGCCGGAGCGCAGGCGGAAGTCGGGCTTCCGGCCGCCCTGCTCCGGCTCGGCGCCCGCAGGCTCGACGCCGGCGGCGACGACGTCGCTCGCCTCGTCCCCGAATACGTGACCCTGCCCCGGGGAGTGCCCGCGGTCAAAGGGGAGGTGCGATGGTCGCGCGACCACCGGTAGCGGTCGTCATCGACCGCATGAAGGTCGAGGACCTGGACGCCGTCCACGTCATCGAACGAGAGGCTTTCAGCGCGCCATGGCCGGCGCACGCCTACCGTCAGGAGCTCGAGACCAACCGCCTGGCCCACTACATGGTGGCTCGCTGGGGCGACGAGATCGTTGGGTTCGCGGGGATGTGGTTGCTCGTGGACGAGGCCCACGTCACGACCTTCGCCACGCGACGGAGCTGGCGCCGGCAGGGGATAGGGGAGCGCCTGCTGCTCGCGCTGCTGGACCTGGCGCGGGCGCGGGGCGCGCATGAGGCGACGCTGGAGGTTCGGCCTTCGAACGGCCCGGCTCGCAGGCTCTACGAGAAGTATGGGTTCCGCGTCGTCGGCCTTCGCCCGCGGTACTACACCGACAACCACGAGGACGCCCTGATCATGACGACCGAATCGCTCGACGGCCGGGCGATGCGGGATCGGCTGGCCGAGCTCCGGGCGGAGCTGGCCGGGCGCCGGGACATCGAAGTCCGCTCGGACGGCCAGCCGGTAGACCGACGGCGGCAACCCGGCGGCTCGAGCGCGGGCGAGCCCGGAGGCGACGCTGCCGGTTCGACGGGTTCGTCGTCGATTCCGGAGCCCAGCGGCCCGAGGATCATGCAGCCGAGCCGCGTGATCAGGAGGACGCTGTGACGCAGGGAGGCCTGATCCTGGCCGTGGAGTCGAGCTGCGACGAGACCGGCATCGCGCTGGTTGAGGATGGCCGGCGGATCCATTCGAACGTGGTCGCGAGCCAGGTGGCGATGCACGCGGCGTCGGGCGGGATCGTGCCGGAGGTGGCGGCGCGGGCCCACCTGCGCTGGATCGTGCCCGTCCTCGAAGAGGCCTGGTCGTCCGCCGGCGTCGGCTGGGACGACATCTCGGCCGTGGCCGTCACCGAGGGGCCGGGCCTGGCCGGCTCGCTGCTGGTGGGGATCAACTTCGCGAAGACTCTGGCGTACGTCCACGGCAAGCCTCTCGTCCCGGTGAACCACCTTGAGGGCCATCTCTACGCCGCCTGGCTGGCCGACGACGAGCGCGATGTCGCTGAACCGATCTTCCCCCTGGTTGCATTGATAGTCTCCGGCGGGCACACGTTCCTGGTGGAGATGCGAGACCACCTGACTTATCGGCTGCTCGGCGAGACGGTTGACGACGCGGCAGGCGAGGCGTTCGACAAGGTAGGCCGGCTGCTCGGCCTGCCGTATCCGGGCGGGCCGGCGATCATGAAGGCCGCGGCAGGGGCGGTGCGCCGTAACGTGGCGTTTCCGCGGGCCTGGCTGGGCGACTCGTTCGACTTCAGCTTCAGCGGCCTGAAGACCGCGGCGCGGCGGACGATCGCCGTGGAGCGGGGCGGGCGGGGCATCGAGGCCGGCGAGGCCCCGCTGGCGGCGGATCGAGTGGCCGAGCTGGCCTACGGCTTCCAGGAGTCCGTGGTGGACGTGCTCGTGACCAAGACGCTGCGGGCGGCACGATCGGCGGAGGCACGGTCCGTGGTGCTCGGCGGCGGAGTGGCCGCGAATCGCGTCCTGCGCGATCGCTTGGCCGAAGGGGCGCGCGCCGCCGGGATTCCGCTGGTCGTGCCGCGGCCGGCGCTGTGCACGGACAACGGGGCGATGATCGGGGCCGCGGCCGCCCGACGGTGGGAAGCGGGGGCGCGGGCCGGGTTGGACCTGGACGCCCGGCCGTCGCTGCCGCTGGCTCGTCGGTGAGCCAGTCATCCGACCCGCAGCGCGACGCCGGGGGCACCTACGCTCCGGGCCGGTCGACCCGCAAGGTGCCGCGGCTGGACCCGCTGGCCGTTCGGCGGCTGCTCCGCGACGAGGGCCTGCGAGCCCGCCACTCGCTCTCGCAAAACTTCCTGGCCGATCCGGAGGTGCTGCAGTCGATTCTCGACCTGGCTGCCCCGCAGCCGGGGCGGCGCGTCCTGGAGGTCGGTCCGGGCCTGGGGATCCTCACTGGCGGGCTGCTCGCCGGCGGCGCTGCCGTGACGGCCGTGGAGCTGGACCGACGCCTGGCCGACCGCCTGAGCCGCGTCCAGGCGGATGCCATTGCGGGCGGTGCCCTCACCCTGATCCAGGGCGACATCCTCGACCAGCGGATCCCGGGTCTCGTCGGCCCGCCCTTTGAGGTCGTGGCCAACGTCCCTTACCACATCACCAGCCCGATCCTGCACCGCTTCCTCGGGGAGCCACCACGGCCGGAGCGGCTCGTCCTGATGCTCCAGCGGGAAGTGGCGCAGCGGATCTCGGCCGCGCCCGGTGACATGAGCTATCTATCCGTCTTCGTCCAGTACCACGCGACCGTCAGGATCGCGTTCAAGGTGCCGCGAGAAGCGTTCGAGCCGGCTCCCGAGGTCGCGTCGGCGGTCGTCGAGATTCGCCCGCTGGA
>JBGQBD010000068.1:0-11946 GCA_041494645.1 Candidatus Limnocylindria bacterium
CGGGCCGGCGCGGCCTCCAGAGCAAGTTGCGCGCGCTCGGCCACGAGATCGAGGGCGAGGCCCTCGACGCCGTCTACGCTCAGGTCATCGCCCTGGCCGACGCGAAGAAGGAGGTCACCGACGCGGACCTGCTCGCCGTCATGGAGCAGCGGGCCGCCGGGACGGCCGACATCATCGACCTGCAAGGTTGGAGCGTGACCAGCTCCCACGGCGGCCGGGCCATGGGCATGATCTCGCTCAAGATCGGCGAGGAGTCGCGCTCCATCGAGGCCACCGGCAACGGGCCGGTGGACGCGCTCTACGGGGCGATCGACACGGCCCTGGAATCGGTCCTGGGCTGGAAGCCGATCCTGGCCGTGTACGAGATCAAGGCCGTCTCGGCCGGCGAGGACGCCCAGGGCCAGGTCGTGGTCCGCGTCAGGCGCTCCACGGACGAGGGCCGCGATGCCTTCGTAGCGACCGGCCACGGCCTGTCCACTAACATCATCGAGGCCTCGGTCGCCGCTTACCTCTCCGGCGCGGGGAAGCTCCACCTGGACGCGGTCGCCAAGGCCGCGCTCCTGGATCAGACCCTGGCGACCGGCACGGCACCCGAGAAGATCGAGAAACTGGCGTGACCGAGCGCGCGAACCGAACGGCGGGCGTCACCGCTTCCGGCACGTCCGGCGCCGGCCAGGCTACGTACAACCTCGTCTTCGTCCCCGGCGACGGGATCGGGCCCGAGGTGATCGCGGCCGGCAGGCGGGTTCTCGAGGCCGCGGGCCGGCTCTTCGGGTTCGGCTTCAACTGGCGCGAAGTGCTGGTCGGCGGCGTGGCCATCGACGCCTACGGCGTGCCCATGCGCGACGAGGACATGGCCGTCTGCGCGACAGCCGATGCGGTCTACTTCGGCGCCGTCGGCGATCCCAAGTACGACGACCCGAAGTCCAAGGTTCGGCCCGAGCAGGCTCTCCTGGCTCTGCGCAAGAGGCTCGGCCTGTACGCGAACCTGCGGCCCGTGGCGGTCCAGCCGGTCCTGCGGGCCAGCTCGCCCGTCCGCGAGGCGCTGCTCGAAGGCGTCGACATGCTGATCGTGCGCGAGCTCACGGGCGGGCTTTACTTCGGCAAGCCCTCGGAGCAACGCCAGGGTCCGGCCGGTCGAGAAGCCGTCGACACGTTGCTGTACACGGAGGGCGAGATCAGGCGTGTCGTCAAGCTCGCCTTCGAGCTGGCCCGCGGCCGCCGCCGCAAGCTGACCAGCGTCGACAAGGCCAACGTCCTGTCATCGAGCCGGCTGTGGCGGACGATCGTCGAGGAGATGAAGCCCGAATACCCGGACGTCACGGTCGAGCATCGACTGGTGGACGCCTGCGCGATGACGCTGATCCAGCGGCCGGCGGCCTTCGACGTGCTGGTCACCGAGAACCTCTTCGGCGACATCCTGTCCGACGAAGCCAGCGTCCTGGCCGGTTCGCTCGGGATGCTGCCGTCCGCCTCGATAGGGGAGCGGCGCACGGCCCACGGTCTGCACGGCCTGTACGAGCCGATCCACGGCTCCGCGCCGGACATCGCCGGCAAGGACGTCGCCAATCCGCTGGCCTCGATCCTGTCCGGGGCCATGCTGCTGCGCTGGTCTCTGGGCCGGACCGCTGCGGCCGAGGCGATCGAGCGGGCAGTCACCGCGGCCCTTGCCGACGGCTATCGCACTCCCGATCTGCTCTCCGCCACGGGCGACGCCACCGGCCTGCGACCCGTGGGGACGCAGGCGATGGGCGACGCGGTAGTGGCGGCGCTTGAGGCGGCCGCAGTCTCGGGCCTCGTCTCGGGCGCGATGCGAGCCGTCACGGCGGCAGGCCGCACGTGAACGAGCGAGTGATCCTCTACGACACGACGCTGCGCGACGGCACGCAGCGCGAAGGCCTGATCGTCTCGCTGGCGGACAAGATCAAGATCGCCCGTCGCCTGGACGACTTCGGCATGGCCTATGTCGAAGGTGGCTGGCCCGGCTCGAACCCCAAAGACGCGGACTTCTTCGCGGCCGCCCGGTCGATCGAATGGAAGAACGCGAAGCTGGCAGCCTTCGGCTCCACGCGCCACCGCGCCAATCGAGCCGAGGCAGACCCCAATCTGGTCGCGCTCGTGGCCGCGGAGACACCGGTCGTGACGATCTTCGGCAAGAGCTGGCTGCTCCACGTCCGCGAGGTCCTCGGGGCCACGCCCGAGGAGAACCTGGCCATGGTCGCCGACTCGGTGGCCTTCCTGGCCGCTGCCGGTCGCGAAACGATCTACGACGCCGAGCACTACTTCGACGGCTACCAGGACGACGCCGCCTACGCCCTGGCCACGCTTCGGGCGGCCCGGGACGCCGGGGCCGGCACGCTGGTCCTGTGCGACACGAACGGCGGGACGCTCACGGACGAGCTGGCGCAGATGATCCGCGCCACCTCGGCCGCCCTGGCCGCCGACGGCGGCCCGGAGGTGGTCTGGGGCATCCACTGCCACAACGACTCGGAGCTGGCGGTGGCCAATTCCCTGGCGGCCGTGGCCAACGGCGTGCGCCATGTCCAGGGGACGATCAACGGCTACGGCGAGCGCTGCGGCAACGCCAACCTCGTCAGCATCCTGGCCGATCTCGAGCTGAAGACGAAGTACCAGCCTGTCCCCTCCGGCCGCCTGGGCGATCTGACGGACCTGGCCCGCTACGTCGCGGAGATCGTGAACATCGCCCCAGACGACCACCAGCCCTACGTGGGCCGGTCGGCGTTTGCCCACAAGGGCGGGGTCCACGGCGCCGCCACCGCCCGGGCCCGCGGCGCCTACCAGCACGTCGATCCGGCCGTGGTCGGAAACGTCATGCGCCTGGTCGTGAGCGAACTGGGCGGCAGGGCGAACACGCAGCTGCGAGCCGAGCAGCTCGGCCAGCAGATGGACGGCGTGGATCCAAGGGCCCTCAGCCAGGTCATCAAGCGGATGGAGGCCGACGGTCTCGCCTTCGAGGGCGCTGAGGCCTCCTTCGAGCTGCTGGTCAAGCGCCACAAGGCCGGCTACGAGCCGCCGTTCGAGCTGTGCGACTTCACGGTTCTGGTGGAGCAGCGCGGTGGCGCCGAGCTGCTGGCCGAAGCCACGGTCAAGGTCGAGGTGGATGGCGAGACCCTCCACACCGCCGCCGACGGCAACGGGCCGGTGAACGCCCTGGACACCGCCCTGCGCAAGGCGCTCGGCGCCTTCTATCCACAGCTCGACGCGGTCCATCTCGTCGACTACAAGGTCCGTATCCTCGACAGCGAGGAGGCAACGGGGGCCCACACGCGAGTCATCATCGATTCGTCCAACGGTCTCCTGGAGTGGTCGACGATGGGCAGCGGCACGAACATCATCGCCGCCTCGTGCCAGGCGCTTTGCGATTCGCTCGAGTACGCGATCTGGAAGACGGGCGCGGAGGTGCGGCGTCGTGACGAGCGCCACTTCACGACCGACGCCAGGCCCGGGAACGGAGCGGCCCCGGCAACCCGAGCCCAGGGCTCCGAGTAGCCCGCGGAGGTCACATGGCCGTGTCTGAGTCCCGTGAGCCGTCGAGGTCGAGCAAGAGCGGTCCCTCCGGCCCGGTTTCGCCACGCGTCGCCTTCCAGGGCGAGCCCGGGGCCTTCAGCGAGGAAGGCGTCCTGTCCACCTTTGCCGCGCCTGAGGCGGTGGCCCTGCCGACCTGGCGGGCCGTCTTCGAGGCCGTCCAAGGTGGGACGGTGGACGCCGGAGTGGTGCCGATCGAACGGTCGGCCGGAGGCAGCGTCCGCGAGATCTACGACCTTCTCTTCAAGTTCGACGAGGTTCGGATCGTGGCCGAGGTCACCGTTCCGGTGAGCCTGGCGCTGCTGGCGCTTCCGGGTCAGACCATCGACCAGATAGAGCGCGTCTACAGCATCGCTCAGGCCCTGGATCAGGCGGACGATTTCCTGCGGTCGCGGCCGTGGTCGGTGCTGACCAGCTACAACACCGCGGGTGCGGCCAAGTCGATCGCCGACAAGCAGGAGCTCGGTGCCGCGGCGATAGCCTCGGCCCGGGTAGCTCCGATGTACGGCCTGGAGGTCCTGGCCGGCGACATCCAGACCGGCGACGCCAACAGGACGCGCTTCGCGGTCCTCGCGCGCGAGCAGTTGCCAGCGTCCTGGTTCAACCCGGCCGCTCTTGCCGGCCCGATGAAGACGACCCTGGTGTGGGCGGTGCGCAACGTTCCCGGCAGTCTCTATCGCTGCCTGGGCTGCTTCGCCGAGCGCAACATCAACCTCTCGCGCCTGGAGTCGCGGCCGAGCCGGGGCGTTCGCTGGGAGTATGTCTTCTGGGCCGACATGGACGCCGATCCGGATGCGCCCGACTGCGCCGCGGCACTGGCCGCTCTTCTCCGCGAGGCGGTGATGGTCCGTGTCGTCGGCGTGTATCGCCGGGCCGCGGAGGAGTAGCCACCTCGCGGGCAATCCAGGTACGCCGCTCGGCCGGCTCCCTCTGCCGACGCCCAGAATTAGGCTGCCGGCGGTCAGCCGGGCCTTCCGGCGCCGTCCCGGCGCATCCCCGAATGCGGCCCGGCAACGCTACGGCGGCTGGGTTTTGACGGTTCTTGTGACGAAAGTACTACGCAGCCCTACGTAAATGCCTTCTTGTGGCCTTGCCGGCGGCGGGTTCTGATATCCGCGGTGCGATGGCCCCGCGTGCAACGCGAGCGCCTTCGCCCCCCCGGCTGCCCGGAGTTCCCGGTCAACGGCAACACAACACAGAAGGAACGGACTATGGAGACTACTCAGACGCCGCGCCGAGAACGCCGCCGCAGGCGCGGCCTGCTTGCCCTGTTGGTGGCAGGGACTGCACTCATCAGCGCCACTGGCGCCACTATGTCGCTGGCCCTGTTCACGAGCACGGGCACGGTTGGCGGCAACGGATTCACGACCGGCACGATCGTGCTCGGGGTCAACCCGGCCACGGCGATCCTCAGCTCCGGCGCCATGATGCCGGGCGACAGCGTTCCCACCGGCGTCCCGGGTCAGGCCGTCACGGTGAGCAACACCGGCACGGCTCAGCTTCGCTACGCCATCTCCGGCACGTCCACCGATGCCGACGGCAAGCACCTCAACACCCAGCTCCTCATCATCGTCCGGCAGCCCGACGGCAATGCCGGCAACAGCTGCACGCTGTTCAACGGCAACGTGCTGTTCAGCGCCGTGGTTCCGACGGCCGGGGTCAACATGGTCGGCGACCCGACCCAGGGTCCCCAGGCCGGCGATCGCACGCTGAACAGCGGCACCAGCGAGACGCTCTGCTTCAAGGCCAGCCTGCCGCTCGCGACGGTAAATGCCTACCAGGGCGCCACTTCGACCTACACGTTCACGTTCGACGCCGAGCAGACGGCCAACAACCCATAGGCTGACGGCTGCACCGACGCCGGCCGCAGCCCGTCTCTGCGGACTACGGCCGGCAGTTCGGCTCTACAGGAAGGACAACCGGCTTGCGCAGAGCAGTGAGGACGATCCGCCGGCTGCTCGACCTGGCGCTCATCCTGCTCGTCATAACGATCCTGGCCATCGCCCTGGCCGCGAACCTGGGGCCCGGTCTCGGTCACGATCTCTTTGTGATCCGGGGCGGCTCGATGTCACCGACGATCCCAATCGGGGGGCTCGTTGCTGTCCGCCACGTTGCGCCCGGGGATCTTCGGGTTGGTGATATCGTCACCATCAAGGCTACCGACGGCGTCCTCGACACGCACCGCATCACCCGCATCGTCCAGCTGCCCGCGGGCATCTACATCGAGACCAAGGGCGATGCGAACCAGGACCCGGACCCCGTGCTGTCGCCGGCGTCGGCGATCGTTGGCCGGGTCGACTTCTCACTGCCCATCGCCGGCTACCTTCTTTACGTGCTGACGCTTCCCATAGGCGTCCTGTCCATCTTCAGTCTGGCGATCACCATGCTGCTGGCGATCTGGCTGCTGCAGGAGTTCGAAGAGGATGGCGAGGACGAGTGCGTTGAGCCGGTCCCGTACGAGATGCCCGGCCTGATGGCCTTGCTGGCACGGAACAACGACTTCCCGTCGCGGCCCAGCGAGTGGACAGGGTGACGATGGACCGCGCGCGCCGCCAGGCCGTCCTGCTCCTGGCCCTCTCGCTGGCCTGCCTGCTGGCGTCCGGCCCTCATACGAGCCTGGCGCGCTCCACGTCCACGAACGTGAACGGCGGCAACTCGTTCACGGCGGGCTACTGGATCTACTACCTGCACAACAACCCGACCCCGCCGACCGGCAACACGACCGCGCGGGTGAACCTCACGGCCACCGCGACTGCGTCTACGACGGCCACGCTCTACAACTACGACACGGACTGTGCGAACCAGGCCGGTCGCGGCCTCACCTTGACCGTCCCGAGCGCCGGTGAGGCGCGACCCTGCTACTACGTGAACTGGCGGACCCCGGTGCTTGCGGCGCCGCTAACCCTCCGTACTTCCGTGACGGTCGACATCTGGTCGGCCACAGACACGAACGCGAACAACCGCACAGGTGCGCTCATCGTCTATCTCCGCGACTACAACCCGGCCCTCGGAACCTGGACCGAGATCACGAATTGGACTCTCCCGGCGCGCCAATACTCGAAGCGGACGTGGATCCACACGCCGATGACGATTCCGATCACGGGCACGCCCGCGCTCAATCCCGGCCACCAGCTCGAGATCAAGATCGAGGCCCCGACCACGGACAGTACCGAGAACATGCTGCTGGCCTACGACACGACGGTCTACCCTGCCTTCGTGCAGCTCAGGTAGGGAGGAAGCGCACTTTGCAGTCGAGCGCGACGACGTGCCCGTCGCTACAGCGGGTTCGCTAGGCAAGGTGTTCGCGGCGCATCTCGAAGAACCGACAGGCGGCGCGATCCCAACTGGGAGGTGAGGGTGAGCGGCGACACACTCTCGGCCGAGGCGGAGCTGGTCCGCCGTCGTGCGGCGGATCTGGCGGGGCAACTGTCGAGGGTTGCCGGGCGCTGCGCGACCATCGCTCAGGAGCGCGCCGTCCTGCGGATGCTCGGAGTCGATGGGCTCGACGAAAGTGGGAGCCCTCTCGCCGCCTCGCTCGCCGAGCGCTACTGCGGCTCCGACCCCGATCGACTCGCCCGAGGCGTGCTGCTGCCCTTCGTGGCAGCACTCCTCGAGTACGACCTGCCGCCGCGCGAGCTCGCCCTCGACGCCGCATCCGGAGCCATAGATCTGGCCCTGGAGGGTGAGCTCCTGGAGAGACCGGACCGGCTGGCCGTGGCCGAGCAGCGAGCGTCCGAGCTGCTGGATGCCGCGCTGGCCCGTTTCGATGCCAATCGCACCGCCACGCACGAGATGAGGGATGTGCTCGGCCTGCCCCCGGAGCCCGGGCTCGGCGTGGCCTTGCGCGCGACCGAGGCGGCGGCGGCGGCGGCCGAGGTGCGGGCCAGTGTCGGCGGCGGTGCGGCCGTCGTGCAGGTCCGCGTTCCTGCCAGCTGGGAGTTCGCCGAGGCGCGTCGGCGGGCCGGCCTGGAGACGCCCGGCAGGCTCGTGTTCGAGGCGCCGGGCCGCGACCGCCACCGCGGCCTTGGCCATCGGCGCCGCCCGGGGCAGCCGGCCCAACCTGCCGTCGACCCCGTTCCTGCAGGCAGCCAGCGCGGGCTAGCCTCGTTGCGGGAAGCCGCAGACGACGCGGCTGCCGAACGCGGCTGCTACGCCAGCCTGATGACCGTGACGTCTGCCTTCGCCGCACCCGAACAGGCCGTCGTGGCCGCATTCGAGCGCATCGACTACGTGGAGGCCGATCCCATCCGCGAGATCGTCGAGGACAACGTCGATCCCGACCGAGCCCTGGCGGACCATGCCTTCGCTCACCGCCTGCAGGCTCGCGCCGGTTCGCGAGTGGTGATCGGCCCCGGGCCGCTGGCCCTGGGTTCCGACGTGGCCAGCGGCATCCCTTCGGGCGCAGCCACTCACTCCGGTCGGGCGCTGGCGCTCCAGGCGCTGGGCGTTGAGCTGGCCCTCGCCGACGGCCTCCCGCTCGAGAGACTGCTTCTTGGCGCCGTGCCCGACTGGATCGGCGCGGACGGGGACCCTCGCTCCATCCTGCTCCAGGCCTGGTTGCGGCGCGCCGTCTTCGGTGGGCATCGGCTGATGCTCGGGATGCCTGCGGCCGGGCTTGCGAATCCCGGCGCGACGGCGACGCTCGTGTCGGCCCTGTCCGGGGCCGCGGCGTCGCTGGTGGTCGCGCAGGGCGACGTCGGCGCGGTGGCCCCGGCAGCCGAAAACCTGCGGATCGCGGCGGCCGCGGCGGCCGCGATCCGCTCCACTCTCGGGGACGGGGGGCTTCACGGCGACGCCGCGGACGTGGCACGCGGGACGCTCCGCGCTGCTGCCGACGTCCTGGCGCGATTGGCGGCCGACGGGTGGGAGAGTCTCCTGGGCCCCGGCAACCCCGGCTTCGAGGGCGAGCGGCTCGGGAGATCGGCCGTCGTCGAGCGTGCCGACAGGCCGGCATCCGAAGCTCGGTTTCTGAGGGGTGCGATCTAGACAGTCAACCGGGCCGCTCGCCGGCCCCTTTCGACGAGGAACGCCGCATAAGCCCGGCGTACCGAAGCCGTGCTCCGGCGGCCGTCGATGCGGGGCACGCTACCGGGCGAGTACTATCTGCGGAGCCCCATTCGGGTCATGGCGCTCCAAGGGTGGGCAACCCTAGGGTCTGACCGGCTGGTGCCTCGCGGCCCCAGCGGACGTTTCACCGTGGTAGTGTCGCTCGTGCGAGGAGAATCGGGAGCATCAACAGGAAGATGGACGTCCACCAGCGCCGCGGAAGGCCCCTAGAGGGACTGTTCGCCCGGGTCGCGGCCCCGCACTCGGGCACGGCGCGCGTCGTCGGCCTCACCGTGGCCCTCTACTTCCTCGCTCTCGCTGTTGCACTCGCTCTGCATCACGACGACGTTCCGTTCCCCGCCCCGGTCCCAATGCCGTGGTGGCTCGTGGCCGGCGCCTTCTTCCTGACCGAATCCGTCGTCATCCATCTGCACATCGGCCGCAGTGCGCAGTCGATTTCGATGGCCGAGGTCCCCCTCGTGTTCGGCTTGTTCTTCCTCTCCCCAACGGCCTTCCTCACCGCCCGGATGATCGGGGCGGGCCTGGCGCTCGTCGCCGTGCGCCGTCAGCGTCCCACCAAGCTCGCGTTCAACCTCTCTCAGTTCTTCCTCTCCTCGGTCGTGGCCCTCTGGATCATCCACGCGTTCGACTCCGTCGGCGGGACCTTTGGGGCCATCCAGTGGCTGACCGCGTTCGGGGCGACCTTCAGCGAGAACGTGATCGGGGTCCTCGCGATAGCGGCCGCGATCTCTCTCACCGAAGGGCGTCTCGACCGGCGGGTGCCCCGCATGCTCGCGACCGGCTCGGTCGTGGCGGTGACCAACACGAGCCTCGCTCTGCTCATGATCACGGTTCTCATAGCTAATCCGCCGGCCGGCCTGCTTTTCGCGGTCCCGATCTTCATGGCGTTCGTGGCCTACCGGGCTTATATCGGGGAGCAGCATCAACACGAGAGCATGGAGATGCTCTACGAGTCGACCCGCATCCTGCAGCGGGGTCCGGCCCTCGATCGCGCCCTCGTCGAGCTCCTCGACCATACGCGCAAGATGTTCAGGGCGGAGATCGCGGAGGTCTTGCTCCTGCCCTCGGCCGAGGGCGGGGATGTCCTGCGAACGGTCGTCGGCCCGGGAGACGAGCGCATGCTCATGTTTCCGATCGGGCCTGCCATCGACGACCCGGTGCTATTGCGCAGCATGTCCGAGCGGCGAGCCCTGTTTGCTACCCCCACCGGCCGCGGCGCCGGCGGTTCCGGTAGCCAGCGGTTCCGCAATGCGATCGTGGCGCCGCTCGCGGGCGAAGCCCGGGTGATCGGCACGATCGTGGTGGCGGACCGCCTGAGCGACGTCTTCGCCTTCAGCAGTGACGACCTCCGTCTTCTCGAGGCGGTCGCCAACCACACCGCGGTCGCGCTCGAGAACGGCCAGCTCGAGCAGTCGCTCGATCAGCTGACCAAGCTCCAGGAGGAGCTGCACCACCAGGCCTACCACGACGTGCTGACGGGACTGCCGAACCGCTCCCTGTTCGCCGAATCCGTGACCCAACGCCTCGCAGAGTCCGATCCGGACGGGCGTGTCCCGGTCGTGCTCTTCCTCGACCTCGACGACTTCAAGATCGTCAACGACTCGATGGGCCATGCGGCCGGTGACGCGCTGCTCAACGCGGTCGGTGGCCGGATACGATCGTGTCTCCGCGGGACCGACGTTGCCGCCAGGCTCGGTGGCGACGAGTTCGCCATCCTCGTTTCGGACGCGCCCGATCTGACCGGGGCGAAGCACGTCGCGGACCGGCTGGTGGCCTCTTTCGACGACCCCTTCCTCATCGAAGGCGAGGCCGTGGTGGCTAAGGCCAGCATCGGCGTGGCCACCGGTCGCCCGGGTACGGGCACCGGCGACGAGCTGCTGCGCAACGCCGACGTTGCGATGTACGCGGCGAAGGCCGCCGGCAAGGGCCGGGTCGCCTACTTCGAGCCGAGCATGGCGATGGCCGTGAACACGCAACACGAGATCACGGCGTCGCTCCAGCGCGCGATCGCAGCCCAGGAATTGGTCCTCTACTACCAGCCGGTGGTCGATATCACGAGTGGCCGGATCAGGGGCGCCGAGGCGCTCGTCCGGTGGAACCATCCGGTCCATGGGCTCGTGCTTCCGAGCGACTTCATACGCACGGCCGAGCAATCCGACCTGATCCTCCATCTGGGTCGCTGGGTCCTGGCTCGAGCGTGTCAGCAGCTCCGGGCCTGGCAGGACCTGTACCCGAATGCGCGGCGTCTGACCGTCAACGTCAACGTCGCGGGTCGCCAGCTCGCGCAGCCGTCCTTCGTGGACGACGTCGTGGGGGTCGTCACGGCCTCCGGCGTCGACCCGGCGTGCGTCGTGCTCGAGATGACGGAGAGCACGCTGCTCGCCGACGTCGACGCCTCGCTCGAGAAGCTGCGGCAGGTGCGGGCCGCCGGACTCGGCATCGCGATCGACGACTTCGGCACCGGCTACTCTTCACTGAGCCATCTCCAGCGCCTTCCGGTCACGGAGCTCAAGATCGCCAGACAGTTCATCGAGGTGGAGGGAGTGGATCCGGAGGCCTGGGCGCTCGCTGAGGCGATCGTAGCGATGGGCCGGGCGCTCCACCTCGACATCATCGCCGAGGGGGTCGAGCGGCCCTCGCAGCTCGAGCGGCTGCGCGAACTCGGCTGCCACCAGGTCCAGGGCTTCTACTTCTCTCGACCTCTGGAGGCCGATCAGTTCGAGGAGCTGCTCGCGAACGCCCCGAGCCTGGCGATCGGTCCCACGTCCGTGCTGCGGCCGCCGATCTCGCCCCGGCTCGTCCCGGCGCCGGCCACCGAGATCGCCCGGGTCCGTGGTCGTCGGCGGGTAGAAGATCTCGGCCTCCACGGGTCCCCCGCCGAGGGGGCTGTTGCCCCCGCGCACCGAAGGGTACGGAAGAGCTATTGACCTGACGATCCACCCCCCGTAGGGTCCCGATCACAACGCGACAGCTAAGTCCGCTGTCGCAGGTACGGTCTGTAAACTCGGCAAACCCGTCGAGACGCGGGGACGCAAAGCCAGGGATCTTCCGGGGCCCCTCCCAAAGACCGCCCGGCTGCCAGGCACCGCACCACGGAATCCCCGGAGGACGGATTCTCATGGTGCCGACAGACTGGTCAGCCCGCAGTGGGCCGTTAGCAGCGCGTGACGCCGCCGCCCTTGACTCCCGCGCTGTGCGCCGATGAAGCTCCGCGCCTGGAGTGTCGACCTCGCCTGGAGTGTCGACTTCGCCTGGAGTGTCGACTTTGCGGCGACCCGCCGCCTGGGCGCCGTCCTCGCCTTCTCCCTCATGGCCTCGGCCGTCGCGCTGGCC
>JBGQBD010000069.1:0-11941 GCA_041494645.1 Candidatus Limnocylindria bacterium
CCCGGCCCTCCGGGTAGGCGTAGTGAACGTCGTTCGTGACCACGACCGGCAGGTCGAGGTCTTCGGCCAGAAGAACGGTCTCGGCCACGAGCCAGTCATCGTCGGGAAGCAGGTGGTGCTGCAGCTCCAGGAGGAAGCCGGCCGTGGCAGGGCTCTGGCCGCGCCACGCGTCACCGGGGAGTGGCGCGACACCTCGAGCCGACCTGCCCCCGACCCGCGTCGCTCCTGCGGCGAAAAGCCCGGCATACCGTTCGGCGGCGATCCGCGCCCCTTCCCGATCCCCCGCCCGCAAGCGTCTGGCGATCTCGCCCTCGCGGCATCCGGAGAGCGCCACCAGGCCTTCCGTGTGCCCGGCCAGGAGCTCGTGACTGAAACGCGGCATCGACTTCGTCCCGGCGAGATTCGCCCGGCTCACCAGCCGGCACAGGCTGCGATAGCCGGCCGCGTTGCGGGCCAGCAGGACGAGGTGAGGGCCGCGTTGCGCTTCGCCGACGCCTCGCAGATCCTCCTTCACTGCGTCGCGATAGCCGGGCAGACGGGCGCGGTCTGGGCGCGGCCGGGCCGGCAGACCCTCTCCGCGCCGCGCGTCATCGGGGAGTGGCGCGATCTCCGGGAAGTGGCCGCTCCCAGTCCCGTGGTCCGCCGGATCGGGACCCGCCGCGCCCATCAGCTCGATCTCGAGACCCACGATCGGCCGCAGCCCGGCCTCCTGGGCAGCGGTCGCAAACCGGACCACGCCGTAGAGGCCGCCGTGGTCCGTGACCGCCAGACCGCTCAGTCCCAGCTCAACGGCACGGTCGACCAGCTCTTCCGGCGGAGAGGCACCGTCGAGAAAAGAGAAGTGGGTGTGGCAATGGAGCTCGGCGTAGGCGGGCACGAGGCGGGATCCGCGTCCTGTCGCAGCGTGAACGACGATTATAGAACAGGTGTTCTAGTGGCGTCAGGGCCGTCCATCGCCAGGGCGCGGGATCGCCTTTCAGTCGTACACGCGCTCGAGATGCCACGTCCCGTCGACCCGGTCCAGGTAGAGGAGAGCAAGCCAGCTGGAACCGGCGACCTTGAAGTAGTCGCGAGCGATCGGCCGGCTCCACCAGCTCTCCTCGATGCGCCAGCGATTGCAGACCTCGACTCGCTCGCGCCGCCCGTTCCAGCGGAACGCGACCGGCTCCTCGGCGAGACCGAGCTCGACCTCGATGGCGGGGTGTTCGCGCAGCAGCCGCGTCACGGAGACCGCCTGCGACGACCGGTCACGGCCCGATCCATGCCGTCCGACTGCCGCCGCCATGTCCAACGGGCCTCGGCGAGCGGAGCCTCCGGATCCTCCAGCTCCATCCAGCCGATTCGCCCCTCGCCGAAGCGCAGCCCGAGCCTGGCCAGCTGCCAGCCGAGCCGGCTCGTTCGACCCGTCTGCGGCGTGAAGAGCGCGAGCTGGCAGCCCGCGGCCGGGGCCACGTCGCCAAGCTCCAGTTCCACGCGCGAGACGGGCGCCGGCGGCGGGGCCGTCTCCAGGCGAGCGATGAGCAGCCGCTCGATCGCCAGGCCCTCGGACGTGGGCTCGGGGAGGTGCTGGTCGACCGTCAGCGAGGGCGGCGGATCCCCGGCCGAGAACGAGCGATCCAGCTCGAGAGTCAGTCTGGCGCGAGCGGCCGCGGCGCCGCGAGCCTCGAGTTGATCGCCGAACGCCGCCGCCAGCCGGTGAAGGACGAAACGAAGCCCCTCGACGTCTTCCACGGGCGGGTCCATGGGCAGCGCCAGGGCCATTCGCTCCGGGGCCCGCCGGGGCCGAAACGGGTCCGTCTCCTCGCCTCGGGCACGCGCGTGAACCAGCTCCCCTTCGGGCCCGAACCGGGCCACCATCGCGGAGCGAGGCAACTCGGCGACCTGACCGATGACGCGCAGCCCGAACCGCTCGAGGCGGGCCCGAACCTCCGGATCGCGACTCAACATGACGGCGGGGAGCGGCGCCAGGAATTCCGCGTCCGTGCCCGGCTCGACGACGATGAGCGGAACCTCGCCCCCCGCCACGGCCTGCGCCACGGCCGGTGTCACGGCCGGTGCCACGGCCCCCGGGCCGGCCCGCGCGGCCGCCACGGCAGCCGCGAACCTCGTCCCGCCGATCCCCGCCAGCGGCGGCCCGGGCAGCGTCTCCGCCAGTGCCTCTCCGATTCGGCGAACGATCAGCGGCTCCGGACCCCACAGCCGTTCCAGGCCGTCCAGCTGCACCTCGATCCGACCGAATCCCGGCCGCGTCCCATCCGTCTCGGCCGCCACGCCGGGGCTGAAGCCGGCCAGCCGATCGAGCGCCGCCTCCAGCGAGAGCCTATCGGCGGCCTGATCCGGATCGAGAAACAAGGCCTCCGGAGCGAGCCTATGGGCCGCTCCCAGCGGCATTCCGGGCTGGACGCCCAGTTCCAGGGCCGACCGGCTCGCGTCCATGACCGGGCCGTTCGTCCAGGGTTTCCCGCCCAGGACAAGAGGCACCGCCGCGAAGGGCGTGGAGGACCGGCTGCGGGCCAGACGGAGAAGGAGATGGGGCCACTGGAGATGGAGGAGTCGCATCGACGGGAACCGGGAATAGCCGATGAGGAGGAAGGGCCAGCGGTGGCCGGCCAGTTCGCGGTGGAGCGGCCGGCCCGGCGACTCCGGGGGGAGCGACTCCGGCGAGGAGCCGGCGCGCCGCCTCGACCGGCTCGGCCGGGCGGCGGACGCCATCCGCGGCCTCCCACAGCAGCTCGTCTCTGGCCAGGCAGGCATCCCGCAAGCCGCCGTCCGCGTACAGGATCCGAAGCTCCGCCGCTCGACCCGGAGGCCCAAACCGGTCTCTCGAGACACGCACCTCCGTCCGCTGTCCCACCACGTCACGTCCCAGCCGGATCCACGCCCGACGGCTCAGCTCCAGCCGCAGAGCCGCAACCTGGGCCAGCACGCCCGCCAGGGCAGAGGGAAGGCCCGGCGGTTCGAGGACCAGCAGCTGTACGCCGGCTCGACGAGCGAGCGCCGTCAGCCGGCCGAACCTTTCGGCCAGGCTCGCTGCGGAAAGCCCGGCTCCACCCAGGGGCCGGTGCGGCAGGTCCAGCAGCAGCAGGTCCACCGTTCGGTCCTGAAGGAGCATGGCCGCCATGGCCATCGCTTCGCCGAGCGAGTCCGGCGCGAGGACGACCAGCCACTCGAGCTGCACGCCCCGAGCGACCGCCTCCACCGGATCGAGACTCTTGGCCAGGTCCAGGTACGCGACCAGTCCACCAGCGGCTTGAGCCTGAGCCACGGCCCGCAGCGCCAGTGTCGTCTTGCCGCTGGTCCCGTCGCCGTGAAGGGTAGTGGCCGCCGCACGCGGCAGGCCGCCCAGCCCCAGGATCGCGTCCAGCGCACCGAAACCGGTTGGGATCGCCCTCTCATCGAACGGTTCGACCGGACGCCTGGAGGGCGCGCCAAGCATCGATGACGCCCGGGCTGTCGAGCCCGCCGGTTCGCCATCCGGACGCCGGTCCGGAGCGATCGCCAGTGCTCCTACGACCTCTCCGCCCCAGCGCGGAGCTGCGCTTCCCCAGCGTTCCCGGAGGGACGCCAGAGCGACCTCGACGTTGGGAGGAGTGGTCGTCATGGGATATCAATACTAGAACATACGTTCTAATAGTCAATCCCCTGCGACCCTCGCACGACCGCCGGACGACCGCCGCGAGCCGCCTTTCCACGGCCGCTCCGCAATCACTCAGCTCGGGCGTGGGCCGGTGGAGACGGCGCACCGTCCGTCTCGGCCACGCCGCCGATCCGGACTTACTTCCGGGGGCTCGTGCGGCGGGGCCTGTGCTAGACTGCGGCTCGCTCGCGTGGGGATGTAGCTCAGCTGGGAGAGCACCGCGTTCGCATCGCGGGGGTCAGGGGTTCGAGTCCCCTCATCTCCACCAAATCTCGTCTCGGCCGCCTGGTGCTACCGCCGTCGCCGATGACGAGAGGCTGGATCAGCCAGTTTCCTGTGCGTACGGCGTCCGTCAGCCGACGAGCAGCAGGGCCTCCGTTTCTTCACTGGGGAGCAGGTGATGGACGAGGCAGACGATCACGACGCCCGATCCATCCGGGGCAATGACCGGGTCGGACTCAAGCCCGCCTGGCACCGAGATCGCGCGGGACACGCCGTTCCGGATCAGAGTGATCGGCCGAGGGTTGGACGAGTAGTCCTGCGAGAAGTAGAACGCGATGGTCGATCCGTCGGCCGAGGACACCACGTTGTCGCCGACCCCGGCCTTGGTGGCGGCTGGCCCGCCGGAGATCGGATACGTGGTCACCGAGCCGTCGGTGGCCGCGACCAGTACGTCGCCGGCGCTGTCCCACGCCGCAGGACCGGTGATCCCAGACGGCCCGACCGTCCGACCATTAGCGAGATCGAGGATCAAGAAGCCCGAAAAGCCGATCCTCGGCAGCAGAACGTAACGGCTCGATGGGTCGAATGAGATATGCGGCGGGACGAGCAGGTCGTCCTTGAGCGACGCCACCGATCTGAGCTCGGGCCAGCTGAGAACCTCCACCCAACCGGTGTCTTGAGACCCAATGCCACGGGGTCCTGCCGGTGTCGTGGAATGCCACACCGCGAGCCTGGTTCCGTCCGGTGACCACGCCTCCGGCTGGCCGATCACTGCGCGGCTGGTGCCGGCCTGCGTCCAGACGACGAAGCTTGTCTTTGCCGGGTCCAGCGGCTGGACGGTTGTGAGGGCGACGGCGCCGCGGTTGTTGGACAGCGGGTCAGCCGGAAAGGTTGCCGCCAGCGGCGTCAGGACGGTCGAGTCCACGGATCCGAGGAAGCTCGAGGCACCCCGCGAGAGGACGAATTGAGTTGCGTCGAGCCAGACGAAGCGGTCACCGTCAAGGGAACGCACCACGTTTCCCGCGCCGTCCAGAAGGCGCATGTCTTGCACCACCGGACCTGAGTATTCGTCCCAGACCGCGAGCCACTTCCCATCCGGCGACCAGGACGCGCCAACGTAGGCCGTGACAGAGGCATCAAGCAGCTTCCAATCGCCGACTCGAGATGGCGACGCGCTGGCCGGGGTCAAAGATGGCGACGGGGTGGCCGCCGGCGATGAGCTCGCGTTCGGCAGGACTGCGGGACGGAAGACGAGGGGCACCGCTACGAAGGCTGCCACGATCGCGACAGCTGCCGCGATGGCGAAGACCGGACGCCACTGGCGGAACTTGTCGCTCCGCTCCCGCTTCGCCCGGATGGCCCGATCCACGAGTGCGGTAGCGCGGACCGAATCGGCCGGTGTGATCGACTCGTAGTAGTCGTGCAGGCCATCGTGGAGGTCGCCATCGTTCATGGTTCGGGTTCCTCGACGCGACGCTCGGCCGCCAGCGCCGAGCGCAGGTATTCGAGCGAGTGGTGCAGCCTCGACTTGACCGTGCCCTCCGCAAGCCCGGTCTGGGCGGCAATCTGGGGCACGGTCAGGTCGCGACCGAAGCGGAGACCGATGACGAGCTGCTCGTCCGCGGTGAGCCGAGCGATTGCACGTCCGATCTCCTCTCGGATTGCCAGCCGATCAGGTGGCTCGCCGACCGTGGAGTCGACCGGGGCCGGCAGCGTCGGCCGTCGGTTCCGCCGCCGAAGCTCGTCGCGGCAGATGTTCACGACAATCGTGGTGAACCAGCCCCCCGGGTTGTCGGCATGGCGAAGCTTCTTGCGTCCATTCCAGGCAGCCAGGGCCGCTTCCTGGACGGCATCCTCGGCCGCGACGGGATCGCGCAGGATCCACGTGGCCAGCCGATGCGCTTCGGGCGTCCGGGAAATGAGCAACTCGACGATTTCGTCGTCGCTCAGCACCGTGACCGCGGCCTCGGCCAACAATGTCCACCTCTGGTCCTGATCCACCATTGCATATCGAACAACGATTCGGACGGGCGCATCGTTCAATCTTGCGCTTGGCCGTATGACCGGCGCCTAACGACCAGTCGGCCGGAAGCCGCTCCGGGCTGCGCCCGAGGCCCATGCGGCATCGCCAACGAGCACCGGACTATTCCGACCAGGCGGTTCGCCGACTGTCGGGCGCGCTCCGCCAACCCGTTCGGCCCTCTGGTTCGGCCGGCTGCTGCTGGTGGGTCCATACGATCAGTGTTGGGTGGCCTCGACAACAACCCGAGCGCGAAGGGCTTCATCCCATCCGATTGCGATGCCTTGCGGCGGATGTCAGGACCCGTGCGGTCGTCCGGCGACACGTTCCTCGTAGGCGGTAACCAGGTCGAAAAGCTCGGGTGCTGCAAACTGACGGTCGTAGCTCCCTTCGCTTATCTGCCGGAGCACACCGGCCTCCTCGAGGGCTTTGAGCCCTTGAAGGGTCTGCTGTTGACTCGTCCCGATCGCGGCGCGGATCGTCGGGGCAGACACGATCGGCTGTGCCGGGAGAAGGGCGATGAGCTTGGCTGCCGCAGAACCGGCGCGGGGTCGACCAGCCCGTTGCATCCATTTCCGCTGGAGGGCAGCCACCTCGTCGGCGAGAGCCGCGGCTTGGACCGCCGCCTCACGACACGCGTTCGCGAAGGACTCGACCCACTCGGCGACCCGCCCCTCACGGAAGTCGATGAGGCCGGCCACGTAGGAGGTCGGGCGCGCCGCCATGACGATCGAAACCGGCGGCACGAAACGCGGCGCGACACCGGTGCGCCGCAAGACAACGTGGATGAGGCATCGACCTACACGGCCGTTGCCGTCGATGAATGGATGGATGGTCTCGAACTGAGCGTGCGCGATCGCTGCTTGAGCGACTGGCGGGAGGTCGTCGCGCTCTAGGAACGCGGCGAGATCCTCGAGGAGGCGGACCAGTTGGTCCTCCGGGGGAGGCACGAAGTCGGCGTCGAGGGGACTATCAAGGCGGCCGCCAAGCCAGTTCTGCACCTCGCGAAGCCGACCTGGCGTCGCACGTGGCTCTTGCGTCATCAGCGTCCGGTGGATCGCTTCGATGTCCCCGACGCGGATCGGCGACGGATCGTCGGCGCGAGCGATGGCCTCTTCCATCGCGCTGACGTTGGCCGCGACCGTGCGCGCACTTCCGCGGGCCGCGCGTGGATCGATGAGTGCCCCGGCCAGGTTGAGCGTGCTGACCTGGTAACCCTCGATGCGGGAAGAGGCGACCGCCTCGGAACGGAGCAATAGCGGCCCGATCGCCTCGAGACCGCCTGCGCTCGCCCGCGCGTTGAGCTCGCGGATCGCCCGCTCGGCGTCGGTCGCCGCGCCGGCGGTCTGGAATGGCACAGTCGGCGCCAGGGCGAAGATCTCGTCCGGAACGAACGCGTGGTAGGCGAACGACGCTCGCGCTCTTCGTCCACCCGGTGCGCCGGCGTTTCCTTCCCATCGCCGTTCGACGAGCCGCGGCACTCTCATCCCTTCATTCGCAAGTCGAGATTGAAGCCTTACGGCAAGCTTCAGCCACTAAGGCTTCAATGTCAATCGCAGATTGAAGGGCCACACGACGGACGGCGAGCCGAACCTGGACCCACGTCTAGATTCCGTCGGGCCCCAACTCGGCTGCCCGACCGAGTTTCTCCGGCCTCGCCAGCGAGCACGGGCCGTTCCCACTGGCCGGTTCGCCGACTGTGGGGCGAGGACCACCACCCCCTCAGTACGCGAACCGTGTCCGCCCGTTCCCGAGGGAATCAGAACCCCGGCCGTTTGGCCGGGGTTCTTCGCTCGATGGTGACGCGGTCGATCAAGTCGGGATGGCGACCACGTTCGTGGGCGGTGCGATCTGATTGGACGGGTCGTTGATCTTGGTGATGTCGAACGTGTAGCCGAAGCTGCCGGCTTGCCCGTTGGCCGAGCCCGAGAACCCGTAGACGCCGCTGACTGGATAGTTGCCGTTCGTGGCCACCCACAGGTCGGCCTGGAAGGTGGCCGAGACCCCGGCGATGCCCTGGTACAGGCCCGAGAGCGACGAGTCGCCCTTGTAGTGAACGCACGGGACGCCGTTCTTCGTCTCGTTGCCGGCCACCTTGAAGCCGGTCGAGTTCGTGTCGAACCAGGTCGTGTAGTACTTCATCGGCAGCATGGACGTCAGGTCGGTGGACCCGTCGGTGGTGTTCCAGGTGTTGCCGTCGAGGGACATCCACTCCTGGGTCCCGACCTGGATGTACTGGATGCCGAAGCTGTTGACGGCTATGGCTTTGGTGGGCTTGTTGACCACGGTGCCGGCGGTGGCGTACGAACCGCTGGAGCCCGGCGAACCCTGGACCCCGGACGAGGCACCGAAGACCGTCCAGCTGAACTGATAGCTCGTCAGCTGATCCAGGTTGGATTCCAGGCCGGCGGTCAGTGAGCTGCCGCCGCCGTTCCCGCCGCCGCCGTTGCCCGGCAGGCCGGACGGGTTGGATGTAGACGCTGAACTGCCGCACGCCGCGACAATCATGGCGAGCGCGAAGCCGAGCGCAACCAGACCGCGCTTCAGGCCAATCGAAACCATCAACGATCCTCCACTCCAAAGTACGATGGCCAGACCGGAAGTGCGCCCTGGCCGACGGTTTGACTCTACGAGACCGCGTAGATCGCGGCCATTCGGTGGCAGATTCGTTTCGCCAGGCAGCATTTGGCGCTGCTCAGCATTGCCGGCGGCGGCGGAGAGGCCGTCTACGCGCCCACGATGTTTGTCGGGGCGGTCACCTTATTGCCGGGATCGTTGACTTTGCTGATATCGAACACGATCTCGTAGGCGACGCTGTTGTCCGCGGCTTTGGCGACGATCGCTATGCCGACCGCGTAGCCGCCATCCGTGGCGACCCAGATGTCGGCCGTCCAGGTCACGTTCGAGATCCCGGCTATCGAACCGTACTCCGCCAACGCCGTGGCACTGGCCTGGTAGTGATCGGCCGCGATGCCGTTCTTGGTCTCGGACCCAACCCTGTTGTAGCCGCTCGCAGTCGAGTCACTGACCATGGACGAGAACATCTGGGCCGGCGAGAGGGCGTCGACCAGGCTCGGGCTCTGGACCGTGGTTTGCTGGAAGGCGCCGGTGTTGCCCATATCCATGTAGTCGTAGCCGCCAAGCTCGATGAGATGAAGCCCTCCCACCTCGAGGTCCGCGGCCTTGTCCGGCTTCACGATGATCGTGCCGCCGTACGTGACGGGGGCACTGCCCGTGGAAGAGGTTTCGTCCAGCATCGTCAGCACAGATGTGGCCGGGTCGCCGGCGAGGGTCATGCTGAACTTGTAGCTCGTGAGGTCGGAGAGGCCGGGGACCGCGCGGCTCAGGACGACGCCGGCGTTCGTGCCGCCCTGGTCGGTGGGGACGGCCGAGTTCGTGACACTGGTGCTGCCGCTGCTACCGGCGCTTCCTGCTGGAGCGACCGTGATCGAGCTGCTCGAGCAAGCGGATGCGGTGATCGCCATGACCGCCAGCAAGGCGGGCAGGCCTCGCGACCGCCTGCTGGGAACGCGGACCATCCGAACCTCTCCTATCCGATGAGCCGGCTGCTGATGCGCGAATTGACGCTCGGGGCCCTGCGCCTGCCGGTTGCCGGCGCCGCGTTCACGTTAGCACGCGGCGGCCCGGGGCTACCCGTGGCGGAGACGTCGCGCCTCGCGCGCCCGCGGCCCCTCTATCCGGCCCTCGCTTGACGGCTTGCGGGCGGGCCGGGCATGATCTGTCCATGAACTCACGACTTCTCGCCTGCTCCTGTCCCCGGCGGCCCCGCCGTAGGAGGTAGCCGGCTGCTTCGCGCTCCCGATCGGGAGCCCGCCGAGTCGCTCCAGGGGCCGCGGTCCTAGTCAGGAACCGCGGCTTTCTTGTCTCCTCCACGGACACGCCGCTTCCCTTCCTGCGTGCGTGGTCACGTGCGCCGCCCCTACTACGCTGCAACAGGCGCCGCCGATGCCGCGCTTGTGCAACTCCTACCACACAGCCACATTCGAGGCACTCATGGCTCTCCCTCTCAGATCGATCAAGCCGGCCAAGGCAGCGAGGCCTGACTCGGACCCGCTCGACGGGCTGGCGTTACGCCTTCACAACGTCCTCGCTCAGGACCGCGGCACGCATCTGGCCAAGGCGCGCGTCGCGGCCTGGGTCCGGGCCCTGCTGGACACCCTCTTCCCTCAGGCCGCCGAGCAGACCTACGCCACCGCTGGCGAAGTCCGCGATGCCCTCGACGCCTCCGCCGCGGAGCTGCGGGCGCTGCTCCGGCCCCTTGAGGGCGAGATCGACGACCCGGCCGCGATCGCCGCGGCCTTCTTCCTGTCACTGCCCGAGATCCACCGCCAGCTGATGATCGACGCTACGGCCATCGAGCGCGGCGACCCTGCGGCGGAGAGCGTCGACGAGGTGATCCTGGCCTATCCAGGATTCCTGGCCATCGCCGTCCACCGCGTCGCCCACCGGCTCCGCAACCTGGGCGTACCCATCCTGCCGCGCGTGCTCTCCGAGTGGGCTCACGAGCGGACTGGCATCGACATCCACCCCGGCGCAACGCTGGGCCACCCCGTCGTCATCGATCACGGCACGGGCATCGTCATCGGCGAGACGGCCGTCATCGGCAACAACGTGAAGCTCTACCAGGGCGTCACGCTGGGCGCGCTTTCGGTCGCCAAGTCCCTCGCGTCGACGAAGCGTCATCCGACCATCGAGAACGATGTGGTCATCTACGCCAACGCCACGATCCTCGGCGGCGACACGATCATCGGCGAGGGCAGCACGATCGGCGGCAACACCTGGATCACGGGCAGCGTGCCGCCCAATTCGATCGTCTACCAGCGCAGCGAGGTCCAGGTCAGGCAGGGCCGGGCCGATTTCGAAATGACCGACTTCGTCATCTAGCGCCATCGAATCCAGCCGGCGCCGTCCGAGCGACCGGCCGGCCCGCGTCCCAGTCCGGAGGAGATCCCCGTGGCAAAGGCCAACAACATCCTCGAGCTCATCGGAAACACACCCGAGCTGCGCCTCAACAAGCTGTTCGACCCGCGGGTCGAGGTCTGGGTCAAGCTCGAACGGCAGAACCCGGGCGGCTCCATCAAGGACCGCATCGCCCTGTCGATGATCGAGGACGCCGAGAAGCGCGGCGTCCTCAAGCCTGGCAGCATCATCGTCGAGCCGACTTCAGGCAACACCGGCGTGGGCCTGGCCCTCGTCGCCGCAGTCAAGGGCTACAAGCTGATCCTCGTCATGCCCGAGTCGTTCTCGGTCGAGCGGCGCAAGCTGATGGCCGCTTACGGCGCCACTTTCGAGCTGACCCCGCGCGAGCTCGGCATGAAGGGCGCCATCGCCAAGGCTCGCGAGATCGTGGCCGAGACCCCGAGCGCCTGGCTGCCGATGCAATTCGACAACCCGGCCAATCTGGAAGTCCACAAGCGGACCACCGCAGAAGAGATCGCCCGAGACTTTCCCGACGGCCTCGACTACGTCTTTGCCGGCGTCGGCACCGGGGGACACGTCACGGCTGTCGGTGAGGTCCTTCGGCCGCGCTGGCCCAAGCTGCAGGTCTTCGCGGTCGAGCCGGAGCTGTCCCCCGTGCTCAGCGGCGGCCAGCACAGCCCGCACCCGCTGCAGGGGATCGGCGCCGGGTTCATCCCCGGCAACTACCACGCCGACGCCGTGAACGGCGTCATTCAGGTCTCGGCGCCGGATGCCTTCAGCTTCGCCGTGCGCGCGGCCCGCGAGGAAGGGCTGTTCGTCGGGGTCTCCTCGGGGGCGGTCCTCGCGGCCGTCGCCAAGAAGCTGCCCGAGATCAAAGACGGCGCCCGCATCCTGGCCTTCACCTATGACACCGGAGAGCGATACCTCTCCGTCCCGGGGCTCTTCGACGTGGAGCCGGAGGCCGCGGCGGTCGGCTGAGCGCGAACCCCGCCAGATGAGTGGGACGGCCGCCCGAGAGGGCGGCCGTCCCACGTTTCGCGATCCTTGGGCGTCATGACCAGGCCACTTATACATGACCGCTCGCGGCAAGGTTTACCAGTTCGCTCAGGGCCCTCGTACCC
>JBGQBD010000070.1:0-11715 GCA_041494645.1 Candidatus Limnocylindria bacterium
AAGACCCACCAGCACGCCGGATGGTAGGCAAGGAAGAAGAGGAGCCAGATCAGGGAGACTGCGGTCGCGGCCGGCGAGTAGCTGGAGGAACCGTCGGCGTAGTGGCGGATGCCGGCCGCTTCCGCGAGCAGGCCGCCGATCACCAACGCGACCAACATTAGGAAGGCGTCGATCAAGAGCGCCCCGAAGCGGATGCCGATGCCGCCCCAGGCCAGGCCGGGGGCTGGTCCGGCCGGCGCGAACGGCGCGAAACCGAATGGTGGCGGGTAGCCCCAGCCGGCCATCGGATATCCCGGCGGCGACCCGAACCCCGGCTGCGGCCCGAATCCGGACTGCGGCGGATAGCCCGGCGGGGGCTCGAATCCCGGCGGGGGCGGATAGCCCGGCGGGGGCCCGAATCCCGGTGGGGGCGGATAGCCCGGCGGGGGCCCGAATCCCGGCGGGGGCGGATAGCCCGGCTGCGGAGGATATCCCGGCGGCGGCGGATAGCCCGGCTGCTGCGGGAACGCGGGCGGCTGCGGATAGCTCGGTTGCGGCGGATATTCCGCCGGCGGGTAGGCCGGCGGCTGCCCCGAGACGCTCTGCTGCGGCGGCAGGCTCTGCTGCGGCGGCTCCGAGTTTGGCGGTGACGCTCGCGAGTCACTCTCGCCAGGACCATCGTCCCTGCCCGGCCGGCCCCCCCAGATCCGGTGCGATCGTCTGCCGCCATCCCCGTGGTCCCTTCCCTGCGCAGCTCCAAAGGTGCCGCGGTCGCACGCCATGGTACCAACCCATCCCAGTCGGTGAATCCCCCGCAGCGAAGGGTTGACTCGCTGGTCTCGCCTCGTCGGCGCGAAGTCGATCGAGGTCGCGAATCGCCCGTCGGACATTCAGCGATAATTCAGCGGCCAGGTGCAGAATATGTCCCGTTGGAACTCGAAAAGATGGCGAGAACATGAAGCGCAATGGTCTGTGGGGTCTCCTCTTGATCGTGGCCGGCCTGGTCGTGCTGGCGGTGGTGAGCGTCGTCGCCTACAACGTCGGCGTGAATGCCGGGAACAACGGCGGCCACGTCGTCCTCGGTCCGATGATGCGGGGCTACCGCGGCGACTACTTCGGCATGGACGCCGGTTGGTGGTGGGGCATCGTGCCGGCCCTGATACTCGGATTCGTCGTCGTGTGTGTGTTGGTGGCGCTGTTCGCGGGGCCGGCCAGGGGCGCGCCCGCCACGCCATCCGGACCGTCCGGTGAGGGTCCGGCGGGTCTGCGCGAGCTGGTCGAAATGCACGATCGAGGCGCTCTGACGGACGAAGAGTTCACGGCCGCCAAACGCAAACTGCTCGGCCTCTGATGCGCGAAGCGGCCGCCACCGCGGGGCACGTGGAGGCGCACCCTCTCGGCTGAGCTATGCTGAGCGAGCGCCGCGATCTGAAGGCGCGGCGCCGCAGTGAGCAGCTTTTCGCAGCGTGGAGGGGCCCGTCGTGTCCGGCCTCAAGTCGTCCCTGCTCAAGACCAACGCGCTGGCCCTGGCAGTGGGCGTGCGCAGCCAGATGGAAGTTCGATACGAGCGCATCGCGCGCGTCCAGGCGGCGATGCGCGAGCAGGGCCTTATCGCGATCGTCATCCTTAACCACGACGACTACCGCTATCTCTTCGGCGAGGATCGGACGCAGCCTCGGGCGCTGATCCCGTTCCAGGGTCCCCCGGAGCTGATCGCCTTCACCGGCGAGGAGCCCGAGCTCCGGGCGGCGCTGGCCGACGGCAAGGTGCGCGTCTTCGGCAGCGTCGGCGGGCAGATCAACGACATAGTTGGCCGGATCCGCGAGCTGGTCGCCGAGGGCGCGGCGGCGGGTGTCTCCTCGGGCGCTTCCGGCCGGCCGCGCGTCGGGATGCAGATGTGGTTCCACACGCCCGCTTTCCTAGTGGACCTGTTCCGCCAGGTCAACCCCGAGGTGGAGGTCGTCTCGTCGGATCCGGTCATGGACCCGCTTCGAATGGTCAAGGACGCCGAGGAGATCGGCCTGATGACCGAGGCGCAGCGGATAGCCGGCGTCGGGATGGACCGGGCGCGAGAGCTGCTCCGGCCCGGCGTAACCGCTCAGGAGATCGCCACCGAGGCGACGTACGCGATGATGCGAGCCGGCGCCGAGGGGACGAGCACGCCGTTATTCGTGAACTTCGGGATCGAGACCTGCATGCTCCACGGCCGCCTCAGCCCCAAGCCTCTCGAGCGCGGCGAGCTCGCCCTGATCGACCTGACGCCCCAGGTGGACGGCTACTGCGCCAACCTGGCCCGAACGTTCGTCCTCGGCGAGCCGGACGCCCGTCAGGCCGAGCTGCTGGCCGCCTACCGCGAGATCGTGGCGGACGTCCGGGCGGCAATGCGCCCCGGCGTCACCACGGCCCAGCTCGACGCGAAGGCGAAGGAGGCCTGCGCCCGTCACGGCCTGGCCGAGCACCAGGTCTACGGCATCGGCCACGGCATCGGGCTGCGTTTCGAGGAGCCGCCGGCTTCGACGATCATCCCGCCCCACAGGAGCCTCCCGCTGCTCGAGGGGATGACGGTGACCATCGGCCACCCGGTCCTGGCGATCCCCGGCTTCGGCGGCGTTCGCTTCGAAGACGTGTACCGGCTGACGGCCACGGGGCCGGAGATCCTGTTCGACTACCCGATCGATCCGGTTGTCGCCGGCTGAGCCTTACGCGCCTGCCGCCGTCAGGATGAAGTCCGTGCCGAAGGCGGCCAGCAGCCCGATCGTCAGCGCCACGCCGGTCACCATCGGCAGAGAGAGCCGCCTGGACACGGCCATCATCTCGTTGAAGACGAAGATCAGGGCGCCCGCCGCGAGCCCCAGGAAGAGGATCGACAGGATCGGCGAGACGACCGCGTAGCCGAGCACGCCGCCGGCGAAGGTGGGCCCGCCGCCCACGACCCCGGCCGCGCCCAGGAAGCTCCAGGTGGGGACCTCGCCCTGGGCCAGCGGCGCCGCGATCGCGAAGCCCTCCGTGGCGTTGTGCAGGGCGAAGCCGATGACCAGGATCAGGGCGAAAGCCGTGGCGCCCGTCGCCGCGGACTGGCCGATGGCCAGACCCTCGGAGAAGTTGTGCAGGCCGAGCCCCACTGCCGTCCCGAGCGCGACCTGGCGGGGCGTTAACGGGATGGCGCCGCCCTTCCGGGCGGCCATTCGGGAGGTCAGGTACGTGACCGACAGCAGCCCGAAGGCGATGCTGAAACCCAGGGTCGCGGCGTAGGCGGCAAACGGGCCGGCCGACCCGCCGCCCCGCGCCGTCGCCAGGGCGCTCTTCACCGGCTCGACGGCCTGCGAGAGCACGTCGTAGATCAGAAAGAGGATGACCCCGCCGGCGGCCGTGGTCAGCGCCGCCTGCCAGCTTCGCGAGAGCCCTCTCAGCCTGCCGACGGGCAGCCCCAGGAAGATCGTCCCGCCGGCAAACGCAGCCAGCAAGACGGTCTGGGCAAAGCTCATCGGGTCCCTTCTCGCTAATCCTGAGTAAGCATGTCGGAATTAGCGGGAATGCTAGTGGCCGCCCGGAGGCGAGTCAAGCCGCGGCGCGCGGGTGCGGCGCTCCTCGACTAGGCGTACGGGGCCATAGGCTACTGGCTCGCGTCCACGACGCAGAAGCGGTTGCCCTCCGGGTCAGCGAGGATGACGTAGTCCGCGTCCGGCGGTCGCTTGTCCCAATGCACCTCGGTGGCGCCCAGGGCGATCAAGCGCTTGACCTCTCCGACCTGATCCTCTGTGTACAGGTCAAGATGAATGCGTGGCGGCAGATGGAGCTCTGAGTGAACCCCGTCAAGGGAGAGGTTGGGCCCGACGCCGTCCCGGGGACACAGCAGCGCGAAGTCGTTGCTCGGCTCATCGCGAGGCACGTAGTCGAGAGCAGCCGCCCAGAACTGGGTCTGGCGCGGCAGATTGTCCACGCGCAGAACGATTGAGCCAATTCGAACCATTGAGATCAATGTAGCTGATCTTTCCAGACTGAAACAACCACCCGCGCGGTCGGGTCAGCGAACCTCGAACGAGCGCTTGGCCAGCCCGAGCCAGTAGCCCTCGATGGTGAACTTGGGCGCTGAGCCGGGCTCGGTGGCGGCGCCCAGGGTCACGAAGAGCGGCGCCAAGTGCTCGACCGTGGGGTGGGCGTACGGCATCCCGGGCGCCTGGTTGCGGAAGTCGAAGAGGGCGTCGAGATCGCCCTGCTCGAGCTTCTCGGCCGCCCAGAGGTCGAACTCCTTCGACCAGTCGGGTGCGCCCGGCCGTCCGTCCCAGTAGTCGTGGACGAAGGGCAGCCCATGCGTCAAGAAGCCACTGCCCATGATCAGGACGCCCTCGTCGCGCAGCGGCGCCAGCCGCTTGCCTAGCTCGAAGAGGTGCTCCGGTTGCAAATCCGGCATCGACATCTGCAGAACCGGGATGTCCGCGTCGGGATACATGACCAGCAGCGGCACGTAGGCGCCGTGGTCCAGGCCGCGGTTTCGCTGAGCCACCGGCTCGCCGGCGGGCATCGAGGCCACGACCCTCTCGGCGAGCTCGGGCGCGCCGGGTGAGTCGTAGCGGACGCGATAGTACCGCTCCGGGAAGCCGTAGAAGTCGTAGACGAGCGGGGCCGGGTCCGTGGCGCCGAGGGTGAGTGGCGCCGACTGCCAGTGCGCGCTGACGACCAGGATGGATTTGGGGCGAGGCATGGCGGCCGCCCAGGCCGCCAGCTCCGCTGGCCAGAGCGAATCGTCGAGGAGGGTTGGCGCACCGTGACCCAGGTAGACGGCCGGGAGGCGGCTTGATGTGGCAGGTTGCGGTTCGGGCATCGATGAAACCTCTGGAGATGTCCGGCTATCGTCGCCGGTGCGGGCGGCGGTGTCATCGCGCTCGTGGCGAGCGGTGTGCGGGCCGCAACAACTGCCCGTTGACACCGGCCGCGTTTGCCCTATAGTAAGACACTCTCACGACTATCGAAATATGGACCGGGTGAACGTGGACACGGCCAAGACCGAAACCAAGGATCTCGCGAAGATCTTCCGCGCTCTCGGCGATCCGAGCCGGCTCGCCATCTTCGAGGTGGTCCGAAACGCGTGCTCGGATGACGCCGGCCATTCCTCGGAGGAGCTGCGGAACAGCGTGACGGAGATCGCCAGGGAGTTCGATCTCTCCCTCTCGACGGTCTCGCACCATCTCAAGGAGCTGCGGCACGCCGGATTGATCCGGTGCGAGCGTCGAGGCCAGCACATCTTCTGCTCGGCCGATCCGGAGGCTCTCCTGGTGGTCGATCGGTTCCTCCGGGTGGTCGAGTCGTAGGCTCGTTCTTTCTGCGTCGTTGGTTCGATATTTCGATAACTGTCCTGACAACTGGCAGCGACTTAGGAGATGACATGGACGATCGGAAATGGGATCTGGAGAAGAGGTTCGACGACATCGGCTGGGGCCTGCTCTTCCTGGCGTTTGCAGCGCTGGCGCTGCCGAACGGGACGGCGGAGTACGCCTCGGTCGCCGCCGTGGGCGCCGGGATGCTCGTCCTCAACGCAATCCGCGTGGTCGCGGGAGTGCCGATTCGCTGGTTCTCGGCCGTGCTCGGGGCCACCGGCCTGGTCGCCGGGCTCCTGGCGCTACAGGGCTTGAAGGTCGACGCGTTCGCCCTCTTCTTCGTCTTCCTCGGCCTTCTGACGATCGGGGCTGCCATCGTTCGACCGGCGCGGAAGTCCGTTCCCGCCTGACGGAACGCCCATAGGCGGTCGCTCCGACGATCCGCCTGGGTTATCGTTTGGCTGCCTGCGGGGTCCGCCCTCAGGCTGAGCAGGTTGAGGTGAGGAGATGGGGTCGAAAGAAGGCTCGGCCGGGCGATCCGTCGTGGCGGGAGCGGTCGGTGGCGTGGTCGCCGTGGTCGCGCTGGCGGCGATCGCGGCGCTGCTGCTTCGGCGCGTGGGGCCGCGCCTCATGCGCCGGATGATGGAGCGGATGAGCGGCGGCTGCTGCTCTGAGGAGATGCGCGCCTGTATGGACAAGTGCGGCTGCGGCCGTCCCGCCTCGGCCGCGGAGACCGATCGCAGCTGACGGCGATGGCCTACCCGACCGCGGTCTGGCGATCGAGGATCTTGCGGAGAAGCAGGGCGCTGTCCGGACAAGCCCCCGCGAACTCGGGCGATCCGAGGAGTTGCGCCGGGGCGGCCTCGCGTGTCACCAGCTCGTAGCCAAGCCGCGGAAACCAGTCCCCCGCGGTCTCGGTCAGCAGGTAGAGCTGCCCGATCCCGAGGTCGGTGGCGATGGCTTCGGCTTCGGCGACGAGCCGGCGCCCCAGACCGGCGCTCCTGAGATGCGGCGCCACGCACACCGACCTGAGGAGACCGACCGAGCCGTACGGTTCGATCGCCGCGCAGCCCACGATCTCGCCGGCTCCGGTCTCCGCACGAGCGACGGCGGCTGTTGCCGCCGCGAATTCGAACCCCACGGTCGGCAGGCCGTTGGCCTCCAGGAGGCCCTCGATGGCCGTCCGATCGACCGTTTGCGCGCGTTCGATCGATATCACCTGCAGCAAGCTCCAGCCGGTGTGGCGGAAGCCGGCGCGCCCGCGGTTGCGAGGGCGGCGTCGGCCGTGGCCCCGACGACGGCGACGGCAGCGGCCGGCCTGGTCGCCTTGACGATGACGCTGTACATGCCGTCGGCGACCCGATGGCTGACTGTCAACGAGACGTCCGCCAGCCCGGCCTGCTCCAGCCCGGACCGGAATTCCGAGAACGAGAGCGCACCGGCGATGCAGCCAGTGTACGAGCCTCTGTCGGCGCGCTGCTCGGCGCTCAGCGCGTCGTCGGCAACGATGTCCGTGATGCCGATCCGGCCGCCCGGCCGCAGGACCCGCGCGATCTCGCGGAAGACCGCGGCCTTGTCCGCGGCGAGGTTCACGACGCAGTTGCTGATGACGACGTCGATCGAGGCGGCCGGGAGTGGGATCGCTTCGATCTGGCCCTTCAGCCACTCGACGTTCGTGGCGCCGGCCTGGGCGGCGTTGCGCTGGGCCAGGGCGAGCATCTCGTCGGTCATGTCCAGGCCGAAGGCCCGGCCGGTCGGGCCCACGCGGCGGGCGGATAGCAGCACATCGATGCCGCCGCCGGAGCCGAGGTCAAGGACGCGTTCTCCTTCGTGGAGATCCGCGACCATGATCGGGTTGCCGCAGCCGAGAGAGGCCATGACCGCGGCGTCGGGCAGCTCCTCGCGCTCGAGAGCCGAGTACAGGCTGCTGCCGTAGTCGCCGGTATCGCCGCAGCAGGATTCGTTGTTCAGCACGCTAAGTGCGGCTTCGCCGTAGTGGCGGCGAACCGTCTCGTGGATCTCGTCGGTCATCGGAGTTCTCTCAGCAGGCGCAGGTGGTGGGGGTGGAGGAGGCGGGTGAGCGGCCGACGCGGCCCGCGAAGACGCGGCCGATCGCGCCGGCGAGCAGCGACGGACGAAGGGCCGTCCGGCGGTTCTGGCGGCGGGCAGCCTGGCCGGCCTCCTCTGCTTCACGCAGGCGGTCGGCCATCAGCAGCTTCACGATCTCGGGGCTGTAGTACATGGACATGAGTGGCTCCTTTCGGCACCTACCATAGGGCATATATTCAGACTTGTCAATATCTATTTCGGTCGATATCATGCGTTCATGAAACGCGCGACGGACCCAGACGTCCTTCTCCTCCAGGCCGCGGCAGATCCGACTCGGCTGGCTATACTGCGGCAGCTCAGCGTCGACGGAGGCGTGTGCGCTTGCGACTTCACGGCCTGCTGCGACGTAGCCCAGCCGACCGTCTCGCACCACCTGAAGGTTCTGCGCGAATCGGGCTGGGTCACGAGCGAACGTCACGGAACGTCGATCTGGTACTCACTCTGTCCGGATGCGGTGGCGCGGTTCCGGGAGATCGCCGGGGGGATCCTGCCGGGCGCCGCCCGACCGGCCGCCATGCTCGGGAGCCTGGTGACCGGCGGCGTCGGCATCGACGCGGCCGCCTCCACCGGCCGCCGTCCACCTAAAGTCAAGCCGTCTCCCGTGGAGGCCCAATGAACGCCGCACTCGCATACCTGGCCGGGCTCATCGTCGTCGGTTGGGGAGTCGCGCACATCTTGCCGACGCGGAGGGTAGTGGCCGGCTACGGGCTGATCTCCAATGACAACCGGCTCGTGCTGATGATGGAGTGGGCCGCGGAGGGGATGACCCTCATCTTCCTGGGTCTGCTTACGGCCGTGGTGACGGCCCGCGGCGGCGCCGGGAACGAGGTCACCGCCTCCGTGTACGCGATCACCGCAGCCATGCTGGTGGCGATGGCGGCGTGGACCGGCGTCACCGGCGCTCGAACCCCGATCATCTTCTTCAAGCTCTGTACGGTCGTGAAGATGACCGCCTCGATCCTTCTCGTCGCCGCCATGGCACTTTGACCCGGCCACAGGCGAGGTAGCACCTTGTCAGCCGATCCGATCCGCGTTCTCTTCGTCTGCACCGGCAACTCGGCCCGCAGCCAGATAGCCGAAGCGATGCTCGGTGATCTCGGCGGTTCCGCCTTCGCTGCCTTCTCCGCAGGGATCGAGCCCAAAGGCGTGAACCCGTACACGACGCGCGTCCTGGACGAGATCGGCATCGACTGGTCCGGTGCCCGGAGCAAGTCGGTGACCGAGTTCATCGGCCAGCCTTTCGACTACGTGATCACCGTCTGCGACCGAGCCCGCCAGACGTGCCCGGTCTTCCCCGGCCGCCACCAGATGCTTCACTGGGATCTCGAAGATCCGGCCGAAGTCGAAGGCAGCGACGAGGCCAAGCTTGAGGCCTTCCGCCGCACGCGCACCGAGATCGCCGACCGATTGCCGCCGTTCGTCGCCCAGGCCCGCGAGCGGTAAGCCGGCCCGCTACTTCGGCAGGCTGGACAGCCCCGAGTCTTCTTGGGCCGTGGCCTGGTCGCGCGACCGGGCCCGATCCAGGTAGGTCTGGGACTTGCCGATCTGAACGGTCAGGTCCGAGATCGTCTTGGTCATGTTGTCGAGCGCCTTGAGCTTGAAGGCGTCGATCTCGTCCATCGTCGCGTAGATGTTGTCGAACGCCGCCTGGAGCTTCTGAATGTCGATCGTGGCCGAGGCGGCCTGCTCGTTGACCGCCGCCGACTGCTGTCGCAGCAGCACCGACGTGCTCTCGATAAGGTTGGAGGTCGTGGTGTTCAGGGCCGTGATCTGGTCCAGGACGAGCTTCTGATCCCCCAGGGCCTGAGCCACGATGACGGCGGTCCGCAGCGCGGAGACCGTGGTGGTCGTGGCGCGGTCGACCCCCCGGACCAGCTCCAGGTTGTTGCGCCGGATGACGTCCATGGCCAGGTAGCCCTGGACGCTGACGGCCAGCTGTGTGGTCAGGTCCTGGACCTTCTGACGGGCGTAGAAGAGCAGGTCCTCCTTGAGGACCCTGGCCCGTTCCGGATCGCTCGTCTCGATCTGCGCGATCCTGGCTGCCAGGCCTGCGTCGAGCTTCTGCCCGAGGTAGATGTACTGGCGCAGCCGGTCCATCGTCGTCCACAGGGCGACCTTCTGCTGCTCGAGGTCGGCGTTGTCCTTCGACAGCTCGCCCTGGCCGTTCTCGAGAGCCTTGATGATGGCGTCGATGTGGCTCTGGCTGGAGCGGTAGCGGGCGAAGTAGCTGCGCAGCCTGTCGCCGAACGGGATGATCCCGAACAGCTTGCGGCGCGAGAAGAGGTCGCCCTGGTGGGCCGGGTCCAGGTCGTCGACCTGGCGGCGGAGCTGCATCAGGCTCCTGGAGACGTTGGACGAGCTCGAGAGGCCGCTGCGCTCCATCGACGCGACCGGCCGGCTGAGGAGGCGCGACGAGATCTGGGCGGACGCCGTGGCATCGTCGTCGCCGAGCTTCCGGATCTCGGATGCCCGAGCCTCGAACTCCGGGTCGTGAACGTCCAGCGAGGCCATGGCGTCCAGATAGCCGGCGACCAGCGTGTCGAGCCTGGACTCGGTGGCCGGGTCCAGGACCACTGCCTCCTTGGCCTGCGATTCCGGTACCTGGGCGACGGGCGCCGGCGGGGTCAGGACCAGGGCCGTGGACTCGGAGGTGGCGGTCGACGCGGGCGCCGCATCGGCTGTCCTGGTCGCCGCGGCGACGCCGCCCGGCGACGCCGACCCGGGAACGTTGACAATCTTGAGCTTGCCGCTCATGAAGATCCTCCCCTGTGGCGCCGCTCGTACCTATCTACGCGCTTGTGACAGGTAGAGGTTACAGCCGGCGCGGCGCTCCGGCACGTCGCGCGGTAGCCCGGTTCGGGCCGGCTCTGGCCGCGCCTGGCCGCCGGTCGGACTGTTCTGTGCGTCCAACGACGCCCAGGGCAAGTACTGGATCAGTACTAGTACGTGGTTGATCATGCCCGACTGCGAGGCGCCGTCCGCACCTGATTCCAAGCACGGAGAAGGGGCCTGCCAGCCCTCTCTTCCCGACATGTGCCGCAGATCGCTGGTGCGGCCTGGCAACGGATTGGTGGTCTTCACGACGGTACAACTTGCACGGTCGCGCTAGGACCTGCTACTTTGATCGATCACGGGTGGCAACGACGCGCGGCCTACACTCCGGCCGCCGGGACCGCGCCGAGCTACTGGCGAGACCGACCCGCGGGCCAAGGGCGCCACGTCTCTTGGCGAGAAGGTTTCTCGGAGGTACCCCTTATGACCCGGCTAACACGTTCCCTGATGGCCTTGCTCTTCGCCAGCTCTGCCTTGCTATTCGGCGCATTTCCGGTGGCGGCATCTGGGGATCCAGGGCTAGGAGATGCCGCCGGCTATGCGGTTATCGCGGGCACCGCGCTGACGTGTACCGACTCCAACGTCGTCGGACCGGTGGGCCTCGACTTCATAACCGCTCCGACGTTGACCCGGTGCAAGATCCAGGTTGAGTACGCGCCTGGCGCTTACGACGCCTTTCAAGCTAAGTACACCTACATCGCCGACAATCTCCTCCCTTGCGATGTCCTCACCGGCACGCTCGTCGGAGTGACCCTCACGCCAGGTACCTACTGTTTCGACGCGGCGGCAGCGTTGACCGGGACGCTCACTCTGAGCGGCTCGGGTCCGTGGCTCTTTGAAATCGGGGCCACGGCAGTCGGTGCCCTCACCGCCAACAGCTTCAGGGTGGTCAGCGACAACCCATGCAACGCGTTTTGGTGGGTTCAGGCTGACGTGACGATGACGGACTCGGCGTTCGAGGGCACCATCCTCGGAGGCGGCGACATCACCCTTACCCGGACAAGCCTTGAAGGTCGCGCCTGGGCAACAGGGGCGATAACCATGACAGGCAGCAACATCTTCGGCTGCAGCGCCGCCGGGACCGTTGCCAAGCACAAGTGCAACCAGGGCGTGGGCAACGGCCCCGAGGGTTGCGATCCCGGTAACTCGAACCAGGGCGACGAGTCTCGGTCCAATGACGAGCTCGGCGGCACGCCAGGACACCCTGGCCGCCAGGGCGGCAATAAGGACTAGGCGCAAACGACTGTCCTGCCTTGCGCAGGCAACCTGAGAGGAGCGGGAGGTGACGCAGCGCGTCACCTCCCGCTCCATATCTAGGGCGGGGCACGGTCTCTTACGTTGGTCGCCGCCCACGACGTGGGCAGGCCGGTCTTCGTCGAGGGCGTCATCGGCCAGATCGAGGGCGGGATCGCGATGGGCCTGGGCTTCGCCCTGAAGGAGGACTTCGTCCCTCGAGAGACCCGGGGCTTCAAGCAGTACC
>JBGQBD010000071.1:0-11578 GCA_041494645.1 Candidatus Limnocylindria bacterium
CGAGGATCGAACCTTCATCTGCTCCGAGAAGGAAGAGGACGCCGGCCCGACCAACAACTGGCGTGACCCGACCGAGATGCGCAAGACGCTGAACGGGCTCTTCGCGGGCTCGATGCGCGGCCGGACGATGTACGTCATCCCGTTCTCGATGGGCCCCGTCGGTTCGCCGATCGGCCGGCTCGGCATCGAGATCACCGACTCGCCCTACGTCGTTGTCAACATGCGGATCATGACCCGCATGGGCACCGCCGCCCTGAACGAGATCGTCAGGACGGGCGACTTCGTGCCGGCCGTCCATTCCGTCGGCAAGCCCCTCGCCCCGGGCGAGAAGGACGTTACCTGGCCGTGCGATCCGGAGAAGTACATCGTCCACTACCCGGAGACGCGCGAGATCTGGTCGTACGGGTCC
Organism: Candidatus Limnocylindria bacterium; assembly: GCA_041494645.1. GTDB lineage: Bacteria > Chloroflexota > Limnocylindria > Limnocylindrales > CSP1-4 > Fen-1039. The sequence continues at coordinate 410 of JBGQBD010000071.1, forward strand.
GGCTACGGCGGCAACGCCCTCCTCGGCAAGAAGTGCTACGCCCTGCGGATCGCCTCCGTCATTGCCCGGGACGAGGGCTGGCTGGCCGAGCACATGCTGATCATCAAGGTCACCGCTCCGGACGGCCGTGTGAAGCACATGGCCGGTGCCTTCCCGTCTGCCTGCGGCAAGACTAACCTGGCCATGCTCGAGCCGACGATCCCAGGTTGGAAGGTCGAGACGATCGGCGACGACATCTGCTGGATGAAGTTCGGCGCGGACGGGCGGCTGTACGCCATCAACCCCGAGGCGGGCTTCTTCGGTGTCGCGCCCGGAACGAGCATGGTGACCAACGCGAACGCGATCCGGACGCTCCGCGCCAACTGCATCTTCACCAACTGCGCCCTGACCGACGACGGCGACGTATGGTGGGAGGGTCTGACCAAGGAGCCGCCGGCGCACCTCATCGATTGGACCGGCAAGGATTGGGCTCCCGGCGGCGAGGCGCCCGCGGCCCACGCGAACGCTCGCTTCACGGCCCCGGCCCGTCAGGATCCGGCGATCGCGCCGAACTGGGAGGACCCGGCCGGCGTCCCTATCGATGCGATCATGTTCGGCGGCCGCCGGACCTCGGTCGTGCCGCTCGTCCGAGAGGGCTTCGACTGGGAGCACGGCGTCTTCCTGGGCTCGATCATGAGCTCCGAGACGACTGCGGCGGCCTTCGGGACCATCGGCAAGCTGCGCTTCGATCCCTTCGCCATGCTGCCCTTCTGCGGCTACAACATGGCCGACTACTGGGGCCACTGGTTGGCGATCGGCCGCAAGGCCGGCGCGAAGCTGCCCCGCATCTACCTGGTCAACTGGTTCCGCAAGGATGCCGGCGGCCGGTTCATCTGGCCGGGTTTCGGCGAGAACAGCCGCGTGATCGAGTGGATCTTCGGGCGCTGCTCCGGCGAGGACGACGCGGTCGAGACACCGATCGGGTTCCTGCCCGCGCCCGGCGCCCTGGACGCCAACGGACTGGATGTGGCCGAGGCGGACCTGGCCGAGCTGTTCAAGGTCGAGCCCGCGGACTGGGTCCAGGAAGCCGCCGCCATCGAGGAGCTTTACGCGAAGTTCGGCGCGAAGCTGCCACCCCAGCTGGCCGGCCGGCTGAAGGAGCTCAAGCGCCGAGTGGCCGCCGCCTGATCCGGGCAAGAAGTCGCGTCTGAGCCGCGGCTCGAGCGGCCTTGTGACCTCGACCGCGGACCCGATCCCCGGCCGCCGCGCCGCCGGCGGGCTCGGCGTCTCGCCTGGCAGGCGCACCTACCGGTTTCGGCAGGGATATGTCGTCCGTCGGCGCCAGATCCGGGTACGATCCGGGCTGCCAGCCGGCGAGCCGCAAGCGCCAGCCACAGGCAGCGACCCAATCGCGCCGGCTCCGTCCGCCGGCGTCCCGCAAGAGGGAGGTTCCGAATGCCAGTCTGTCGACGCAAGGTAACCGTCATCGGTGCGGGCAACGTCGGGGCCACCGCGGCCCAACGTATCGCCGAGGAGGGCGTAGCCGACGTCTATCTGATCGACGTCGTCGAGGGCCTGCCCCAGGGCAAGGCTCTCGACCTGGTCGAGGCCGCGCCCCTCCAACACCACGACCAGATGATCTACGGCACGAACGACTACGCCGATACGACCGAGTCGGACGTGATCGTCGTGACGGCCGGAATGGCGCGCCAGCCGGGCATGACTCGGGATGACCTACTCCTCAAGAACGCGGGCATCGTCGGAGGCGTCGTCAAGCAGGCGACCCAGTACTCACCCGGCGCGATCCTGATCGTGGTCACCAACCCGCTCGACGCGATGGTCCACGTCGCCCTCGAAGCGAGCGGCTTCCCGCGCGAGCGGGTCATCGGGATGGCCGGGGTGCTGGACGGCGCCCGCTTCCGCTCTTTCGTCGCCCAGGATCTGGGCGTCTCCGCCTCGGACGTCTCGGCGTTCGTGCTGGGCGGGCACGGCGACACGATGGTTCCGCTGCCCAGGTACTCGACGGTAGGCGGGATTCCGCTGCCGGAGCTGATGAAGCCTGACCGCATCGAGGCGCTGGTGCAGCGGACCCGCAACGGCGGTGCCGAGGTCGTGGCCCTCCTGAAGTCGGGCAGCGCCTTCTATGCCCCCGCTTCGTCAGTCCTGCACATGGTCGATTCCATCCTGAACGACCGAAAGCGGGTTCTCGCGTGCGCGGTGCTCCTGCGCGGCGAGTACAAGATCGATGGCCTGGTCATGGGCGTGCCGATCGTCCTGGGTGCCTCGGGCGTCGAGCGGATCATCGAGGTTTCTCTGACCGACCCCGAGCTCAAGGCGTTGTATGCGTCCGCCAGCGCGGTTCAGGGCCTGGTCGACACCATGGCGGCCGCGAAAGGCTGACGCCGGCGCGGTCGAGCGGGCAAGGCCGCTCGCGCCGGTCTCGGAATCAGGAAAGCCCCGGCGGTCCCGTCCGGCCGGGGCTTTCCTGGGCATCTACTGCGAAGAGCGCCGGTCTCGGCCCCCCGGGACCCCGGGACCGGCGCAGATCGCTCGTCCGAGCCCTTCTGGGCGGCTTGCGCCGCACATCGGGCGATGCCCGTTTGACTCGATGACCCTCCGGCTCCAGGCCGGTCCGCCGTCGAGGGTTGAATCAAGCCACGGGGCCCGCCCGCGGCGGAGCATCGGGCCGACACTGCGAGTGTCGGCCGGCCGACACTCGCCGAACCGGTCGAGCGTTGCCGGCCCAGCCGCTGGCCGTTGGGCGCAGGCGAGGTCGAGCCGCCACTCCGGGCCGCCCGGCCGGGAGATTACCCGGCCGGTAAACTGCGGTCGTGCTCGATGCCATCAGCTTCGATTTCGATCCAACGGTTGCAGCGTTCGGACTGACCGTTCGGCTGGAGACGCTGGCCCTGGGCGGGGTCATCTTCCTCGTGCTCGTGGCGACCGCCCTGAGGGCGGGCCGGGTCCAACCGCCGGCAGATGACACCGGGTCGAGATCCCGCGAGTCCGGCGGGCGGCTGCGGCGCGATGACCTGATCCTGATCGGGTTCGGGGTCGTGCCGGGGGCGGTCCTCGGTGGGCGCCTGGGCTACGGCCTGGTCCACCTGGACTACTACCAGGTCAATCCGTCGGCCCTCGCCGATCCGGGCCAGGGTGGGCTTGCGCTGACGCTGGCCGTCGTGTTCGGCACTCTCTCGGGGATCGCCGTGGCGACGCTCCTGGCGGCCCCGATCGGGCGATGGCTGGGCGTTGCGGGATTACCCGTTCTGCTGGGGCTCGGACTTGGGAAGCTGACGATGATGCTCGGTGGAACCGGGCAGGGAGCCTACTCCGATGCCTCCTGGGCCACGAGCTACGTCGGGCCGGGGCCGTGGGGCAGCATCAACTCGGACTATTCGGCGCTTCCCTCGCAGGCCCTGGAAGGCGGGCTGGTCCTCCTGGCGGCAACCCTGGTCGTGATCGCGCCGGTGCTGCTGCGGCTGCGTGTCAGGCGCGGGCGGCAGGTGGTTCGACCCGGCTGGTCGCCGGGCCGCGAGTGGCCCTGGCTCGTCGGTGGCCGCGGATTCATAACGATCCTGCTCGCCTGGGCCGTCGCCAGGTTCCTGGCCGCCTTCACCTGGCGGGATGCACGGGTGCTCGGCCCGCTCTGTGCCGAGCAGATCGTCCTCCTCGGCCTGGTGGCCGTCCTGGTCGCGGTGCCGGTCGGGCTAAGCGGGCTGAAGCCGCTGGGCCGTCAGTGGGTCTCCTGGCGGACCGAGCGGGCGGCCGCCAGGGCCGCGGCATCGCCGCCACCCGAGCTCCCGACCGAGACGGCTTCCTGACCCCGGGATTGTCCGCAGCGATTTATCGCGCCCCGTCAGGAGCGCGATCGCGCCCCCCATTAGTGTTTGACGGGTCCGCTTCCGCTCGTCGCACCCACTGTCGGCTGAAGCCGGAGTATGCTCGAAACCGCCGCCTCTTGGATGGCGCCCAGGGCCGCGGACTCGGCGCGGCCCAGTCTGGACTTCGGAGGGTAGATGTCGCCGTCGCGGCCCGGTGCCGACCCGAATCGCGGGCCCGCTCCCGCTGCGCCGGCGGCCAGCCCGGCGGCCAAGCCGGCGTCGTCGAAGGCCGTTCCGGGGCCGGCGCCTCGGCCGGTCGCGGCCGCTGCGGCGGCGGCTCGGCCGCCCGCGGCAGATGCGACTCCAACGCCGGCTTCGCGCATAGCCACGCGGACTCGGACGGTTCATGTTCGAGGCAAGCAGGTCGCCCGTGCGCCAGAGTCGCACCGGACTCCACCCGTTCTGGTGCGCCAGGTTCGGCGCGGCGTCGTCGAGAGCCGTCATCGCGGATCCATCGTCGAGGTCAACGCCGACGGGACGGTGCGCCGCGTGCTTGGCGACCCGGACACGGTGGTCAACCTGCGCTCGGCCGTGAAGCCGTTCGGGCTGGTGGCATTGGTGGAGGCCGGAGGTGTCGCGGAGTTCGACCTCTCTGAGGCCGAGCTGGCGCTCATGGCCGGCTCGCACTCGGGCGAGGATCTGCACGTCAGAACGCTCCAGGCGATCTTCCGTCGGGCCGGACTGACGCAGCAGCTGCTGGGCTGCGGGTCGGAAGGCGCTCCTCTGGACGCCCTTACCGCGGCTCGTCTCGCCCGGGATGGCGAGAAGCCCGGGCAGGTTCGGCACATGTGCTCGGGCCAGCACGCCTCGATCCTCCTGCTGTGCCGCATGAACGACTGGCCGGTGGCCGAGTACTGGCGCCCAGACCATCCCGTACAGCGCCTGTATGCCGCGACGGTGGCACGCGCCTTCGACACCGTGCCGGAGATGCTGGTCACCTCGATCGACGCTTGCGGCGTGCCGACGTACGCCTTCCCGCTCTACGAGGTCGCCCGCGCGTTCGCGCTCCTGGCCGATCCAGCCGGAATCCCCGGGTCCGACCCGCGGACCGGCCTGGCCGACGCGTTGACCCGAATTCGCGACACCATGCTGGCCAACCCGGAGATGGTGGCGGGCAGCCGCGCCCGGCTCGATACCTCGGTCATGAAGGCCGCGCCCGGGCGCATCCTGAGCAAGGGCGGAGCCGAAGGGCTGCATGGCTTCGCGATCCTGCCGGTGCCGGGCGGCGCCGGGGCGGCCGGGGTGGCCCTGAAGATCGAGGACGGCGGCGGCTTCGACCGGGCCTCCACGGCGGCGGCCGTGGAAACGCTGAGGCAGCTGGGCGTTCTCGACGCGGCCGCGCTGCGAGCCCTGGGCCGCTACCAGCGCCCGCTCGCCCTCGATCCGAGGGGCGAGGTCGTGGGGGAGGCCGTCGCCGACTTCGAGCTGGCTCCGGTGGGGGAACTGCTCTGACGAAGGGGCCGGCCGGCCCGCATCCCCGCCCCCGGCCGCCGAGGTAGTGCCGCCGCTGCCCGTACACTTGGGGCATGACCGACGTCCGCGTTCGCATCGCGCCGAGCCCCACCGGGCAGCTTCACCTGGGCACGGCCCGGACCGCGCTCTTCAACTACCTGTTCGCCCGCCACAACGGTGGCACGTTCATATTCCGTCTCGAGGACACGGACCAGGCCCGCTCCACTGTCGCGTTCGAGCAGGACATCATCGACGAGCTGCACTGGCTTGGCATCAAGTGGGACGAGGGGCCGGTGGTGGGCGGCGAGGCGGAGCGCGGCACGTTCGGTCCATACCGGCAGATGCAGCGCCTGCCGCGCTACCGGGAGGCGGCCGATCGGCTGCTGGCCGAGGACAAGGCGTACCAATGCTATTGCACGCCCGAGGAGCTGGAGACCGAGCGCAAGCGCCAGGAGGCGGCCCATGAGACGCCTCGCTACAACGGCCGGTGCGCCAACCTCACGGCCGCGCAGCGCGCCGCCTTCGACGCCGAGGGCCGCAAGCCGGTAGTCCGGTTCCGCATCCCGCCGGATCGCACGATCGTCTTCGACGACCTCGTCCGCGGCCGCGTAGAGATCGACACGAGCGCCCTCGGTGGCGACCTGGTCATCATGCGCTCGGACGAGACGCCCCTCTACCACTTCACGGTGGCCGTGGACGACGCGGCGATGGCGATCACGCACGTCATCCGCGGCGAGGACCACCTTTCCAACACGCCCAAGCACATCCTCCTGTTCGAGGCGCTGGGATCGACGATCCCCCAGTTCGGCCATCTGCCGCTCATCCTGAACCCGGACCGGACGAAGATGAGCAAGCGCAAGAGCCAGACCGCCGTGGCCGACTATCGTGCCCAGGGCTTCATCCCCGAGGCGTTCGTCAACTACCTGGCCCTGCTCGGTTGGTCGACCGGAACCGAGGAGGAGGTGCTGTCGCTGGCCGAGCTGATCGAGCGCTTCGATCTCTCGACCGTGAACAAGGCCGGCGCCACCTTCGATCGCGAGCGGCTGGAGTGGCTGAACGGCCAGTGGATCCGCCGCCTGGCCCCGGATGATCTGATCGACCGACTCTGCCCGTTCCTGCAGACGGAGCTCGACGCCGGGCGGATCGACTGGCTGCCGTCGGACCAGGAGCTGGGCGCGCTGCTGCCGGTCGTCCAGGAGCGCCTGCCGACCCTCGCCGCGATCGGCGACCTGATCGGCTTCCTGCTCGTCGAGGATGTGGCGGCGGATCCGGCCCTCATCGTTCCCAAGCGCTGGGACGGGGCCACGACCGCCGCCGCCCTGCGCGAAGCTCGCGGGACGATCGCCCGGGTCGGGAGAGTCAGCTGGGAGGCCGACGAGATCGAGCCCCCGCTCCGGCGTCTGGTCGAGGATCGCGGCTGGAAGGCCGGCGATCTCTTCATGGCCATCCGCGTCGCCGTCACCGGCCGCACTGCCACACCGCCACTCTTCGACACGATGGTGGCCCTCGGCTACGAGCGAACGCTGGCCCGGCTGGATCGGGCGATCGAGACGCTCGAGGCTCAGTCGGCCCCCAGCCCGTAGGAGGGATCCTCGGATGGCTCGAACGATCCTGGTCGTCGACGACGAACGCACTCTGCGCGAGACGCTGGCCGAGAGCCTGGAGACGGAGGGCTTCACCGTCGTCCAGGCGGCGGACGGACGGGAGGCGGTGGAGGCGTTCCGGCGCCACCACCCGGACCTGATCCTGCTGGACCTGATGCTGCCCGAGCTGAGCGGGACCGAGGTGTGCCGGATCGTCCGGGCCGAGTCGGGCGTGCCGATCCTGATGCTGACCGCCAAGAGCGCGGAGGTGGACAAGGTCGTGGGCCTGGAGCTCGGGGCGGACGACTACGTCACCAAGCCGTTCAGCTTCCGCGAGCTGCTGGCCCGCATCCGGGCCCTGCTGCGGCGGACCGAGCAGCAGGCCCTGGCGCCCGAGGCGGAGACGGTCGACTTGGGGCAGGTGCGGGTGGATCTGGCCGGCCGGCGGCTCCTGCGGGGTGGGGAAGTCCTGCCGGTGAAGCCGAAGGCCTTCGAGCTGCTGCTCTTCCTCCTGCACAACGCTGGCCACGTCTTCACCCGCGACCAGCTGCTCGAGCACGTTTGGGGCTACGACTACGCCGGCGAGACGCGCACGGTGGACGTCCACGTCCACTGGCTGCGGGCACAGATAGAGGCCGATCCGGCCAATCCGACCTTCCTGGAGACGGTGCGCGGCGTGGGCTACGTGCTGCGGCGCCCCGCATCGGACTGACTCGCGTCCGCTCTCGAACCTCTGGCCCGCGGCTCAGACGCCGAAGATGTGCAGGGCGGCTGCAATCGGGCCAGACACCAGGTGGAGCCCCAGGTACGAGGCGGCGGCGATTAGCGCGGCGCACGGAATCGTCAGGACCCAGGCGGTAATGATGCTCCGAGCTACTCCCCAGCGAACGGCGTTGAAGCGATCGCTCGTGCCCACGCCGATGATGGCGCTGGAGATGACGTGGGTCGTGGAGACGGGCATCCCGAAGTGTGACGCGCCCAGGATGATGGTGGCGGCCGTGGTTTCCGCGGCGAATCCGTGGACCGGATCCAGCTTCACGACGCGCTGACCCATCGTCTTCATGATCCGCCAGCCTCCGGCCGCGGTGCCGAGAGACATCGCCGTGGCCGCCATGAGGATGACCCAAACGGGCACGCCCTTGTCGTGGATCGCTCCCGAGTTGAAGAGAGCCAGGGTCATGATGCCCATCGTCTTCTGGGCGTCGTTCGAGCCGTGGCTCAGGGCCATGTACGTCGCCGACAGGACCTGGATGCGGCGGAATCGATCGTTGATGCGACGCGGGCTGGTCCCGGGTCTCGGGAAGTCTTCGGGTGCCGGAGCCGGTAAGCCATCTCTCTGCCGCCGGAATTCGCGATAGAGCCGATTCGGGTTCGCCCGGGCGATGAAGTTGAGCAGGATCACCATGAGCGTCAGGCCGACGGCGAAGCCGATGATCGGCGAGCTGAAGAGCGGCACGATCACCTTGAAGGCGAAGTTGCCCCACTGGACCGCGTTCACGCCAGCCGCAGCGAAGGCAGCCCCGATGAGCCCGCCGATCAAGGCGTGGCTGCTCGAGCTGGGGATGGCCAGCGCCCACGTGATCAGGTTCCAGCTGATCGCCCCGACGAGGGCGGCCATCAGAACCGTGGCGCCCTCGCCCAGGATCATCTTGTCCTGAACGATCCCCCCTCCGATCGTTCCGGCCACCGCCGTGCCGAAGACGAGCGCGCCCACGAAGTTGGCCGTCGCCGAGAGGAGAATGGCGTACTCGGGCTTGATGGCTCGTGTCGACACGGAGGTCGCGATGGCGTTGGCGGTGTCGTGGAAGCCGTTGATGTAGTCGAATGTGACGGCCAGCGCGAAGATCGCGACCAGTCCCAGAATCGTAGCCTCGGACAAAGCTGGAAGCCCTCGTCGTGACGTTCGGAGGAGATTCTGCTGCCAGCAGAGAGGCTAACAGGTCGGCTTGCTGCCGTGCTTCGAGTGATCGAGCATGCCGGGACCCGCGAGAACTACCGGCTCAACCACCGGGCCGCCCGGGCCGATTCATTTGACAGGGAATCAGGCGAAGTCGGCTCGGAGCGGAGGATCAAGGGTTCAGATCCTCCACCTCGCCCGTGGCCAGGAAGACCACGTCCTCGGCGATGTTGGTGACCCGGTCGCCGATCCGCTCCAGGTAGTGGGCGGCGAACAGGATCCGCGTGCCGGGATCGACCTTCAGTGGATCCGTCCGCATCTCCGCCAGGACGTCGTCGAAGACCTGGTGGTAGAGACGGTCGATCTCGTCGTCGCGCTTGGCCACTTCTCGAGCCTTGGCCTCGTCGATGTCGACCAGGGCAATTACCACGTCGCGGACCTGCTGTGCGGCCAGGGTGGCCATGGGCGTCAGCTCGTCGTAGGTCACCATGCTCGTTACGCCGGCCAGCTTGCGCGCCTGCTTGGCCACGGACCCGGCGTGGTCACCCATGCGCTCGAGCTCGTAGGTGACCCGATCCAGCGCCATGAGGAAGCGCAGGTCGCGGGCGACCGGGCCCTGAGTCGCAATCGTCATCCCGACCAGGGCGCTCACCGCGCGCTGGACTTCGTTCACTCGGCTGTCTGCGGCTATGACCCGGGAAGCGAGCGCAGCATCGCGATTCATCAGCGCGTCGTGGGCGCCCATGATCTGCTCTTCGACCAGGCTGCCCATCCGCAGGACCCCGTCCTTTACGTCCAGCATCTCGTGGTCGAGGATCTCGCGGATGTGGGTGGCGTGGCGGTCCTCGGAAGCGGCGGAGTGGTCCGCGGCGGCAGCAAAATGGTCGGCGGAAGCCACGGCGTGGTCCGTCGACGCAGTGGAGTGGTCCGCGGCAGCCGCAGCAATCCTGGAATCGGCCGGATCGGCCGGATCGGCCGCGTGCGCGGCGGCCAGGTCATCGAGAGACTTCATGATGCGTTCCTCGCTCTCTCGTGCGCTCATCCGAACCTGCCGGAGATGTAATCCTCGGTCAGCCGTTCACGGGGCTGGGTGAAGATGAAGCCGGTTGGGCCTTCCTCGACCAGGTAGCCGGCGCCGTCCTCGCCCATCGTAAGGAACGCGGTCCGGTCGCTCACCCTTGCGGCCTGCTGCATGTTGTGCGTAACGATGACGATGGTGTAGTCGGCCCGCAGATCCGCCATCAGCTGCTCGATCTGGAGCGTGGCGATCGGATCGAGGGCCGAGCATGGCTCGTCCATTAGGAGCACGTCGGGGGCAAGGGCCAGGGCTCGGGCAATGCATAAGCGCTGCTGCTGGCCGCCGGAGAGCGAGGCTCCGCTCTGGCGTAGCTTGTCCTTGACTTCGTCCCAGAGTGCCGCCTGTCGTAAGCACCGCTCGACCACATCCGCGGCGGCGTGCTTGCCCTTGACGAGGCCGTTGAACCGGGCCGGCGCCGCCACGTTGTCGAAGATCGACATCGTCGGGAACGGGTTCGGCTGCTGAAAGACCATGCCAATCGAGCGACGAACGGCAGCCGGATCGATCCGCCTGTCGTACAGGTCGATGCCGCGGTACTCGATGAGGCCGGTCGCGCGGGCGTGAGGCACGACCTCGTGCATCCGGTCCATGCAGCGCAGGAGCGTGGATTTGCCACTTCCCGACGGCCCGATGATGGCGGTGATGGCGTTGCGGGCGATGTCGAGCGAGATGTCGCGAACCACTCGCCGTGAGCCGTAGTACGCGTCGACATTGCGCAGGCGGAAGACGACGGCCGCAGCGGGCAGGGCGTGGTCCGCTGGGGCGGCGCGGCCGGCCGCCTCCGCGGCCTGTCCGGTGTCGAGAGCCGTAACCATTGCGACCTCTTCCATGGTTTGAGAGCTCACCTGCTCGCGCTGCGCGCCGGCCCGCGGCGGGCAACCAGCCAGCGACCGAGCAGGTTGAAGGTAAGGACGATGACGACCAGAGTCAGGGCTGCGCCCATCGCCCTATCTCGGGCCGCCGGAAAGGCAGAGTTGAGGGCGTTCCTGTATATGAGCAACGGCAGAGCTTGCATCGGTTCGCTCATGTCGGTGCTGAAGAAGTTGTTGCCGAGCGACGTGAAGATCAAGGGAGCGGTCTCGCCGACGGCCCTGGAGACGGCCAGCAGTAGCCCGGTGAATATCCCCGACAGGGCAGTCGGGATGAACACGGAAAGGTAGGTCCTCCAGCGGGTGAGGCCGAGAGCTCTGGCGCCTTCGTTGAGCGGTCTCGGAAGGAGCCGAAACATCTCCTCGGTCGACACGACGATGGTCGGCAGCATTATGACCGCGAGAGCGAGAGAACCTGCGAAGCCCGAGA
>JBGQBD010000072.1:0-11529 GCA_041494645.1 Candidatus Limnocylindria bacterium
CGTGGTGCCCCCAAGGGGATTCGAACCCCTGATCTCAACCTTGAAAGGGTCGTGTCCTAGGCCTCTAGACGATGGGGGCGCGGCGCGACCCGGAGTTTACCAGGGGTGCGGGGCGCGACTATAGCGAGGCCGAAAGGCGGAGCTGGCTGGCGCCGCTACCGGCGACAGGGCCCGAGCGCCCGGCCTGCCGGCCAGGGCCGCGTCATCTGTTGAGGACCAGGATCATGATCAGGGTCCCGGCCAGGGCCAGGGCGCAGATCACGGCCGACACGCCGCCCACGAGCGCGAACACCAGGGCCCGCCCGGACTCCTCGTTCTGACCGGCCCTGTACGTGGCGACGGAGCAGATGACCGTGTCCAGGGCGAAGACGAGGGCCGTGACCACGCCCGCGCTCATGAGCACGGCGACGGGCGTCGTATGGCTCGTCATCGCCAGGGCCAGGAACAGCGCCGAGCCGATCGAACCCACCGCCAGGGTCGCGAGGGCCGGCGACAGGCCACGCAGCCGGTCCTGGAGGGTCATGGTCCGGGCCTTTTCTTCGCCGGTGTCGAAGTCATCCGTGAGCGAGTCAGCGCCGGCGGCGGGGCGGAGACTTGGGGCGATGGCAGCCGGGTCGACTGCGGCCGGGTAGGGTGCCGGGTTCGGGCGCACGGCTGCCGAGGACGGAGGGAAGACCGGGGCCGGGGGAGGAGGCGCGACCGAGAAGTCGGGCGCGACTCGCGCGGGCGGCGGAGGCGCGGCCGGGGCGACGGGCACGGCCGGAGCCGGGGGCGGAGGCACGGCCGGCGAGACGGGCACGGCCGGGGAGGCGGACGGACCGGAGGCGGGCACTTCGGCGCCAGCCGGCGCTTCGGCCGCGGACGGAGCAGCGTCCGGCGCCACGACCGGCGGTCTCCACTTGCTCTGCGGCTCGCGCGAACTCTGGCTCATGGTCAGAGGTTATCAGGCGCCGCCGGACGCGGCCGGTGCCTCGGCCGGCTCCGCGGCCCGCGACTCGGGCCCGGGCCCGGGCACCCAGCGGTGGTAGACCGCGACCTGGTACTCCAGTCGAAGGCGCTTCATCCGATCGGCCAGCTCTACGCCGAGCGGCCCGAAGCCGGCGGTCAGGAGCTCGCGCGCCTCTTCGGTCGACCTGAAGGTCCACCAGCAGTGGATGACCCGGACCCGGAACCCGTCGCCGAGGAACGGCCCTCGCCGCCGGCTCCAGGCCACGACTCGATCGCGGCGCTCGGGCCACAGCCCCCAGACGTCGTCGCGGCCGTAGTCGTGCATCAGCAGCAGGCGGCCACACGGCCGCAGGAGCCGTTGCGCTTCGGCGATGAACCGCGAGCCCGGCACGGCGAGCTCCGACCATGGGACGACGACCGTGTCCGCTTCGGCCGCCGGCAGCTCGGCGATTCGGGCAAGCGCCGCGGCTTCGTCGAGTGGATCGGGGAACGCCACGGCCGTGACCGCCGCACCGATCCCGGCCAGCTGCCTCTCCCAGGAACCGCGGCCCGCGTCCAGCAGGACGACGTCACGGCCGCCAACCGGGCCCAGGTCCTCGAGTGCCGCGAGGAGCTTCCCCTCGCCGTCCACCACGCCAAGGAACGCTTGCTCCAGCGCCGGCGTAGCGAACGCGGCGGACAGGTCGGGCATGCGGCACTCCTAGACGGTGGGCTCGACTGCGATCACCACTCCCTCGCGGGCCTGCAGATCGACCGCGAGAGTCCCCTTCTCGAGCGATCCTGGCGCGAAGGTGGTCCCCCACTCGCGCCCGGACCAGCTTACCTGCTTCGCGGCAAAGCCCGCCAGCCCTGGGAGATCGACGGCCAGTCGCGCCGGCTCGTCGCCGGCATTGATGGCGACCACGATGGACCGTCCGATCGAGCGGCCTCCGACCGAACCGCCGGCACCGCCCGATGGGCCGCCTCCGCTCGACTGCCGGGCTGCGCCCGAGCCTTCAGTCGAACCTTCGGGATAGAACATCCGGTAGGCGACCGCCGAACCTTCGGCCGCCAGCAGCTCGAATCGACCGCGGCGCAGGACCGGTTCGGCCTCGCGAAGCGCGATCAGCCCGGCGATGAAGTCGCGCAGCCTGCGATCCTGCCGGGCCGGGTCCCAGGGATAGGCTCGACGGCAGTCCGGGTCTTCGCGCCCCTCCAGGCCCACCTCGTCGCCGTAGTAGATGCACGGGGCTCCCGGCAGCGTCATCTGGATCAGCGTCGCCAGGCGCAGGGCCGTGGCGTCGCCGCCCGCCAGAGAGATGAAACGCGGCGTGTCGTGGCTGTCGAGCAGGTTCAGCTGCAGCTGGGTCACCGCCGGTTCGTAGGTGGCCATCACCAGCGCGAGCTGCCGGCCGAACTCCGACCCGTCGATCGGGCGAACGTGCCGGCTGTACTCGTAGGTCGTGCCGACGAGCGCCTGGTCGAGCCGGCCGGCGCCGGTGAACGAGAGGATCGCCTCGGTCAGTGGATAGTTCATGAGGCCGTCGAAGCGATCGCCGCCCAGCCACTCCGGAGCCGGATTCCAGATCTCGCCCACCAGGTAGGCCTCCGGGTTCGCCGCCAGGCAGCGGCGCCGGAACTCCTCCCAGAAGCCGGGCTCGCCGATCTCCCCGGGCACGTCGAGCCGCCAGCCGTCGATCCCGAAGCGGAGCCAGCGCTCAGCCACGCCGTAGATGTACTCGCGGACGGCCGGGTTCGAATGATTGAGCTTGGGCAGGGCCGGGAGATCCCACCACGCCCGATAGCCGAGAATCCGCTCGGAGGGCACGCCCGGCTCGCCCGACCCCTCCAGCCGGCCGATCGCCTCGGCTTCGTGGAGTCCGGGATAGGCCGCGAGGCCGCGCCGGCCCGCCAGCACGTCCGGGTCGAGGTAGAACCAGTCGCGATACGGCGACGCGGCCCCGTTCTCCAGGACGTGGTTGAACGGCCAGAAGCCACGGCCAGTGTGGTTGAAGACGCCATCGAGGATGACTCGCATGCCGCGAGCGTGGGCGGCGTCCAGCAGCTCGTGCAGGGCGGCGTTGCCGCCGAGGAGCGGATCGACCAGCTCGTAGTCGAAGGTGTGATAGCGGTGGTTCGACGCCGAGGCGAAGACGGGGTTCAGATAGAGGGCGGTGATCCCGATCTCGCGCAGCTCGTCGAGGTGCTCGGCGATCCCGAGCAGGTCGCCGCCCTTGAAGCCGTGGGCCGTGGGCGGGGCGTCCCAGGGTTCGAGCGGGCCCGGCTTTGGCACTCGGACGCTGCTTGCGAAGCGGTCCGGGAAGATCTGGTAGAAGACCGCGTCGCGCACCCAGTCCGGACCGGAGGGGCGGAGAGGACCGCTCACGGCGCGTCCGCTCTGCGGACGTTTCTGCGCGCCGGCGCCGGCGCCGGGCCCGTGGAGCCGCGAATGATCAGGCGCGTGGGCAGCGTCCTGTGCTCGGGCCGCTCCAGGTCCGGGCGGGCGATCATTCGGAGCAGCTGCCGGGCCGCTTCCTCGCCCTTCTGGCGGATCGGCTGGTGAACGGTCGTCAGGGGCGGGCTCGAATGAGGCGCGACGTCCAGGTCGTCGAAGCCGACGATGCTCATGTCCTGGGGCACGCGCAGGCCGGCTTCCCTGGCGGCCCACATGACGCCGACGGCCATCAGGTCGCTCATGACCAGGACGGCCGTCGGCCGCAGGCCGTCCTCCCAGATGCGGCGGAACGCGGCCACGCCGCCGTCGAAGGTGGCCGGACCCACGACGATCCGCTCGTCGCTCAGCCTTATGCCGCCCAGTTCGAGACCCTGGCGATAGCCGGTCAGGCGGCGCGAGGCGACGGTCTCGGTGGGGCCGGGCGAGTACTCGAGGAGGTCGGGCATGTTGGGCGGCTCCACCCCGACCACGGCGAACTGCCGGTGGCCGAGTGAGAGCAGGTGCCTGGCAGCGGTGCGGGCGCCAACTTCGTCGTTCGAATCGACGCAGCCGTGCTCGGGGAGCGCGTTGCCATCGACCAGGACCATCGGCAGGCTTGCCCGCCGGATCTGCCCGACTTCGGGGTGGTCCTCGCTCAGACCCACCGCCACGAAGCCGTCCACCGAGGCGCGCCCGATGGCCCGGACCAGCGACCCATGCACCGGCGACACGAAGAGGAGGCCGTAGCCGGCTGCGTCGGTGACGGCGGCCACGCCCGCGCACAGCTCCGCATAGAACGGTGTGGCGAAGACGACGCTCAGCACCTGCGGGGTGAGCAGCCCGATCATCATGGTGTTCTTGTGGGCGAGCATGCGCACCACGGGCTGAGGCCGGTAGCCGAGCGCGTCGGCCACCACGCGGATCTTCGCGGCGGTGGCGGCGTTGAGCCGCTCGGGACTGTTGAAGGCGAACGAGACGGCGGTCTTGGAGACGCCCGCTTCTCTCGCCACGTCGGCGATTCGGGGGCCCCTCGTCCTGGTCTCCACGCCATCCTCCAAGTCCAACCGGCCCGGCCGGATCGTTCGTTCCGCGCTCGCACGCTATCCGCGAGGCCAATCGCTGTCAACGTGGGCCGCTGACCTTGCGTGCGAAGGAAGGCTGGCAGGTCGCACCTGCCCATCGGCGTTACCCGATGAGTGGCACAATCGGGGCGTGCTCAACGAGTGGGTGACGCCCTTCCGCGGTTGCGGTGACAAGGGGTACAGACCATGCGCCTGGTGACCGTCCTGCCGCCGGCGGGCGGCGCAGGCGGCGAGGCCCCGGGCCACGTGGCCATTCTCCTGGAGAGTGGCGCGGCTCTGACGCTGAGCGCGCTGGCGCGGATCGCGGGCTGGCCCGTCTCCGACTCCATAGACCAGCTGACGCTGGCCGAGCTGCTGGCCGCGGACCCCGAGCTGGGGGCCATCCGCGGGGCATTCGAGGCCGCCGCGGCCGGCGCCCTGGCCGAGGCCGCCACATCAGCCGGCAGCTTCCGTTTCGGCCCGCCCATACCCAGGCCTGGCAAGGTCATCGGCGTCGGCTACAACTACCTGGGGCACATCCGCGAGCAGGGCCTGGAACGGCCGATTCGGCCGATCCTCTTCTCGATGTTCGCCAACGCGGTGACCTCCGACGGCGAACCGATCCGGCATCCGGCCGGCACCCACGCCCTGGACCTGGAGGCGGAGCTCGCGGTCGTCATCGGGCGCCGGGCCAGCCGCGTCCGGCCCGAGGCGGCGCTCGGACACGTCGCCGGCTACACGGCCGCGAACGACGTCACCGCCCGCGACTGGCAGGGCCAGGCGAAGGCACTTCGGCCCGGAGAGAAGGGCGACGGTCAGTGGCTCCGGGCCAAGGGCTCGGACACGTTCCTGCCGCTCGGACCCGTGCTGGTCACGGCGGACGAGCTGGGCGACGGCGGCGGCCTCGCAGTCCGGTCGTGGAGGACGGCGGCTGCCGGCCCCGACGCCGGCAACCCCTACCAGATGCAGGACGGCAGGTCCGACGATGTGCTCTTCAGCGTCGCCGATCTGATCTCGATCATCAGCCAGGAGGTCGCGCTCGACCCGGGCGATGTCATCATCACGGGAACGCCCAGCGGAGTCGGAGTCTTTCGCGAGCCGCAGATATTCCTGGAACCCGGAGATATCGTGAAGGTCGACGTCGAACGGATCGGCAGCCTGACCAATCCGATCACCGACGAGAACGGGCACGCCCCGGACGGCACTCCCGCGGCGCGCTTCATGGCGGCTCGGGCCGCGCAGAGGACTTGACGCGATGACCGAATCTCACGAGCCGACCGCCGATGGCGCCAAGGCGGCCATCGCCTCCGCCACCTCGATCGACTTGCGCATCCCCAAGACGATGCGGGCCCTCGTCAAGGCCAGGCCCGAGCTCGGCGCGGAGCTGCGCGAAGTCCCCGTCCCGCGCCCCGGCCCAGGGGAGCTGCTGATTCGCCTGGAGGCGGTTTCCCTGTGCGGCACCGACCTGCACATCTATCGCTGGGACGAGTGGGCGCAGGGCCGCATGGGCCACTACCTGCCCCGCATCTTCGGCCACGAGATGGCGGGCCGCGTCGTCGCCCACGGTCCCGGCACCGGCGCGGTGCCGCTCGGCACGCGGGTTGCCGCCGAAACCCACCTCGTCGACTGGACGTGCTACCAGTGCCGGACCGGCCGCGAGCACGTCTGCGCCAACCTCCGAATCCTGGGCGTGGACGCGGACGGCGCCTTCGCCGAGTACATCACCCTGCCGGAGCGCAACGCCTGGCCGAGCGAAGGCCTCAGCCCGGAGATAGCGGCCCTCCAGGAGCCGATGGGCAACGCCGTCTTCGCCACTTTCGTGGAGGAGATCACCGCCGCCAGCGTCGCGGTGCTGGGCTGCGGGCCGATCGGGCTGATGGCGGTGGCGATCTGCCGCTTCGCCGGCGCCTCGCGCGTCTTCGCCACGGACGTCATGCCGCATCGCCGCGAGATGGCCGCTCGGATGGGCGCCGACCGCGTCCTGGACGGGGCCGGTGACGTGGTCGCGGAGATCCGGCGCGAGACCGGCGGCACGGGCGTGGACGTGGTGCTGGAGATGAGCGGCGCCGACACGGCGATCCACCAGGCCTTCGAGATGACGACCAACGGCGGCCGCGTCTCCCTTCTGGGCCTGCCGTCCCGCCCGGTCACGCTGGACCTCAACAGCGCCATCATCTTCCGCGGCGTGCGGGTCTACGGCATCACCGGCCGCGAGCTATGGCGAACCTGGTACAAGACCGCCGCACTCCTCCGCGAAGGCCTCGACGTCAGCCCGATCATCACCGACCGGCTGCCGCTGAGCCGGTACGCGGAGGCATTCGATCTCCTGGCTCAGGGAGTCGCCGGCAAGGTCGTGCTGCTGCCGCAGGAAGCGGCCGAAGGAGGCGCGAGATGACAGTCGATGGCACGCGGGCGGGCCCGCTCGGCTTCCTGGCCGACGAGATCGAGGAGCTCAAGCGAGCGGGTCTCTACCGGCCGATGCGCGTGCTCAGCTCGCCCCAGGCCGCCGAAGTGGTGGTCGACGGAGCCGAGCTGATCAACCTCTCGTCCAACAACTACCTCGGCCTGGCCACGCATCCGCGCCTCAAGGAGGCGGCGATAGCGGCCACGCGCGACTTCGGCGCCGGTTCGGGCGCGGTCCGGACGATCGCCGGCAACATGTCGATCCACGAGCAGCTCGAGGTCGAGCTGGCCGCGTTCAAGCACACCGAGGCCGTTCTCACCTTCCAGTCGGGCTTCACGGCGAACACGGGAGTCATCCCGGTTGTAGCCGGCGAGAAAGACCTGATCGTCTCGGATGCGCTCAACCACGCCTCGATCATCGACGGGATGCGGATGAGCAAGGCGCCGCGCGTCGTCTTCCCGCACAAGGACACGGCCGCGCTGCGCGAGCGGCTTCGCGAGGCTCGCGAGAAGGGGCGGCCGGAGACGGGCGAGCCGTACCGGCTGATCCTGGTTGTCACGGACGGCGTCTTCAGCATGGACGGCGACATCGCGCCGCTGCCCGAGATCGTGGCCGCGGCTGAGGAGTTCGGGGCGGCCGTCATGGTGGACGATGCCCACGCCTCAGGCGTCCTGGGCAGGAACGGCCGCGGAACCGTCGATCACTTCGATCTCCACGGTCGGGTCCACATACAGGTCGGGACGCTGTCCAAGGCGCTCGGCGTGCTGGGCGGATACGTGGCCGGCAGCCAGGCCCTGCGCGACATGCTGATCCAGCGGGCCCGCCCGTTCCTGTTCTCCACCTCGCAGCCGCCGGCGGTGGCGGCGGCCTGCGTCGCCGCGATCCACGTCCTGCTGGACCAGCCCGAGCTGATCGACCACCTCTGGGCCAACACGATCTACTTCAAGGGCGAGCTGCGGCGGCTCGGCTTCGAGACGGGCGCCTCGGAGACGCCGATCACGCCGGTGATGATGGGCGACTCGGCTCGCGCGCAGCGGTTCAGCCAGCGACTCTTCGAGGAGGGCGTCTTCGCCCAGGCGGTCGTCTACCCGACCGTGGCCCTGGACGGCGCTCGAATTCGCACGATCGTCACCGCCGAGCACTCGACCGAGCAGCTCGATCGGTGCCTGGAGGCATTCGTCAAGGTGGGCCGCGAGCTCGGCCTGATCGCCGGCTAGTGGCGGCGGCCCCGGCGGACCGGCAGGGCGACAAGCGGGTGCTCGGTCAGGCGTCCAACGTCCCGCTGGACGCCCACCTCCACACCGACCTGTCGCCCGACTCGCACGTGCCGCTGGAGCTGTACGCGGCCCAGGCTGCCGAGCGAGGGGTCCACGAGATCGCCATCACGGATCACCTCGACTTCTCGCCGGACGCGCCGGCTTATGCGTACGCAGACTACGGGCGGCGTGAGCGTGAGGTCCGAGCGGCCGCGGAACGGTGGGCCGGCAAGGTCACCATCCGATTCGGCGTGGAGCTGACGTACGAGAGCCGCCACGAGGACGAGATACGGGCGCACCTCCGCGCGCACTCGTACGACTACGTCATCGGGTCCGTCCACGACATGCCCGACGGACCATACGACCGGTCCCACCTCGCGTCGTTCGTGGCCGGCAAGACCCTCGCCGAGGCAGTGGAGCCGTACTTCGCCGAGGTCGTCGAGGCGATTCGGAGCGGGCTGTTCCACACGCTGGGACACATCGACTACGTCAAGCGCTGGTTGGCGGGGTGCTTCTCCCCGACCACCTTCGCGGCCGCGCCAGAGCTCTACGAGCCATTGCTCAGGTTGCTCGTCGATAGCGGGACAGCACTCGAGGTGAACACCTCCGGATTGCGTCATCGTCCCCGCGAGACGTATCCGGCGGCATGGGCCGTGGAGCTGTACCGGCAGCTTGGCGGCCGCCGGATCACCATGGGCTCGGACGCCCACGGCGTGGGGCAATTCGCTTTCGGACTCGAGGAAGCCTGCGAGATCGTGGCCGCCGCGGGCTTCGACCGACTGACGCTGCAACGGGCCGTGGACCGCGGCGACCTGGTGCTGCCGGACCGGTTCCGCCAGTCGCCACGCTCGCCGCGCTGACAACTGGCCGACAGCGCGGCGGGGACCGGTCCCTTACGCTTGTCCCATGGAGCTGATCGTCATCGGAGCCGGGCCGGCCTATACCGACCGCCGGGGGGCGGCCGGAGCGAGCTACCTGGTTCGGGCCGAGGGTGCCGCCCTGCTGCTGGACCTGGGCCAGGGCGCTTTCCCGAACCTGGCGTCCACCATGGAGCCCAGCGCCCTGACCGCCGTCCTGGTTTCGCATCTCCACCCGGACCATTTCATCGATCTCGTGCCGCTGCGCCACTACCTCAAGTGGGAGTTCGAGCCGCCGCGACGCGTGGCCGTGGTGGCGCCGGCGGGCCTGGTCCAGCGCCTCGATGGCGTGGATGGGAACCCGGGCTTCGCCGCCGCCTCGTTTGACGTCGCGCACCTGGACGAAGGCGAGCGCCGCATCGGACCGTTCGTCGTAGAGGCCCGGTGCGTAGACCACTCCGGAGACAGCTACGCCATCCGGGTCGCGGTCGCGGGCCCTGGCTCCCGCCCCGGCCCTGCCGGCTCGGCCGGCCCCGGCCTCGTCTACTCCGGCGACTGCGGACGCGCGGATGACCTGGTCCCACTCATCCGACCGGGCGACACGCTCCTGAGCGAGGCGTCCTTCGGGGCAGGCGTTGTGCCGCCCGGCGCCGGACACCTCACCGCGGCCGACGCAGCCCGCGCCGCGGTTGCCGGTGGCGCCGCCCGCCTACTCCTGACCCACATCCAGATTGGCTACCCTCGCGCGGACGCCCTGGCCCTGGCCCAGTCCATCTTCACGGGCCCCGTCCAGTTCGTCACCGAGGGCGACCGCTTCGAGGTTTGAGGCGAGCCTCCCGGTCGGCCGGTGCAAGCTGGAAGAGCGAGTCGCGGGCGCACGGTACGATGCATCCGGCTACGCGCAGCGTGAGGACGAGCCATGGAGTGGGTCACCCGCGAGCATCCGCACACCGATCGGGTCGCATGTCCGTGGCTCATCCGCAAGTTCATCGATCCCGCGGCTGAGATCGTGTATCTGCCTGCCCAGGAGGTGCTGCCGTACGCAGAAACGACCGGGGCCATCAGCTTCGACGCGAAAGGCGCCCGCTACACGCACCGCGATGGCCTCTGCTCCTTCGAGGTGCTCGTCGCCGGATACGCCCTGGGCGGCGACCCCGCGCTGGCGTTGATGGCCCGCATCGTCCACGGAGCCGACGTCTCGGAGGACGCGGACGCCACGCCCCAGTCGAGCGGCCTGCTGGCCATCGCCGACGGCTTCGCCCTGCTGGGCCTGCCCGACCAGGACCAGCTCGCCCTCGAGCTGCCCGTCTACGACGCGCTCTACGCCTGGTGCCGCCGCGAGATCGCGGCCGGCCGCGGCTGACGCCGATGAGCTTGGGCCGCGGCGAGACCAGCCGCACGAGACGCCCGGCGGGGCCGGCGGCGAGACCAGCGGCGAGGCCCGCCGCATGAGCCTGAGTCGGGACGCGCGACTCCTCTTCGCCACGCGCGGCCTGCGCATGTTCGGGTACGGGTTCGTCTCGGTCGTCCTCGTCCTCTACCTGGCTGCGATCGGTCTGCCCGACGCCGAGATCGGCCTGCTGCTGACCCTCACGCTCCTGGGCGACGCGGCCATCTCGCTCTGGCTCACGACGCACGCGGATCGCGTGGGCCGGCGCCGCGTGCTGCTGGCGGGCTCACTGCTGATGGGGCTGGCCGGCCTGGGCTTCGCCGCGTCAAGCTCGCTCGCCGTCCTGGTCGTCGCGGCCACGATCGGAGTCATCAGCCCCAGCGGCAATGAGGTGGGACCGTTCCTGGCAGTCGAGCAGGCGTCACTCGCCCAGACGATTCCCGACGCTCGCCGGACCCGCGTCTTCGCCTGGTTCAACCTGACCGGCTCGTTCGCGACCGCCACCGGCGCGCTGGGCGGGGGCACCCTGGCGGCTGCCCTGATCTCGGCCGGTCGTTCGCCGGTCGACGCCTATCGGACGGTGATCGTCGGCTACGCGCTGGTGGCCGTGGCCCTGGCGCTGCTGTTCAGCCGCGTCTCGGCGGAGGTCGAGGCGCCGGCCGCCCCGGACGTCTCGGTCGCTCGAAGACTCGGCCTGCACAGGTCGCAGCGCACCGTCGCCCGGCTTTCCGCGCTCTTCGCCCTCGACGCCTTCGGCGGCGGGTTCGTCGTCCAGAGCCTGATCGCCTACTGGTTCCACCTCCGTTTCGGGGCGGATCCAGGTGTCATCGGCGCGGCTCTGTTCGGCGCGAACATGCTGGCGGGGTTCTCCGCCCTGGCGGCGGTCTGGATCGCCGACCGGATCGGCCTGGTCCGGACGATGGTCTTCACGCATCTGCCCTCCAACGTCCTGCTGATCCTCGTGCCCGCGATGCCGACCCTGCCGCTGGCGGTAGCCGTGCTCCTGGCCCGCTTCTCGATCAGCCAGATGGACGTCCCCACGCGCCAGTCCTACACCATGGCGGTGGTCGACCCGGACGAGCGATCCGCGGCCGCGGGCGTCACCGGGATCGCGCGCAGCATGGGCGCCGCGGTCTCGCCCCTCGCCGCGGCGCCGCTCATCGGCGGAGTCGCCCTGGCCGGCCTCCCGTTCGTACTGGC
>JBGQBD010000073.1:0-11107 GCA_041494645.1 Candidatus Limnocylindria bacterium
CGATGGCGACCATCTCGCCGCTATCGACGAGCAGGTCGAGCCCCTGCAGGGCCACGACCTCCAGGTCCGCGACCTTGAAGATGCGGACCAGGTTGTCGCAGACGATCAGCTCGGCGGGCCTCTCGTCGGGCATCAGTCGATCTCCTTCATCAGTCGATCCCGCGGCGGATCGCTGCGGCCGGCGAGGCTCCCCGCTGGGACGCCGCCGCGAGCCCGATGGCGATGGCGGCGGTGACGGCCGTCGCCGCGAACAGCATGGCGAGCTGCGGCAAGGCTACCGCGGCCGGCGTATCCAGGGGCGACCCGACGATCGCGCCGATCCCGAGGCCCGGCTTGAGATAGAGGAACAGCCCGAGCCCCAGGCCGGCTCCGCCGACGAGCGCGACCAGCACCGCCGGCCCGAACTCGGCCACGATCAGCGCGGCCGCCTGGCGGCTGGTAAGGCCGAGCGACCGAAGATGGCTCGTCTCCACGGCGCGGGCCGAGGCCGCCAGGTAGAGGGCGGCGGCCACCGCCAGCGCCGCGCAGAGGATCGCCGTCGCCGCCGCAACGCCGATCCCGGCCACGACCGCTCCGTCGACCGGCGCGTTACGCAGCGTGCCGGCCTGCTCGGCCCGGCTGACGATGGCGACGTCCCCGGTCCGCGGCCCCAGCGCCGCTCGCAGAAGAGCGGCGGCGCCGTCCGGCGCCTTGATGAAGAGCGACGTCACCCCGGGCAGGTCCGCGGGGCGGGCGGCCAGTTGCTCGCGAGAGACCACGACGAAGGGCTGGCCGGCAGGCAGCCCGGGGAACGAGCTGCGCACGGCGACCGTCCGGAAGCGCACGTTGTCTTGACCCAGGTGGATGGTGAAGACGTCACCGACGGCCGGCTGATCGTACGAGCCGCTCGACTGCACCGAGACGATTGCCGGGAACGGCTCGTCGGCGCGGCCGAGCAGCTCGGCGGGGATGCCCGGGTCGGCCGGGCTCCCTTCCACGATGGCCCGGTACGGCTGCATCTCGATCGTCTCGAGCAGCCTGAACCCGCCCGTGCCGAGCGGGACGGTGCCCTGGGAGACGGACGCGACCGCCTGGACCTCCGGCCAATGGGCCGGATCGAGCCCGGCATTGAGCGGGCCGATCAGGCTGTTCACTCGATACGGAGCGCCGACCTCTTGCCAGGCCACGGCGTCGACCGCCCGATCGAGCGAACCCAGCACCGCGGCCGCGAAGGAGCCGACCGTGGCGGTCACGATGAGCACGAGCAGCACGGCACCCGCGCCGGGCCCGCGCGCGGCGTGGCGCACCGCCAGGAACGGCACCAGGTCGCGCCGGATGGCGAGCAGGCGGGCGGCCTGGCGCATGAGGATCGGATAGAGGCGGATGGCGACGAGGCCGGCGGCCAGGCCGACCAGCGCTGGCACGGCCTCGAAGAGCGGGTCCGACGCGGCTGCCGACCCGGCCGCGCTCGACGCGGTCCCGCTCGATCCGGCTGTGCCCGCGGCAGCGATGCCGCGCTCCCGCAGCAGGTACGCCGCCCCGATTGCCCCGACCACCAACGCTGCCTCGAGTACTCGGCGGCGGTTGCGCGAGGGGCCTCCGGCGTCGGAGTTCGCATCGGCGTCGGTGCCGGCCTCGGCGGCGCCGGCCTTAGTGGTCTCGTCCGTAAGGCGGTGGCCTCCGGCGCCCCTGCCGAGCGCCGTGGCCACCAGCGCGGTAATCCCGAGGGCCGCGATCGATCCTGCCGCCGCCACGGACATCAGGCCGGTTCCGGCGGGGATGGCGACGGCGGCCAGCCACGCCGCCAGGACGGCCGGCGGTACCGAGAGGAGCACTGCCTCGGCCATCGTGACTGTCAGCACCTGGCGAAACGACGCCCCGCGCCGGCGGGACAGGACAACGGCGTGACGGCGCCGGCGTGCCGTCAGAAGCACGATCAGCCAGACCATTGCCGCGGCGACCGCGGCCGTTCCCGTGGCTGCCACGATCAGGATCGCCTGCGCCGTCGCCCATATTGCGCGGTGGGATTCGAGCAGGCTCAGCAGTCCGCTCTGGAGAGCCGCCTCGGGCGGAGGCGCGGCCCCCGCAGACAGCCTGGTCGGCCCCGTCGAGGCCGCGGACGCCACGCCCGGCGGGAAGGCAGCCTCCAGCCGTCGCATCGCTGTCACCAACTCGTCCAGCTGCCCGCCGTCGAGCCGGCCCGGGTCCACGTAGCTGCGCCAGGTGTAGGTGAAGGGGAGGGCGGCGGCTTCCGTCGCGCTCATCAGCGCCGGCAGCGCTTCCGGCGAGAGCAGCAGCGCCGCCTGCGTGTACTCCTCGTTGGTGCTGGGGTTGTACACCACCGAGTGGAAGACGGACTCGTCGTCGATCCAGTAGGAGTCCGCCTGGTCGACGACCTGATAGACGGCGACGATGTCCACGACCACGCTGACGGAGTGCTCCGGCGATCGCGGGTCGTTGGTAAGGGCAGTGATGGAAAACGAGTCGCCCACGCCGACGCCCATCCGGCTCGCCGCCTCCGCCGACAGCGCGGCATCGAACGCGGGAACCGGCTTGTCAGCGCTCGACCCGGTGCCGCGGTAGGGCTCGGTACGAGCGACCCCGCCCGGCAGCCGGCCGGCCACCAGCGAGATGCGGGACTCGACCCCCTCCTGGATCCGCAGCGTGACGACCGCCCCCGACGAGCCGGCCTGGACCTGCCAGATCGGCGTCTCGGCGACGATCGAGCGGGCCTGCACGAGCGCCTCGACAGAAGGGGCGAGGGCCGCCTCGAGGGTCTTCCCGCGACTCTCCAGCGCGGCGAGGCCGGTCGTGCCGCTCGTGTCGATGCGGCCGGTCTGGACGAGCCGGATCGAGCTCTCGCGGGACGCCGCGGCGGCGACCTCTCCGCGCAGCGACCGGTTGGCGGCGTCCTCGAGCAGGCGAGGCGCGGCCGCCGCGAAGAGCGCGGTGACCAAGAGCAGGAGGACCAGAGCGAGCGAGGCAGCTCGCTCGTCACGGAGGCGCTTGAGGAAGAGGCTCAGGCCGGCCACCATCACTCCTCGCTGCTTCGCAGGACGCCCGCTACCTGGTTCGCGGGGAGCTGGCGGACCAGCAGGAAGAGGACGGCGACGAACAGCGCCGCCAGGCCGGCGAAGGCGAGGAACGGCTGCCAGGGCGCGACCAGCGCCGGGCTGGGAACGGCCGGAGCGCCCGCCGGGCCCTGGACAGCGAACGGCAGCACGAGCCAGGCGAGCAGCAGTCCCAGCGCCGTCCCCGCGATCAGCCCGACGCCCAGAAGGAAGGCCTGCTCGATCGAGAGCCAGAGGTGAAGCTGCCGGGCCGACAGGCCGACCGCCCGCAGAAGCGCCAGCTCGCCCAGGCGTTCGCGGACCGAGACCATCGCCGTTGCCAGGATGCCCAGGACCGCGAACGAGAGCGCCCCGAGCGAGCCGAGCAGCAGCGCGCCCAGCACTCCGAGCGCGATCGGCTCGCTGCGGAACGAAGCCGACAGTGCGCTCCGCACCACGACGCTGCTGGCGGCGAAGGGCGCGGCGGCCACGGCCTGCGCCACGGCTTCGTCCCGGCCCGGCTCGGTGGACAGCCACCACTCGGTGGCCGCCGCGGTCTGCTCGAGATCGGCGAAGCGAGCCAGCTCGCGGGATGGGCCGTCCGCGATGAGAAACGGCGTCCGGGGGTCCAGCGGCGGGAACTCGGCCGTGCTGCCGACAATCTTGACCGCGATGCGCTCCCCGCCGAGTCCGGCGACGGTCACGGAGTCGCCGACTTTCGTGCCGCTCAGCTGAAGGAAGGCCTCCGAGGCGATGACCGGGACGGTGCCGATCGCGGGCGGCGCCCAGAGGCGGAAGATGGTGTCCACGTTGTAGCCGATCGGGTCGTCCAGACCGTCGATCGTGCTGTCGACACGGCCGGGACTGGCCACCGCCGGGACGATGACGTGACTCTGCGGCACGTCACCCTCCCGAACCCACTGCCAGCCTGTGGCACCCGGATCGAGTGGGACGGCCTGCCAGGTGTGGCCCGAGCCGTCCGCGCTGGCGGTCACGGCCCGCAGGTCGATCGAACCTCGGGCGGGAATGCCATCGGTGGAGACCGTCAGCTCAATGGCCTCGATCCGGAGCGGATAGACGGGCGAACGCTCCTCGCCGGTGTTCGTCGTCGTGAGCGGCACCTCGATCTGCTGGCCGGCACCCGAAAGGAAGGCCGATCCGCCCTCGAACTGCTGGAGTCGCCCGTCTCCGTCGAGAAGAACGACGGATACGCCCACCCCCTTCGCGCCGGGCTCGAACGGCTGCCGCCCGTCGGCCAGGATGCCGCCCTGCATCATTGCCGCCTGGAGATCCACGTCCAGCGTCACCGCGAGCCGTTTTGGCCGGCCCTCGAGGGGCACCGGGTCGAACCGTGGTCGAGCCGCGGCAAGCTTCGGCAGGAGATCCGCCATCGACCGGCCCGTCCCGTCGGCCGCGAAGTTGACCACCCGCCCGGCCGCGGCCGGGTCCAGGGCCAGCATCTCCGCGCCGCGAATCTTGCGGCCGAGGTCTACCGGCTCCCGGGTCACCGGCAGCGCCGCGGTCACGCCCTGAATGGACCGGTACGCTGATCCGGTCGAAGCGGCAGGCATGGTCGGGTAGGTCGGAGCGACCGCGCGCACGTCGGCGGCCGCGGCGTAGGCCGCCTGGGCCAACTGGGACTCCGTCCAGGACGCCAGGTATGTCATCGCGAACGTGCCGACGGCGGCGGCGAGGACCAGCAGGAGGGCCGCTCGCGTGTACCGCAGCGGACGGCGCGCGACCTGGCGGGTGACGAGCGTGCCGAGCAGGCCCCGGCCGCGGCCGAAGAGGCGCTCGGCAAGCTCGGCGATTCGCGGCACGAGGCGGGTCGCGAGCACGGCCCCGGCCAGGAGGCCGAGCGCGGGTGCGGCCAGGAGCAAAGGGTCGGATCGGATGTCAGGGGCGCCGGCCGTTCCGCCGCCGGAGGACCCGGTACCGTAGACGCGAAGCTGCCAGAGTCCGATGACGGCCACGACCGCCAGGACGACGTCGAGACCGAGCCGCTGCGGCAGGGTTTGCGAGAGCGGCCGGCCGAGCCTGGCCAGCGTCCCGGCCAGGTTGGGACCGCCGGTGAGGTTCGACAGCGTCAGGATCACGATGCAGGCCAGCCCCGCCGCCGCCGAGATGAGCAGGCTATCCGAGGTGACCGCGCCGAGCGGGGAGATTCGGGAGCCGGCGAGCGGTCCGATCGCCGTCGCCAGGGCCGTGACCGGGGCGGCCGCGAACAGGGCGACGATCGCGGCCGGCACCGCGAGCAGCACAGCCTCGCCCAAGCTCATCGCGGCCACGGATACGCCGGAAGCGCCGCGCGCCCGGAGCAGCTTGACACGGCCGCGTCGCCGCTCGGCGAGCATCCCGGACGCCAGCAGGATCGTGTAGCCGGCCAAGGCGGCGAAGATGAGCGCCAGCAGCGTAACGTTGCCGCGGCTGACATCGATCGTCTTGTTCGTGGCTTCCAGGACCGCCGCCAGGCCCGTCCCCACTGAGGCCTGCCCGCCGGGAAGGATGGCCCGGAGCTGGAACGGCAGCGCCTCGATGTTCTGGCGGAGCGCGTCCATCTCGTTCACCTGGAGCGCGTCGAGGGAGGGAATCGCCCGCCACCGCAGGTTCAGGCTGGCGAACGTGGCCGGCCGCAGCAGGTCCTCCGAGGCCACGAGAAACGGCCCCCGCGTCGTGTGGCTCGCGTCGCCGGTGACGCCGTTGAGGTCCAGGGGATCGCTCAGCCAGTAGGGGTCCGAACCGCTCGCCCGCCAGATGCCGGTCACTCTGACCCGGGCGATCGCCGGTGGGTCCGCCCCGGCCGGTACGAAGACCGATGCATCGCCCAGGCTGACGATGTCGCCGACCGACAGGCCCAGGGCGCGAGCGGCCGGCTCGGACAGGGTAGCTTCCACCGGGTCCTGGCCGCCCAGCGGCCAGCTGCCCTCGACCAGAGTCGCGTGGGCTTCGAGGTTGCCGTAGCTGGCGAGGAGGGTGAGCCGCTGGCTCGGCGTAAGGCCGGTCGAACCTCCGCCGGTCGCCGTACCAGAGCCGAGGACGACAAGGGTCGGCGACCGAAGGTCCAGGACGACCTCCGGCTTCGTCCCGGCCAAGTCCCGCGACAGGGCCGTCGTGACGGTGGCATCGACCCCGCCCACGTCACCCGTGGCGACGGACGCCTGGACGGTGACTCCCCGATCAGCTGCCGGCGCCGCCTCGACCGCGTGGCGAAGGCTGGCGGCCGCCACGGCGTCCGCGTAGACCAGACCGGCCACGAGCATCGTCGTGGCACAGGCCAGGAGGAGCCAGACGGCCAGCGTGAACGGCCAGTCCAAGAGCGCGCCTCGAACGACCATCCGCGGCAGGCCGGCCCATCGGAACAAAGACGGTTCCTCCTCGCCTCGGGCAGTGGCCCTCTATATACCCCATCGGCCGCTCCCTCGTCCGACCGACCCGCAGCGAGCTGCCTACTTCGCCAGATCCAGCGCCCCGGCGATGTCCTCCGCGATCATCCGGCGCTTGGTCTTCTCGATGAAGAAGCTGGGGCCTGCCTGCAGG
The DNA here is from genome assembly GCA_041494645.1 of Candidatus Limnocylindria bacterium. Taxonomy (GTDB): domain Bacteria; phylum Chloroflexota; class Limnocylindria; order Limnocylindrales; family CSP1-4; genus Fen-1039. The sequence goes on from JBGQBD010000073.1 coordinate 6,567, forward strand.
TAGGAGGGAAAGGCGCGCTTGCCGCGGAAGCTGTACTCCCGGCCGCGGATCTTGTACGTGGAACCCGCCGGAATCACCGGCCTCTCACCCGCCCTGGCCGCGATGTAGTTGACCGACTTGATGGCCACGTCGCCCATGAGCAGGTACGCCTTCGCGTCGGGGAATAGCTCCAGCTCTCGCTCCAACAGGCGCGAGCACTCCTTGATCGTGCCAGTCGCGATCCCGTAGCCGGTCTTCCCGCATTTCACGGCCGTGGTGAGGTAGACCCCGAGCCGCACGATCTCCTCGATCGAGCCGACAGCCGCGCCCGCGTCCTGGAACGCCTGGACGGTCGTCTGCGCGAAAAGCGGGTTTCCTTCCGCGTAGTAGCAGTCCTCAGGATTCGGGGGCGCGGCTTCCGCGACCAGAACGATGCGAACCCCTTCGGGCTGGATCTCCACATCGGGCACGACGTAGCACTCGTGCCTCACGTCGGAGCAAGGGAACCGTTCGCACCTCACCTGCCTGCACACTTGCATCTCAGGTGCCCTCCCGCCGCTCGATCGGCCGGGGCCGCCCCGCCCCGCCGAGATCATGGTATGAACGGGCGCAAGACCGTCAGGTGCCCGCCAACGGCGGATCCGCTCGATCGCTCCAGGGCTGGCTGACCATCGGCCGGGGAGATAATCTGGGGCACCGGCGACGTTGGTAGAAGGGGATTCATCATGCCCGGGCGCCCATGTTCTCTGGTGACCCTGACGTTGATCGTCCTGGTGTCAGGCAGCGGTTGCGCTCCCAGCGCACAGGTCGCCAGTCACGGGCCACAAACGCAAGAACCGCAGGTCACGCTGGCCCTGGTCAACGGCACGCTGATCGCCGGAACGGGCGCGCAACCCATTCGGGGCGCGGTCGTCTTGATCGCCAGGGATCGCATAGTCGCCGTTGGACCCGCCGATCGGCTGCAGGTCCCGGCGGGAGCGGCAACGATCGACGTGGGCGGGGCGACGATCCTGCCGGGCTTCATCAACGCCCACGTTCATGAGGCGTTCGACGAGGCCAACCTGAAGGCCTGGGCGCAAGGCGGGGTGACCACGGTCCGCGACGAGGGTGCGCCTGTGGCGCAGATCGCCAAGCTCAAGGCCTTCCAGGCCCAAATCAGCCAGGACCCGCACGATGCGCGCCTCGTGTCGTCCGGCACGATGATGGCAGTCCCCGGAGGCTACGGGAGTCTCGTCGTCTCTTCCCCCGAGGAGGCGCGACTGGCCGTTCTCGATGAGTTCGATGACGGGGTGGACGCGATCAAAGTCGCCCTGGAGGATGGTTACGCCGGCGCGCACGACCTGCCCAAGCTCACCCCTGAGGAACTGAAGGCCATCGTGGAGACTGCCCACGCTCACGGCCTGCCGGTATCGGCGCATATCACGCAAGGGGCTTACCTGCAGCCGATGCTGGACGCAGGGGTGGACGACATCGCGCACCTGCCGTATGACTCCGTTGCCCCTGGGAGCTTGCGGCAGATGGTCGACCGGGGCGTCTACATGACTCCCACTTTCACCGTGCTTCGGAACTACGATGCCCCGCTCAACGGTTGCCTGGACAACCTGAAGCAGATCGTGGAGCTGGGCGGCAAGATCGCGCTGGGAAACGATTACGGCGGCGGGCCCGGTGACTTCGAGCTCGGCATTCCTATGTACGAGATCCAGATGATGTCTCAGGCTGGGATGACGCCGATGCAGATCATCGAAGCCAGCACGAAGAACGCGGCCCACGTGATCAACATGGAGAAGGACCTCGGTACTCTGGAGCCTGGCAAGATCGCTGACGTGCTGGTGGTGGATGGTGATCCGCTCAACGACCTGCTGGCGTTGACGGACGTGAAGTTGGTGATCCACGACGGCGTGGTCATCCGGGACCAACTCCGAGACTGATCGCACCCGCCGGCCGGCTCTACGGCTCCGCACGGTGTTTCGAGCGGTGGGCAGCGCTACCGCTTGATGACGCCCTTGACTGCCTCGATCATGCGGGGCTTGACTTTGATGTGCTTCACCTCGGCCTGCTTCACCTTGGGGACCGTGAGCGCCAGGATGCCGTGGTCGAAGACCGCCTCGGCCTTCTCGGCCTGAAATCGCTCGGGCAGCCGTAGGGCGCGCTCGAAGGTGCCGATGTACAGCTCGCGCCGGTGGTACTCCTTGTCCTGCTCCTCCACGTCGGCCTTGAACTCGCCCGTGATCGTCAGCGTGTCACCGTCGATCGCGATGTCGACGTCCTCGGGTGCGATGCCCGGAAGCGCCGCCTTGATAACGAGCGCGCTGGCCGTCTCGTAGACGTCGACCGGCAGCCAGTGCCGGTGCGGCCGGGGGAAGCTCTCCTCGAAGAGCCGATCCATCGCCTGGTGCAGCGGAGCGGATTCCGCGAACGGATCGCGCAGCATCAGAGTCATTTCATCATCTCCTTGGGCTCCTGCCACTAGGCAGAACCAACATCTCTCGGTGGTCCATGGCGCCAGGGGTCGGCGGGCGGACAGCAAAACGCCCGGAGGAACCGGCTGTCCGCCGACTGGCGCACCGGCAACCACGATTGCTCGTGATCGTCGATCCGTCGCGGGGCCCGTGGCCGGCGGCCTTGCGGTCATCGGCCCGGTCTCCCCGGACCGTCCTGGAGATTGCTCCCCGGTCCGGCTCGGCAGTAAGTATCGGCCCCTTCGGGCGAGATTTAGAATAGACGTTCGACTCGATTCACACAAGGGACTTGTCCACCAACTGCCGGGCCTGCTCCGTACTTATCCACCAAACCAGCGCAGTGTGGAAGGAATGTGCAGAAGCCTGACACAAGCAGTTGGCGGGCTCGACGTAGCCTCGACGGGATAGCGAGGCCACCAGGGCCGGGCTGGCACCATCAGGTCACCGGGCAAGACCCTCGGACGCACCGCTCCACCCGACGATGATGCCCCCTCGTCAGTGACTGGCGTCCACTGGAGCAGGATCAGCGGCGTCTGGGCGGTGCCGCTGGGCCGCCAGCGACACTGAGATCCTCGAGCGGTGGGCCGTTCCGACCGCAGGCCACTAGGATCAGCACATGCCGCCGGAGGCATCGGCGGCAGCCCCATGTCGAAGGGCGAGCTCCTCGTCCACCGACTTGCAGTGGAGATGGCTGTGACCACAGTGGTTCGAATGGATCCAAGCTCCGATCTCCGGCATCGGCTGGCAATTCCCAGCGACCGACTCAAAGAGCTCAACGCGTTCCTGCTGGATCCAGATGCCCGGATCGTCAACGATCTCCTCGCTGTCGTCGCCCGCTACGGGAGTCCGGAGGAGATCAACCGTCGAGCACGGGAGGCAGGCGCATTGCCCGCACTGCTCGACCGGGTTCGGACCGCCAACCCGCACTACCTCGCGGATCTCGACTGGCTCACCGAGCAGCGCGATCGCGGCGCCTTCGTGAGCGTCGCCGACTATCGGCGCGCCGTCCTTGGCGACCGGGCCGATGCAATGTCCTTCCAAGACGACTTGGCCGTGACCCTCGAGGTCAGCGCCCTCCAGTACTTCCCGTGGGTCATCGCCGCGGCCCGCCGCGCGATCGCCGGTCGGTCCTTGATGCCCGGTCGATGGATTCGCGTCCGCAAGATGAAGGAGCAGGAAACGGACGGCGACCTGGCGGCCGTGGCGGCGGCGATGGCGATCATCGGCGGCAGCGTGGTCGAGACGCTCGATACCAAAGGCACTGACGGCTCCAATATCCATCTCGACGGGCCCGCCACTATCACCGGCTACTTCGGCGGTGTGGGAGAGCCCAACGACCATCCGCTCTTGTGGGTGGACGAGTTCCTGCATTACTACACGACCTACGGTGTGCGCCAGGTGCTCAACCTCAACCCCGGCACCGTGCTGGCCGGCTACCTGCTCCACCGGCTCGGCGTGGACATCGATTTCAAGATCTCGGTTTTCATGGGCAACGACAACCCGTTCTCCGGGCTGTGGACTCTCCTGGGGGCGAGGCTGTTCGCGCGTGACGACGGCAGCACCCCACTCGTCGGGATCAACTGGAGCAACTCGGTCGACAACCAAACCCTCGAGATGGCAGCGCAGACGCGCAGGGCGCTCGGCTTCGAGGACGGCGTCCGGTTCGAGCACCACATCACCGAGACCCAGAAGAGCATCGTCCGCCAGCCGTACGACCGGCGCGACGAGCTCATGGACCTGGCTGTTCACGTGCCGAACATCTCGGCCAAGCACGAAGGCGGCGATCCCGCGGTCGACGCCTCGCGGCCCCACCCGTCAGACATCCTGGACTACTTCCGGGATAAGGCCGAGGTCATCGCCAGCGGCGACTGGGACGCGCTCCAGGACAACTTCATGGACAAGCTCGACGCTACGAACCACACCGCGCGGGCACTCACAGAACACGGGCTCAGTTTCATCGCTGCAGGCCTCCTCCATCACTGAGCCTCGGGGCGGCGCCAAGCGGCCGACGCCCAGGTCCGATTCCCATCGCCCTGGTGATCGTGGCACTGGTGGCATCGGCAGCCATCGAGCGCGAGTAACTCAGCCGGCAGATCTCAGACG
>JBGQBD010000074.1:0-11031 GCA_041494645.1 Candidatus Limnocylindria bacterium
CCAGGTCCAGCAGGAGCCCGTCTACGTCGCGGAACCCGGCGGCCGGAGCGACTTCGGCCAGCCCCTCGAAATTGGCCTGCCGCAACACCACGCGGTCGCCGAAGCGAGCCAGGCGGCGAGCGCTCCTGGCGATGGCCGCCCCATCGGCATCGAGCCCGAGGAGGCGGCCATCAGGAGCGCATGCTTCGAGGATCCGTTCGGCGTGGCCGGCTCCACCGAGGGTGGCGTCGATCTGGAGGCTGCCAGGACGCGGGGCGAGTGTCTCAATGACCTCGCCTGCCATCACCGGCAGGTGCCCTACCTCCCGTTCGGCGCCCCCCTCGAGAGAGCCGGCGCTCGTGCCGCCGGCCGCCTCGTCGAGCGGGTCCTTGAAGCTCATCCGTCTCACCTAGATCCCGAGGCCGCTGAGGTTCGCGGCCAGCGCGGCCGGAGAATCCACGCCCTTCTGGAACGTGGCCCAGCGATCCGGGTCCCATATCTCGACGTGATCGATTGCGCCGACCACGACAGCATCCGACCGGAGTGCGGCCCACTCGCGAATAGCGGCCGGGACGACTATTCGGCCCTGACCGTCCCGCTCGACCTCGAACGCGCTGGACGAGAGGAAGAGCGAGAAGGCTCGCGCTTTCTCGTCCGCCAGGGGCAGCACGACGACCTTCGCCGCCAGCTGCTCGAAGGCCGTTCGCGTGAAGACGGCAGCGCAGCCGTTGATCCACTTCGTGACGAACGCGCCTTCTTCGAGTTGCAGGCGGAAACGGGCCGGGATGGCCACCCGACCCTTGGCGTCCACCGAATGCCTGTACTCGCCGGTGAACATCTGCCGATCGCCTGTCACCTACCCGCGGGGAGCCGCGGACGCTGGGTGGCTGGAGAGAGGTGGGCCGACCATGTCCGGCGGACTCACTTGCCCACCGGCGGCAACGGCCACGAAGGCCATCCCGCCGCCGTGACCCACTTCTCACCACAGTTCGCCACTTAACAGGATGATACACCCACACTTCAACCCGTCAACAGTGATCCCCGGGGTGCGCCGCGGCGCATGCACCCATAGACACGGAGCCCGGGACAGGACACGGAACCGTTCGAACCAGCTCCTCGTCCAAGGTGCGGCGGCTATGGCGGCTGACATGCGCCGCTGCCGGCCTAGCCATCCGGAGGTTGGGGGCGATGCACACGAACGACTGCCGCGAGCGAACGAGCCGGCGAGGTCCGAGCTGGCTGACCCGCCTGGGCCTGCTGGCGCTGGCCGGCGCCGTTCTGTGGGGCTGTGCCGGTCCAGCAGCGGCCAACGACGTGGCCCGCTCCGATGCTTCCAGGGCTGGCGGCTCGGCTTCTGACGCGAGGCAGGCCGCCGCGGCCATCAATGCCTTCGGCTTCGACCTGTTCAAGGCGCTCGCGCCGGCCGACCGGAACGAGGTCTTCTCACCCACCAGCATCTCTCTGGCCCTGGCGATGGCCCGTGCCGGAGCCGCCGGCGAGACAGCCAAACAGATGGATGCGGTCACGCACGGCACCTACGGCACGGGCAACGGCAATGGCCTCAACTCGCTCGACCAGGCCCTGAGGAGCCTCTCCGGCAGCTACCGCGACGCCACTGGCACTCAGCAGGCCGTCAAGCTCCACATAGCCAACGCGCCATTCGCGCAGCGCGGCCTGACATTGCAGCAGCCCTACCTGGACGCCCTGGCCAGCAAGTTCGATGCAGGCCTGCGGCTGGCGGACTTCAAGGGCGACCCGAATGGCTCACGCAAGCTCATCAACGGCTGGGTCAGCGACCAGACGGAGGGCAGGATCCCGAACATACTCGACGGGCTGGATAGCCAGACTCGCCTGGTCCTGGCGGACGCGATCTACATGAAGGCGCCGTGGCTGACGCCGTTCTGGCCCGAGGCAACGAAGGACTCACAATTCACGCGGCTCGAAGGCTCCACGGTGACGGTGCCGACCATGTCCCTCGACCTCGGCATGTCGACCTACGCCGCCGGGCCCGGCTGGCAGGCAGCCGAGCTGGGCTACGTCGGCGGCTCGCTGGCTATGACCGTGATCCTGCCGGATGACCTGGCTGCCTTCGAGATGAAGCTAGACGCTGACCTGTTCGACCAGATCACAGGCGCTCTCAAGCGCACTCCCGGCGACCTAACGCTCCCTCGCTTCAAGACCGAGACGCGGATCGACCTGACCAAGACGGTGTCCGGGATGGGGATGCCGTCCGCTTTCGACGCAGACGCCGATTTCTCTGGGATCACCCTGCAGGAACGCCTCTTCATCTCCGAAGTGATGCACCAGGCAAACATCTCCGTCGACGAGAAAGGCACGGAGGCCTCGGCCGCCACCACCGTGGCTATCGCGGCCGCGGCGACCTCGCCCGCCGACCGTGTAACCTTCCACGTCGACCGACCGTTCCTCTTCGCCGTCCGCGATCGGCAGACCGGCGCTGTTCTCTTCCTGGGTCGGATCGTCGACCCGTCCGCGTAGGAGCGAGGGATAGGAATGCGCATCCTGGCCATCGAACGGCCCGTCCAGGGCGTCACGGACGCCCAGTTCACGCCCGAGCTGGCGGCCGCGGAGGCCCGTCGGGTCTGGGAGCTGTACCAGGCGGGGATGATTCGGGACTTCTTCTTCCGGGCTGATGCATCGTCGGCAGTGCTGATGCTGGAATGCGACGCCGCACCCGCGGCGCGTGCCGTCCTGGGCTCGTTGCCGTTGGTGGCAGCCGGCCTGATCGAGTTCGAGGTGCTGCCGCTGCGGGCCTACCCGGGCTTCGGGCGGCTCTTCGCGCCGGACGTCCTGCCTAGCGAGCGCCCGTGATACAGGGCAGCTCGCTCGCCCGCGGACCTGGGATGTAGCGCGCCACCCAGGCGGAGAGCTCGCAGGAGAGGTCCTCGGCGAGCGCCGGGCTGGCACCGCCTCGTTCGAATGACTGGCGGAAGCCGGCCACGATCTTGATCAGCTCGGCCCGGGCGGCGCCCGTCCACTCGAGGGCCGGGCAGCAGCCGCGAAGCTGGCAGTCCTCTTCTTGCGAGAAGTGGCGGACGGAGTAGTCGCCGAAATCGCGAAGCGCGCGCTCGACCGCGGACCGGTCGCCTCCGGTCTCGATGGTCGTCACCAGGGAGTCGGCTCGCTCTACGAGGGCGCGTCGCTGGGCATCCAGCAGCGGGGCGCCGGTCTCCATGCTCGGCTGCCACCCGATCGACATCCCGTGGCTCCTTCGTTCGAGTCAGTCCGGGGCCATCCGACGCCCTCCCAGGCGAGGGCGTCGGTGTCTCGCTATCAGGCCGCGAAGGGCCGCTTGCGGGCCAGTGCCATTGGACCCGGCAAATCGTGACTGGGTCGCTACGAGTAGCCCCGACCGGGTAGGTCGCCAGATTCTGCCCGAGTAGGGCGCGCCCCAGGCCGCCCCTCCGGGGCCGCTCTCCGAGTCCGCAAAGCTGGCCGGCGGGACGGGCGGTGGCGTCGGTCGGAGCGAGTGGCGCCGCTTGCCCCGCGGAGCGCTACTTGGTCGGCGGTGGGATCTTCAGCTGTTCGCCTACATAGATCGCGTTGGAAGTGGCCACCGAGGGGTTCATCTGCCGGATCATGGCCAGATCGACGCCGAAGAAATTGGCGATCGCGGCCAGCACATTTCCGGAACGGACGGTGTAGATGTAGCAGTTCGGCTGGTCGGAGCAGGGCACGACAAGGTCCATCCGGGAGGCGGTGGCTCCGGGTGGCCACGAGCTGGTCGCCCCAGGCGTCGGTGCAGGCGTCGCGGACGGTCCGGCTGTGGGCGGTGCGGTCGGCGAGGCAGCCGGGGTCAGGCTCGGGGCGATCGTCGCGGTCGGCCGCGGTGTCGCCGAAGGCCCGACAGTGGCTGTCCCCGAAGGCGACACGGAGACACTCGGCGTCGGATGGCTGCTGCCGCCGCCGAACGGCAGCACGCCCAGGACGGGACCGGTAAGCAGCATCCCGATCGCCGCAATCACGAGGACGACTGCCGCAACCGTCGTCAGCGGGAAGCCGCCCTCCTGCTCCTTCTCGGCCGTCGGAGCCGCTTCCTCGTCCGCCAGGAGCGTGCCGTGGACGTAACGCGGGCAGCTGACATGGACTCGCTGCAAGCACACCAGCTCCTGCTGGCGCAATGAAAGCGGCAGCGGGTCGCCGAAGGCGGCGCAGCGGTGAGTTGGCACCGCCACCTTCTGCGGATCCGCCAGCCGGCCGTCCGGGCCCACGCTGCGCAGGAAGTGACAGCGTATCGGGCCGGAGGGGGCAGGCTCCGGCTCGGACCACGGCCGGGATCGCGGCGCGACTTTGACCGTGTCCGCGGCCGATCCCGGCGGGACCGCCGGCGTGGCGTCGGGCGAGGTGCCCGGCAACGGCTCACGATCGCCGGTGCCGGAGTCCAAGGACCCATCGGCACTGCCCACCTCGCCGGCCCGGTCGGGAGACAAACCTCGGGCGGCTTGGCCCCGGGCCAGCTTTGTCTCCAGCTCGTCGGGCGGTATCCAGTCCTCTCGCCCCTCTCGACCGTTGGAGCCTTCGCCTGCCTCCACGACCTCTCCCGCCCCCCCAGATAGCGCCCGGCAGGTGCGAGCCAGGCGACCGACGCGCGGAGTCTAGTACCTTTCGAACCTTGCCGTCTCCCCCCGGCGATGGTAGCCTCCCGCTTCTCGGAGGTCGCACGTCGTCCGATGGCACTGCCTCAGCGGGTCACCGACTCGTCGCCGCTCGCCGCGACGCTGGCCACGTCGCGAATCCGCCGCTGCACCTTTCGCCGCCTCAGCCGGGTCGCCGCGGATCCCGAATCCGGGTACGAGGTGAGTTGCCTGTACCCGGACAGACGCGTGCCGCTGCCGCTGGGGGCCATGGAGTCGAGCCTCGAGATCTGCGGGCCCTGCGCGGCCAGCCACATCTTCCGGCCGGACGAAGACTGACTGGCGCTTGCCGGTCGACGGCCGGGCCGGCCTAGAGCAGGTGGCGGCGAGCCGACCTGTAAGCCGAGTTCTGTACCGCGACTCGCGTCGCGGCGACGATCATCCATCTCTGGCCGCCGGTTACCCGACGACTCAAGCGGCCGACCCGAGGACTGGGCAGCGCGACCTCTTCCGTTCGAACGCCCGGTTGCCCGAACCTCCGAACCGCGTCCTCCTATTTGGCCTTGCTCCGGGCAGAGTTTGCCGCGTTTCACCTACCGCTCTCGGGTTGCCCCGAGCCCGGCTACGTCTCTGTGGCACTGGTCCTCGCCTCGCGGCGGACGGGCGTTACCCGCTACCCTGCGCTGAGGAGCTCGGACTTTCCTCGCGCCATCGGCTTTCACCGAGTGCGCGCGATCATCCAGCCGACTCGCCGAGCGCGGATTGTAGTCCAAGCCAGGGCGATAGCCAACCGCGACCGATGATGGACTCGAAACCGACCCGCCCCCAGCCGGGAACCGACCGACCGGCGCAGCCTCACGCTGTCGTCCGGAGGGCGACCGTCGCGGACGCCGGCGCCATCGCTGAAGTCGCGGTGCTCGGCTGGCAGGCCGCCTATGGTGGGATCCTCCCGGCCGACTTCCTGGCCAGCCTGTCGATCGGCGCGCGTGAGGTGGCGTGGCGGACGGTGCTCGAGTCGGATACAGCGGGGCACGCTCCCGCGTGGGTGGCCGAGCTCGAGGGCCGGGTCGTGGGCTTCGTCAGCACCGGCCCGCCACGGGACGAGGACGTGCCTCCCTCCGCGGCCGAGGTATATGCCATCTACGTACTGCCTGGTGAGTGGCGGCGGGGCCTAGGCCGGGCGTTGCTCAACGCGGCCACCGCCCACTGGCAGGGGCGCGAGGCAACCGCGCTGGTGTTGTGGGTCTTCGAAGCCAACGGCGCTGCCCGGACCTTCTACGAGGCGATGGGCTGGCGGTCGGACGGTGGGCGCCAGGAGATCGATCTCGGCGGCTTCTCGACCACCGAGGTCCGGTACCGGCTGTCCCCGCAACCCCCGCCGGGACGGCGTTAGGGCCGCCTCACCACAACCCGCTCGCCGCCGGCCAGGGCACGGTCGATGGCCTCGTTGCAGAGCGCGTCGGCCTGCTTGTTCTGGGCCCGAGGCACGTGCGCGGCCGACCATCGCGCGAAGCGAGCCAGCCGCGCCTTCGCCTCGGCGTGGAGCGGAACCAGCTTCGCGTCTTTGACCCGCCAGCGGCCCAGGAGCTGTTCGACGATCAGCCTCGAGTCGAGGAGCATCTCGACCTCGCGGGCGCCGAGCTCCTCGGCCAGGGCCAGCGCCCGCAGCACGGCGGTGTACTCGGCCACATTGTTGGTCTGCACTCCCAGGTACTCCGAGATGGTGGCGACGGGCGCGGCGTCGGGGCGGCGAGACGCGGGCGATGCCGCGTCGATCAGGACGGCCCCGAGCGACGCGGGCCCGGGGTTGCCCCGGGCGGCGCCGTCGGTCCTGATGACGAACCCTCGAGCGTCCCTGGCCGTGGCCCTGCCCTCAGCTTCGCGGCCGCCGGGCGCCTCCCCTGCCCCGGCTGCGACCGATCGCCACAGGGAATCCCAGGCGGGATCTGGGCGCCCGTTCAGCCTCGCCGCCCCACGATCGCCGAGGAGACCTCGAGGATCGCCTTCGTGATGTTGATGCCGCGGGGGCAGGCATCGACGCAGTTGAAGATCGTCCGGCAGCGCCAGACGCCGTCCTCGTCGGCCAGGATCTCGAGCCGTTCGGCAGCGCCTTCGTCACGGGAATCGAATATGAACCGGTGGGCCTGGACGATCGCCGCCGGGCCCACGTACTCCGGTCGCGCCCAGAACGACGGGCACGACGCCGTGCAGGCGGCGCACAGGATGCACTTGGTGGTGTCGTCGTAGCGGGCCCGATCCTCCGGACTCTGGCGCCGCTCGCGCTCGGGCTCGGGCTGGTCGTTGATGAGATACGGCTTGACCGAGCGGTACTTGCCGAAGAACCCACTCATCTCGACGATCAGGTCCTTCACCACGGGCAGACCCGGCAGGGGCGCCACCGAGATCTTCTTGCCGAGCTGATCGACCCTGATGCGGCAGGCCAGCCGGTTGCGTCTGTTGATGAGCATCGCGTCGGAGCCGCAGATGCCGTGGCCGCAGGAGCGCCGGAAGCTGAGTGAGCCGTCCCGGTCGGCTTTGACTTTGATCAGGAGGTCGAGGACGCGGTCCATCGGATCGACGACGATCGCGTAGGTCTCCCAGTGGGGCGCCCTGTCGCGCTCGGGATCGTAGCGGAGGATGCGCAGATCGACGTTCATCGGGCAGCCTCAGTACGTCCGGGGCTTCGGTTGGAAGCGCGTGATAGAGACGCCCTTGTAGCGGAGCGCAGGCCCGTCCTTGGCGCGGTAGGCCAGGCTGTGCTTGAGCCACTTCCTGTCGTCGCGCTCCGGGTAGTCCTCGCGTGAGTGGGCGCCGCGGCTCTCGGTTCGAGCCAGCGCGGCCGAGACGGTGGCGTGCGCAATGTCGAGCAGATAGCCCAGCTCCTGGGCTTCCAGCAGCTCGGTGTTGAAGACGCTCCCGCGGTCGGCGATAGAGAGCCGGTCGTGGCGGGCTTCGAGCTCCTTCACCTTGGCCAGGGCCACCGCCAGCAGCTTGCCGTCGCGATAGACGCCGACGTTGTCCATCATCACGGCCTGCAGCTCGGTGCGGATGGCAGCGGCGGATTCGCCGGCGTCGGTGCGCGAGCGGATCGCCTCCAGCTGCGCTCGAACCGGCTCCGTTGCGCCGGCGATGGGCCGTGGCCGCTCCACCGTGCCGGCGTAGCGCGTCATCTGCCGTCCCGCGCGCCGGCCGAAAACGAGCAAGTCGACGAGCGAGTTGGTACCCAGCCGATTGGCTCCATGGACGCTCACGCAGGCGCACTCGCCGGCCGCGAAGAGCCCGGGCACGACGATGTTCTTCTCGTCGCGGACGACTTCCGTCTGGACGTTGGTCGGGATGCCGCCCATGGCGTAGTGGGCCGTGGGCTGCACCGGGACCGGCTCCTTGAGCGGCTCGACTCCCTGGTAGATGCGAGCGAAATCGGTGATGTCCGGCAGCTTCTCCTCGATCACCTTCCTGCCCAGGTGGCGAACGTCGAGGTACAGGTAGTCCTTGCCGCCGATGCCGCGGCCGGCCCGGATCTCCTGGTACATCGCCCGGCTGACCATGTCGCGCGGCGCCAGCTCCATCATCTTCGGCGCATAGCGCTCCATGAACCGCTCGCCCTTGTCGTTCAGGAGCGTGCCGCCCTCGCCGCGGGCCGCCTCCGAGAGGAGGATGCCGATGCCCACGATGCCGGTCGGGTGGAACTGGAAGAACTCCATGTCCTCGAGGGGGATGCCGTGGCGGTAGCACATGGCCACGCCGTCGCCGGTCAGGCTGTAAGCGTTGGAAGTGATGCGGAACATCCGCCCGAAGCCGCCGGTGGCCAGAAGGACGGCCTTGGCCCTGAAGGTGTGCAGCTCCCCGTCGGCGAGACGGTGGGCCACCACTCCGGCAGCTCGCCCGCCGGCTCCGGGCTCACCGCCCTCGAAGAGCAGATCCACGACCTGGAACTCGTCGAAGAACTTGACGCCGTGCTTGATGCACTGCTGGTAGAGCGTCTGCAGGATCATGTGGCCCGTTCGGTCGGCCGCGAAGCAGGCCCGCCGGACCGGGCCCTCGCCGTAGTTGCTGGTGTGGCCCCCGAAACGACGCTGGTCGATCTTGCCGTCTGGGGTGCGATTGAACGGCAGGCCCATGTGCTCGAGCTCGATGACCGTCTCGATCGCCTCTCGGGCGAGGACCTCCGCGGCATCCTGGTCGACCAGATAGTCGCCGCCCTTGACGGTGTCGAACATGTGCCACTCCCAGTGGTCCTCCTCGAGGTTGCCGAGAGCGGCGCAGACACCGCCCTGGGCGGTGCCGGTGTGAGAGCGCGTGGGGTAGAGCTTGGTCAGGACGGCGGTGTTTACGCCCTCGCGGGCCAGCTCGAGAGCGGCCCACAGGCCGGCGCCGCCGGCGCCCACGACGATGGCATCGAACGGGTAGTCCATCTACTAGGCTCCCGGCATCTTCACGGTGAAGACGACGATCGTCCCCATCGCAAACACGACCGCGCCCAGCAGGTACAGAACGGAGAGCGCGAGCGTGCGCCTGCCGCCCGTGAGGTAGTCCATGGTCACGGTCCGCATGCCGAGGAACGCGTGGAGGAGAACCATCACCAGCAGCAGCCAGTCGAAGCTACGCCAGAACAGGCTGTTCCAGCGCTGGGTGAAGATCCAGTTGGCGGTCTGATCCTTCGGGTCGGTGATGAAGTGCTGGAGGCCGAAATGGATTGTCGCCAGCACGAACAACGCCACGCCGGATAGCCGCATGAAATACCAGGCCGCCACCTCGAAGCCGCCGCTTTGCGGCCTGGGCCGTCCGGAGCGGGAATACAGAGCCATCTCCTCCCCTCCCCTACAGCCCGAAAACCGGACGCATGATGATGAAAGCGCCCGGCACCCCGACGACGACGAAGATCACCCAGTTCGCGTACCAGATCTGCTTGTGGTAGGCCGTCAAGCCCGGCCAGAAGTCCATCAGCAGGATCCGGATGCCATTGAGCGAGTGGTAGAAGAGGCCGGCTCCGAGCAGGACCTCCAGAATCCGGCCGGGCGTGCTGCCGTAGAACTTGAGGAGGTCGTCGTAGGTGGTTGGGCTGCCTCCCGCCAGGTAGATGTCTAGGACGTGCAGGAGCACGAACAGCCAGATGGCAATCCCGGAAATGCGATGGAAAGCCCAGGCCACCATCCCCTCGGAGCCGCGGTAGCGAAGGAGCATGCAGCCTCCCGAACGTAGTCTGTCGGGCCTGCGCCCGATCAGGATGCGTGGCCCGTCAGGCCGTTGCCGCCGGCTCAGCCAACCGGGCGACGATCGCATCCGCGAAGTCGCTCGTTCCGGCAGATCCGCCCAGATCGTACGTGATGGTCCGGCCTTCGGCGAGTACCGACCGAATCGCATCCTCGACGCGCTGTGCGGCGGCCTGCTGGCCGATGTGGCGGAGCAGCAGGACGCCTGAGAGCATCAGGGCCGTGGGATTGGCTTTGTTCTGGCCGGCGTACTTGGGGGCCGAACCGTGGACGGCCTCGAAGACGGCCGCCTCCGTGCCGATGTTCGCTCCCGGGGCAACGCCCAGCCCGCCGACCAGCCCGGCGGCCAGGTCGCTGACGATGTCGCCGTACAGGTTCGGCAGGACCAGGACGTCGTACAGCTCGGGCTTCTGGACGAGCTGCATGCACATGTTGTCGACGATCCGGTCCTCGAAGGCGACCTGGCCCTCGTACTGCGCGGCGATGGTCCGGCAGCTTTCCAGGAAGAGGCCGTCGGAGAGTTTCATGATGTTCGCCTTGTGCACCGCGGTGACCTTGCGGCGGCCGTTGGCGACAGCGTACTCGAAGGCAAAGCGGGCGATTCGCTCGGAGGCGGCCCGAGTGATGATCTTGATGCTCTCGGCCGCGTCCGGGCCGACCATGTGCTCGATGCCGGCGTAGAGGTCCTCCGTGTTCTCGCGAACGATCACCAGGTCAACGTTTTCGTAGCGGGTCTTGAGGCCGGGGATGGACCGGACTGGTCGAAGGTTCGCGTACAGGCCGAGGGTCTGTCGGAGGGCCACGTTGACCGACCGGAAGCCCTCGCCGACCGGCGTCGTGATGGGCCCCTTGATGGCGACCTTGTTGCGCAGGATCGAGTCGAGGACGGATTGCGGAAGGGGCGTCCCCTCCTTCGCAATGACCGCCTCTCCGGCCTCGACGACCTCCCAATCGAACTTGACTCCCGAGGCGTCGAGGACGCGCCTGGTTGCCTCGGCCAGTTCGGGGCCGATGCCGTCTCCGGGAATGAGCGTCACTGGTTGGGCCATGCGCGGAATTCTAGCCGCACAGCCGGAGGCAGGCGCCCGCGGGAAGGGCAATGCCCGCCTGACTCGCGTGCGACGGACGTTGTCGCCGGAGGATCGTTGCCCGTCACAAGGACCGGCGGAGTGGCGTCATCCGACCGTTTCCTGCGAGGGCTTGGTTCATGCAGCAGCCGGGCGGTCTCATCGTCGACGATCGAGGCG
>JBGQBD010000075.1:0-11014 GCA_041494645.1 Candidatus Limnocylindria bacterium
ACCAATGTAACTTTGTTGCCCTGTATCAAGTGAAGTCGCGGGCGCGAGCGTGGGGGTGCTCATCCGTGCCGCAATCCGCGGCCCGAGTCGGGCCAGGTCTCTACTGGCCACCGAGGCGGATAGCCGACGCAGAGCCGCTTGCTCGCTCAGCTTCACCAGAGCTAGGCGTTTCCCGAGTCGGATTTGCTTTGCCTTCACCTGGCCGGCCTTATCGGGCCGCCGCACGTGGGGCAGCGGAAGACCAGCTTGGCGGCCGGCTTCGGCTTGGCGGCCGGCTTCGGCTTCGGCCGGGGCCGAGGTGGGACGGGCTGCACGGGCATAGCTAGGCCTCCCAGCTGTAGACGACGGGTCGTGGTCGACCAGGATCTCGGACGAACCCTCCCGGGAACTGATCCCAGAGCACGCCGTCGACCAGGCGATCACCGCCCGGGCGAAGGCCGCCCCACTGCTTGAAGTTGACAGCGGTGCCAGCGATGTCAGCTCGCTCGATCAGCTGGCTGACCCATGCGGGATCCATAGGACGGTGACCGGGACCGGATTCGCCGCCGATGATCAGCCACTCGATGTCGTCGAGGTTGAGGTTCCTACCAACGAGGCGGACGCGGGTGCGGCACTCCAGGCATTCCCGCCGACCGTGTTCCTCGCTCTTCAGGATCATGTTCGACAGGTGGCCGTGGTCGCATATCCAGAGGGGGTGCTCGAGCGCCCGCACTGGTGTGCCGAGGAACATCTCGTCGTCGTAGAGCGGACCCAGAAGCGGCTCCGCGCTGATGAAGTGAACGGCCGCCGGCGTCCGGCGGAGCATGTCTGCTCGCCAGGTGTAGCGGATGTTCTCGATCGAGGTCCCGACCCACACGTTGGGGAGCGGCCAGAGATCGTCCGAGAAGAGGTGCACGCCAGGCACGCCCGTCTCCTGGATGGACGCGACGATCTCCGCCATGCGCTCCGGGCGCTTGGTGAGCACCTGGAACGTGTGCTGCGGCGACATCGCCATCGTGAGCCAGACGTCGCGAATGAACGACTCGGGCACCAACGGGTGGAACAGGTCACTCACCGAGCAGACGAAGACCAGCTTCGGCTTCTTCCAGTGAATAGGGATGGCAAGTCGCTCGGGGTGCAGGACCACGTTCTCGGCCGCATTGGCCTCGATCCACGGCTTAGTCGTGGAGCCGAATCGGCGCGAGTTGCGCTCGGCATAGCATCGGGCACAGCCGGGTGAGACCTTGCTGCATCCGGTCACCGGATTCCAGGTGGCGAGCGCCATGGGCGGCAGACGGGTAGGGGAGCGGTCGACCGTGGCCACGCAGGCGGGGCAGTAGGGCCTGATCCAGTTCCGGCGTTCCATCTCCGCTCCCACCTCGAGGCAGGCGGCGGCCAGGGCGGTCTCGACGTGGGGTTGGTGCCCGCGGAGGCGGGCCAGGCTACCGTGGAGGGCGATCCGGACGCCGGCCAGGTCGTATGCGGAGAGATCGGCCAGGACGTCGGCCAGGGTCGGGGCGCTCATAGCTCGCCGGCGTCGATGCGGTGGAGCAGATCAGCGAGGCGGTCCCGATCGTCGGCCGTCAGGTCGCGTAGGGATGGGTCGGCGATTCGGTTGAGCATCCAGAAGGCGATGCGCGTCCGCCAGACGTCGGGGACGCTGTCGGCGACGTCCAGATTGAGGACGGCCCGCTCTACCTGCTGAACGTACTGAGGGAGCGTCTGGCGCGTGTAGTGCGCCCGGGGAGCGATCGCGACGGTGACCTGGTCGTCCATGGCGTCAGCCTCTTCGAGCTGAGGCCAGCGGACCGGGTCACCCCGGGGTCACTGCCGATAAGATAGGTCGAGGGCCACCAGATCGGGGTGGATCGGTCCCGCTTGGTGGACTCGCCGGCTCATCGGAGGGGCCCCGCGAAGAGAGGCGACCCGGGGCCCGCTGGCTTGGCTCGGATGGTAGCTGCGAGGCTGCCTCCTGTCTAGGGGGTACTTTAGACTATTGACGAGCTGGCCCCGGACGGCGCAGCGTACGCGGCATGAGCGAGCAACGGCCGAGCGATCTGTGGACTTCCCTGCTGGCCGTCGTGCTCGGCGTTAGCGTCGCGGCTGGGGGCTTCTGGTACTTCACGGTCTACGACACGGCCCACGGGAAGTGCCAGCGGGGAGACCTCAACGCCTGCATCGTCCTGGAGGCTCAGCAGCCGGCGCCCCGGGCCCGGGCGACGGCCACACGGACGGGTACAGCTCCCACCAACTACAACTGCTACGCCTCGGTCACCGGCCACGACGCGATAGTCGGGATCTATGGGCAGGGCAGCTGCTCCGCCCTCCAGGCCGCACTCACCGTGGATGGTTTCGACGATTGGCATGTTTCCTCTGTTCCGGCTGGCGACCAGCTCGTCTGTTCGGTCTCTGGTGTCGTGTGGCAGGTCGACGTCTGGGACTCAGGGTTCGGACTCTACGGGACGGAGGCCTGCTCCACGCTCCAAGCCGCGGCGGCTTCGCCGGGGCCCTAGCCCTCAGCCGAGTCGAGTACCTGTCGTATGCCCATGACGGCCAGGACCACGATTAGCAGCAGGACGGCGCCGTTCGCCATGAACCCTGGCACCCAGGCAAACATCGAGCCGAACAGCCCGAGCACGTCAGGCGGCGCGCCACTCTGTACTAGGCCTGGAAACTTGGCGTCGAAGGCAGTGGCAGCAGCGATTATCTCGGGGTCCCACACACTTGAGCCAAACCCCCCGAACACATCGGTTGGTGCTTTATGGTACTGGGCCATGACGATGGTGAAGATCGATCCCACATCGGGATCGGCCGACAGATCTCCGTAGGTCCGACCGAAATACTGCTTTACAGCCTCGACTGCGCTGCTGTATTGGCCCGTGGTCCCAACAGTCTCGATGCCCGTTCCGGCTGCGCCCAGCTGGTAGAGGTCGGTGTGCAGGACCTTGGAGAAGCCAAGGCCTTTGTCCGTAGTCACGGCTCCGATCGGCACGGAGACCACCGTAGTCACGCCAGACTTCCCGGTGCCGGTGCCGATCACCTGCCCACCCCCCTGGTAGATCATGATGTGCTCGTTGGTGCCGAAGACGATGAGATCGCCCGCCATGGCGGTCTGTAGATCGTTCGAGATCCTGGAGGACGGGAAATCGGCCACGATCCGAGCGACCCCGCTGGAGGGGGTGAAGGCGCTCTCGGCGCCGGCCGCCTTGAATACCTGGCTCACGAACGTGGCACAGGCGTTCGCGTTCGTGACCTCGCCCAGTCGCGCGACCGCGAATGCGAGGACCGTTTGAGCATTGTCAGCCATGGGCCCCTACTCCTTGCCCTGGTCGTCGACCTGGTCGTCGGGAAGGCCGGCCTCGAGCGCCTCCGCGAAAGCGTCCGATAGGCCGTTTCTATAGGCCAGGTGTGTGCCCTCATCGTAGACGGAGCGGAACCAGAGGAAGCCGAGGTATGCGAGCACGGCGACCAGGAGGTATGAGCGTACGTAGCTTTCGATCTCATCCATAGAGCACCTGCACATCGATGGCCCCGCCCGTGAATAGGGCGGTGCTATCCACATAGTATTGATACTGGCCGCTGGACCCGTCGAAGTTGGTAGCGATGCCTTCGCCGAAATCGAACGTCTGACTGCCGTTGGCACTAAACACGGCTCGAACCAGCTGGCCGGGCCCCGGAAAGCCTCCGTTGTACATGAGGTTGCTCGTCCCGATTGCGACCTTGACCCACTGCCCGGCCGCGAAGGCCACACCGTAAAGAGAGAGGCTGATCCTATGGATGACGGCGCACCGCGCGAGGGGTGTGGCCGGCGGGTTGAACGGGTCCGGCTCCCCGCCCCCCGTCGCCAGCGTCGCGGGGTATACGGTGCTGGTGGCCGCGGGTATCAGGAGGTTGCCGGCCACGCCGCACGGCGCGATGTGGGGCCGGAAGAAGGGCCCGCCACGGGAGCCCGCGGTGTCCTGGTCGTAGACGGTGGTGGCCGGGCTCGGCGGGATGATCTCCATGTTGTAGCCCAGAGGGAGGCGAGCGATGCTGTGGGTGAAGTCGCCCAGTCGTCGCCCCAAGATCCCGCCCGTCGGCCAAAGGCCCAGGGGCCCCTCAGCATCCGACCAGCCAGCGGAGACGACTATCGGTCCGCCGCCCGCGCTCAGGGGCCCTATCTGCGTTCTGGCGTCCTCGAGCACGGGGAGAATGGCGGCCGGGCTGGCCACGGCGGGATAGAGCAGATAGACGATGGCGACCTCGGGGGGCACCGGGATGGTCGCGGAGCTGAACGGCGGCACGATTGCGTCCGCGGTCCGGGGAGTGATCGGCCCGGCCACGAAGCCGACTAGGACGGTTCCGGTCTCGACGTCCGGGCCCGCCAGGTCCAGGGCGGTGTTGGAGTCATAGACGGGGAGCTGGACCAGGAGGGGATCGTTGACGATCGAGAGCGTACGACCGCGCCTAGATAGGCCCACCGGCGCCCCTGGGGTTAGGGTGATCGGCTGCATGAATTAGCCGTGCTGGACAGCAACGTCGATGTTCACCTGTCCCACGTCGGCCCAGTAGAGGAACTGCCCGGTTCCCCCCGGGGCTGCGGGCGGCAGGCCCTCCCCGAAGTCGATGGTCACCGCCGCGGCGGCCGTCACGTTGACTCGGACGATCTCACCGTAGGTGACCTGGCCCCCCACGATCTGAGAATTGCCGATCACGACCAGGACCGGGGCGGCCGCCTCTTTGAGCGAGAGGGTGATCTTCTGGATGGGCCGGTTCCAGCGCTCGCCCATCGGACCGGTAAGGATCGCGGGGTAGACGGTGTTGGCTGCAGCGGGCTGCCAACGAGCCGTCCCTACTCCGGCCGGCCGCGGGGGGTGCGGGGCGGTCAGGAGCGCCCCGGCGGCCTCGAGCAGAGCGGCCGCGGTCGCGGCCAGCTCGCCATCCTCGTGGACGGGCACGCTCAACAGGGCCCCGGGTTCCTCCGTCCGGGGATCGGCAGCCACGGGGCTACCGGCGGTGCTTGTGGTGCTTGCCGCGCTCGAAGCGGCCGGTGCGTGGGTTGCGGCGGGGCATGACTACCTCCCTGGGATTACCAGCCGTAGGCCGGCATGGATGAGGTTGGGGTTGGGTCCGATGGCTGCCGCGTTCGCGGCGTAGATGGCCCTCCAGGTCACCCCGAGGCGGGCGCCGATCAGAGACAGCGTGTCGTGCGCCACCACGGTGTACGTCGACGGCGCCGGTTTGGGCGGTGGGGGAGGGGAGGGGTTCGGGGCCGGGGCCGGGCCAGCCTGGGCCAGGCCGGTCCGCAAGATGTAGGTGAGCGGCAGGCCCACGTGGCCGATCGGCACGGAGCGGATGCCGCGGGCCGGGTCCAGCGCGCTGATGCAGTTGTCGTGCCCATCGGCGACGCCGATGTGGTCGTTGGCGCCGAAGACGAGCAGATCCGCGGTTAGGGGCGGGCAACCCAGGTACGGCTGAGGCGCCTGGAGGTGTAGGGCGGTCCACCAGTAGGCGAAGTTGGGGACCGTCCAGCTGTCCTCGCCCCCGCGGTTGGAGGGCCAGAGGCTGGGCGCGCTGGCCAGGATGACGGCCCGGACGAAGCCGATGCAGTCGAAGTACTCCGGACCGCGCTGGGGCAGCCCGTTGAGGGCACGCTCGCCGTACCCCTTGGCGCTGGACGCGAGAGCAGTGGCGTAGGCAACGAAGACCGTGGCGGTGTCGTTCATGGCGACACGCTCCACGCCGGGTCGTGGTACTTGATGTAGTAGCCGGCATAGCCCGACGCGTCGGCGATCACCCACCAGGTGGTGCCCTCAACGGCGGCCTGCTGGACGGTGAACACGGCACTGCCGAACGCCCAGCCAGGGACCAGCGACATCTGGCCGTTCTGCCAGCGCCAGAGCGACACTGGTGGGGACAGGAGCCGCGCGACGTGCAGAGCGCCACTCGCGACCGGCGCAGTGCTCTCCGGCGGCGGTGTCGTCGCTGGGGGCGACACGGGGGGAGCAGCCTCGGGGGGCGTCGGCTCCACGGGGGGAGCCACATAGACCGGCGGCTGGCCCCAGCTCTGCAGAAGGGCGGCCAGGGCGCTGAGGTTCTGTTGGCTGGCGGCTAGCGTGCTGGCCAGGGCGTCGGCCGACTCCTGGCTCGAGCTCGAGGCCGGGGCGGCCACGTTGATGATGGGCGCGGTAGGCGTCTTGCGGAGCTGGATGAAGCCGAAGGCGGCGGCCAGGGCAGCCGCGGCGCCGCCGATCACGAACCAGCGGTGGTTGGCGTAGTACTGGTCGACCTGGCTCATGTTCATCGGGACCACCAGTCGGGTGCGCCGGTCGTGGGAGTCGCGCCGCCCGGGGGCTCGGCCTGGTCTGCCCGCGTCGCCGTCCAATCGGGCGCCGCCGTGCCGGTGGGGGAGGCGAGCTGGGCCTGGAAGCCGGGGATGCCCGCCTCGCCGCTCGCCACCGCCCGCGTCTCGGGACCGCGCTCGAATGCTCGAGCGACGACGCGTCGACCCGTCCGAGGGGTGACGGGCGGCGTGTTGAGCGGCTGGTCGTTGGCGGCGTACCGCCAGAGCCGGGGCACGGCTACGCGGCCGGCTTCTGGCCGGTCAGGACGGCGAACAGGTTGGCGACGGCCTTGCCGCCGGACGTGAACACCTGGGCCATGGCCGCGCCGTGGGTGGCGATGTCGTAGAGGGCGGCTACGCCCAGGGCGGCCAGCATGAACTTGGCGACGTCTCGTTCCATGGTGCTACTCCTTCCTCACGCCGGGGCGAGGGTTGCGATCTTGGCGTTCACGAGGTTGAACGCGGGGGTGAGGTAGGGGACGTCAATCAGGAAGGCCAGCAGGACCGCGACCATCAGCGCCTGAGTGACGATCTCGGGCGCCACCGTGGCCACCAGGACGATACCGAAACCGGCCACCGCGTAGGTGACGAATGCCGCTGGGACCGGGCTACCCGGCTCCCAGGGAATGAGGTTCTCGCCGCTGGAGCCGCGGCGCAGCATCATGAGAGCTCCGAGGACGATGATCAGCCAGACCACGAAGGGGATGGAGCGCGTGCCGAGGCCGCCCGAGGGGTTGCGGGCGTAGGAGATCGCCCGGCGGGGGTCGACGTGCTTGGTAAGGCTCATGGCGTTCTCCTAGACCGGGGTAGCGGTGTGGCGGCTGTCCACTGGGGTTGGCTTGTATGTGGTGAGCGGGTTGGTGATCGGCTTCGCGGTCGTGGCCCCGGCCAGGGCGTCGGTGATGCTGCCGACCCAGGTGGCCAGGTAGCCGCGGGTCCATAGGACGAACAGCACAACGCTGGCCAGGATCATCAGCAGGCCGCCCTGCGCGCCGCCCATCAGAACTGGGGCGGCCAGGACGCCGGCCGCTCAGTAGTTGTCTCGTCCCCGCCCGCGATCGGGGTTGTAGAAGTCTTCGCGCCAGACGACGATGCCGTCTCGGACGTCAAAGGGGCTGCCGGCATCGTCGGGGCCGTCGTGCTGCGGGCCAGAGTCGGCAGCGTCGTAGGGTCCGCCTCGTTGGCGACGACACCGATGATCGCGATGGCCAGGCCGTTCAGCGCGGCCATCTGCTCACCGCTGAGGGAGACGCCGAAGACGATCACGAGCGCGTTGAGCGCCGCGGTTATCAGGGCGAGCCAGAGGGCGGGGTTGCGGCCCAGGATCATGGCTAGAGCAGCCTCCGGTGGGTGTACACGATCAGGGCGATGAGAACCGCCAGACCGATGATGAGAGAGCCGCCCGGCGCCGACGCCACGGCGCTGGCTGTGCTCTTGACCTTGGCGATGGCCGCCGGCACGCCGAACGTGTTGGCGATCGTGCCGGCGCTCACGCCATCGAAGTCGCCGCGGCTGGCGTCGCCGCGGACGTCGTAGGCGATCATCGGGGGGTTACCCCGCGCCCACGAGGTGGCTTGCCGGGTTCAGGTCGACCAGGCGCCGGACGCTGGTGTAGATCAGCGGGTTGGCCCCCAGGACCGCCGCCGGGGCGATCTGGAGGTAACTCGTGATCTTCTGGACCTGGCTCGTGTGAACCCACTTGCGGACGTCGAGCTTGCCGGCATCGGTGTCGGTGTCGAAGTCGTAGACGAAGATGCCAACGGGCAGCGGGTTGTAGTGCATCCGCCTCTGGATGAAGCTGAATGCGTCGCCGGGCAGGCCCCGGGGGTCGGAGAACCAGGACTGGTTGACCTGGAGGGCCAGGTTGGTGACGTCGGCGCTGTTGGGCAGGTTGTTGAGACAGACCGCATGGGCGATGCCCAGGATCGTGTCGTCGGGGACGACCTGGACGGTCTGCTGGCCCACCGCGGCCACGACCTGGTTGGTCTCGTCGTACGTCACGGCCCAGGCGTCGTCCACGACCGCGCCCGAGCTCGCGGGCGGCGGCGTGTAGTAGGCCTGGTAGACGTCGATCGACCAGGTGTCCAGGGTCAGGTTGGCGGCGACCGTCACGACCGCGGCCTTGGTGGCCGGCTGCATGACGAGGTTGGTCCGGGTCCGGTTGCCCAGCGGCAGCACGCCGCGGATGTCGAGCTCGCTGCGGTGGAACGGCAGGACGTACCAGAGGTGGACCACGATGGCGCCGACGGCCAGCGGGAAGACGTCCATGATCGTGACGTCGTACGCGTTGGCGTCGAGGACGCCCTGAGCGGGGAGATCGGCGCCGTTCACGAACGGGCTGAAATCACTGCCCAGAAGGTTCCAGGTGTGGAGCAGCGCGCCGCCGACGCGGAAGGGGGGCGTCTGGCCGGGAGGCTGCACGAGGAACTGGGTGATGATGTTCCAGGGCATCATCTGGTTGAAGACGAGGTTGGCGTTGGCGACGGTGGCCGCGCCCCGCACGTGGGCGATCAGCATGTCCAGGTAGCCGACCTGGTCTAGGGGCACCGTGACCGGCGCGCCTCCGAGGGTGAAGGGGAAGTTGCCCAGGAACTCGGGTATCCAGCGCATGAACAGCTGGGCCGGCTGGGTTGGGGCTGGGGTTGCGGCCGACTGTGCCGTGGCCATGGGACGTCTCTCCTCTACCTAGGACGGGCTGACGATCGCGTCGACCGCGACCCGGACGCCGTTGACCCCAGGGCCCACCAGCGGCAGGCTCTCGAGCTTGCTGGCGGTTCCCGTGTGGACGGCGTGAGAGAGGACCAGGAGGCCGATGATGGCCATTACCGTGACCGCGCCGGTCTCGAGCAGCAGCTCGTCCAGGCCGCGGACTAGGTGGGGCAGCTTCACGTTTCGTCGCCTCTCTCGGTTCGGCCCGCCAATGGGGCGGGCGCCGCGCGCTACGCGGCCAGCGAGAGCGGGGAGTGAAGCCTCAGCCGAAGGTCAGGACCTCTATACCACCATCGGAAGTCGAGCGGGAGCGCCGCGGGCCTGATGGCCTGGCCCATGTAGCCCGCCATGACGTCGCGATCGTCGGGGTTGAGAAGGGTGAAGCAGACCAGGTGCTGAGCCTCGGAGAGGGCGACGATCGGGATATTGCGGGGCCGCTGGGTGACCTCCACCACGCTTATCTGCAGGCTCCGGCCCTGGGTTATGGCCGCCCGATGCCAGGGCCCGATGGTGAACGCGGTGCCCAGGTTGGTCAGCTCGTGGACTACGATCCCGTGCCGGCCGCCGTCCCGAATGATTTTTCGGCAAATTTCGTCGAAACGGTCGACTATCTGGCCCGCCTCGAGGGGGTCCGGGCGGTAGATGACCCTCCCCGGCAGGGCCCGGATGGCGTCGCGGGCCGTGGTCACGATCGCCGCGTTGGGGATCTCCGCTGCCGGGTCCCACTTGGGGTCGTAGACTAGGACCCGATCCATGGAGCGGGCGATGGCACTGGCCAGGATGCTCTTACCGGAGCCATTCTGACCGGCTATCGCCACCTTCTGGCCGGCCAGGAGGCGGATGCTGCTGCTCACTGGCGGCGGTTGCCCTTGGGATAGACGGTGAGTCGGCTGGCCACGTCCTCACGCATCTGCGCCGGCACGGGCTCACGGGTGGAGTCGACGCCACTGAGCTGGCCCACGGCGTCACGGTGGCGGTGGGGCCGGCCGCGGCGGACCAGGTGGTCGTGGCGGAAGGTCATCATGCCGACGGCGTGCCAGTGTTCGCCGCGGGCGACCATCGCCCCGCTCATCCGAGCCTCTTGACGGTTCGGTCCAGGGCCGTGGCCAGGCCGGGATGGGCGTCGACGTACGATGCGTCGAGCGGAGCTCGAGCGCCCCGGATGGCACCCAACTCCTGGCCCAGGGCGTCGATTAGAGCCACCAGGTCCGCGTCAGGAGATCCCGCCAGACGCGAACAGGCCCCCGAGAGCTGCTGGGTCAGGACCTCCCGCGACACTGCCATCCGGAGGGGCATCGGGAGGGCGTTGTGGAGACTCCCCGCCAGCAGGCTCGGCAGGAGCCGCAGGTCCCGCTGTAGCAGGTTTCGGTCGATTGGCGGCACGGGCTTGTTCCTCCTGGCGCAGGGCGACGGTCTTTTGGACCCTGGGGGCGATGATGCTGAGCAGGCCGCCTGCGATGGCGGCGTATGGGGACGCTCCGACGACACGCTCGGTCAGAGCGGTGCGGGGAAGGACCAGCGCGGTGGCCTCCACGATCGGGCGCAGCTCATCGTCGGTGACGAGCCAGTGAGGCCCTAGCCGGAGGGCGGCGAGCGTGAACGGCATGCGAGCCAGGGGCATGATCTGGGCGGCGACCCAGACGGTCCATTCGGGCGTTCCCTGCGCGGCCGGCTCGGTCCAGTCGGACTCGGGCCCTACCGGGGGCGGCGCTTCCCCCTCAGCTGGGGGCGACGGCTGCTCTACCGACCACTCGGCCGGAGTCGGCGCAGCGCCCGCCCACGAAAAGGGTCCGACGCCGCGGCATCACCTCCAGGGTTAGCGGGTGCCAGTCCAGCGGGGGCGGGTGACGCGGTAGGCGAGGGTGCGGGAGAAGGCGCCGGGGGAGGGCCGCTCTCGGCGGGGAGCTGGTCCTTCCTCAACCAGCGGTGCGTCACCGGGTCTCGCGGCCAGTCGGCGCGGGACGTCTTGGCGCGCTCGGCGCGGTTGGCGTTCTTGACTTTCGA
>JBGQBD010000076.1:0-10848 GCA_041494645.1 Candidatus Limnocylindria bacterium
ACTCCATCATATACCATACGCTATGGATGGTTACACAGGAGCGATCGTCAGCCAGGCGAAGCGATCTGCGGAGCCTCGGAAGGATTGCACCATGAGTGTCCTCGGAGTGATCGTCATCGTCGTCATCGTCATTCTGGTCCTGCGGATCATCTGACCGTCCGGGCTGCTGACATCGCCAGCGTGAACGGGCTCAAGATCGACAGATTCTCAGCGCGATCGCCGGGACGTTCGTCCTGATCGCGGCCTCGCGCGCTGACGTCCCGGAGTGTGGGGGCGCTCGCATCTCTAGCTCGCTGTGGGCCCCAACCGCTCCTTGGGGTCGAGCCACCGGGGCAGCGGCAGCCTCGCCAGCCTCGCACGACCACCCCTTCTTCCGTTGACGTCGCAGTGGTAAGGACGGTCGGAAGTTGCCACGCGGTTGCTCGGAGGCGCGTCAGGCGACCGCCGGTATCCGACTGCTGGACGAGACAGGCGGCTGTCAGCCCGGAGTTACGGGCTAGGATGGTGCCGACGATCGCAGTCAGGAGAGACACCAATGAACGCGTATCTCATCAGCGTGGACAATCGACCTGGGGTGCTCGCGAAACTCCTTGAGGCCACCGCCAAGCGCCGTGTCAATGTCGCACCCGCGTATGGACTCTCGGATGGAGCAAAGGGCCTGATCGCACTCGGCTCCGACGACGAAGCCGGGCTGCGGGCGGCCATCGCCGACGCCGGCTACACCGCGACCGCCATCGAGATGGTGGTGGTCGAACTGGAGAACCGGCCAGGGACGGGCGCCGCGGTGGCGCGGAAACTGGCCGACGCCGGGATCGACCTGCAGATCGCCGTCCCCGTGGGCATGAGCGGCGACCGAGTCCAGATGGGGTTCGGTGCGCGCGACGCGGCCCTCCTCAAGCGAACCCTCGGCGTCTGAGCCCGGCCCCACTCCGAGCGGAGGGCCTCGATCCCAACGCCATCAGCGGCCGCAGCCGGAGCGCTGGCCGCGGAGCCAACTCGGGGCAGCAGACCTCCGCAGCGCCTGCTGCTGAGAGACCGTTCGCCTCGCGCGGCGTGAGTCCTACGGAACACCGGACCCTAAGGCCATAGTCGCGGCAGCCTTGCTGCGGTGAGATCGTCCCGATGGACGGCCATATCCACCGCGCCCTTTTGATGTCGCCCGCGCAGGCGATCCTGTTCGGGTGGCCTGTGCCGTCGCCACTTGAGAAACCGACCAGACCGCGAGCGAACGGGCGCCCGGGGGCGCCGGCTCGACGCGAGGTGGCGCGATGATCGTTGACACGACTCACGCGTCCGCTGAGCAACGGACGACCGAGCGAACGCCGCCGCGATCGCGGCGCTGGTCGTGGCCGAGGATGCCGGAATGGTCGGAACGCTCGCCCTCCGACCGGGATCGGCTGTTCGGTCGATACGCGGCTCTCTGCGCGATCGCGACCATGGTCATGCTCGCCACGGGGATCGTAGTGGGACCCGCGCGCGACCGACCGGGGCTCCTCCTGATCGAAGCGCTCGCAGGTCCGGCGATCGTGATCTCCATCTGGTTCCTGGAGAGGGGCCTCACGCGGCGGCTGTTGCTGACCGCAGGCCTCGTGCTCATGGCCCTCGGCGTCGTTTCAGGCGCCACGCTCACGGACGGTCTCGACGGTGCAGCGGTCATGCCGCTCGCCGGCGCGCTCCTCCTGATCCCTGTCCTGCGCGGACGTCGTCTCCTGGCCATGTTCGTCCTCGCCTTCGTCCTGAGCATGGTCGGCGAGACAGCGGCATACGTAGTTGGCGGGATGACACAGCTGGCCGATCTCGTGAGCACACCCGTGTCGCTCGCCGAGTCTGCTGTGATGCTGGCCTTCACCTACGGGCTCGTCTGGTGGGTCAGTAACGAATGGGGTGTGATCAGCGCACGGAGCGAGCAAGCGGTTGCGAGCCATCGCCAGGTACTGGCATTCAACGAGCGTCTCCTCGCGACGCTCGACCCTCAGAAGGTCCTCAACCTCATCGCGGACTCGCTCAAGTCCGTGGTGGCCTACGACAACCTCACGATCTATCGCGTCGATCGAGACGCGAGCCTGCTGCGCCCCGTTCTTGCGCGCGATCGATTCGCCGCTCTCATCCTCGAAACCACTTTCCCGCTCAACCGTGGCATCACCGGCTGGGTCGTGACGCACGGGCAGCCGCAGTGCGTGAACGACGCCCACCGCGACCCTCGGATGTTGCTCATCCCGGGCACCCCCGCTGAGGAGGAGTCGCTCATTGTCGTACCGGTTCTGATCGACGGCCAGGTCGGCGGCACCCTCAACGTCGGTCGGATGGGTGCCTCGGAGGCGCATTTCCAGGCGAGCGAGTTTGAGGTCGCCAAGCTTTTCGCCAAGCAGGCGTCCATTGCCCTGCAGAACGCCGAGGCACACCACGCCGTCTGGACGCGCGCCGAGACCGATGCGCTCACCGGTCTGCTCAACCGGGGCGCGTTCGAGAAGGACACGGCCGCGCTCCTTGCCGACAAGAGTTCGCGGCCGCTCACTCTCCTCATGCTCGACTTGGACGACTTCAAGGCGTTCAACGATCGGCGCGGCCACCCCGCGGGCGACTCGCTGCTCGGCGCGACCGCCCGGGCGATCAAGGCCGGGGTCCGGGCCGGCGATCGTGTGTACCGCTACGGTGGCGATGAGTTCGCGGTCCTGCTGCCCGGCACCGCCCAGGGGTTGGGTGTGGAGGTCGCAGAGCGCATCAGGGCAGCGATCGCCGGGTCCCAATCGGTCACCGGCGTGCCGATTACCGCCAGTATTGGCGCGGCCTGCCACCCGGGCGAGAACGCCACCCGCGATGGTCTGGTCGACGAGGCCGACGCCGCCCTGTACCGAGCCAAGGAGTTGGGTGGTGATCGCGTGGCAGCCGCCGGGTTTCCACGTCTCCCATCATCGACGACCGTTCGCCCACAAGAGCGCCGTCTCCGGCGCCGCGACAGACCCGCCGGGCTCGCCGGATCGACGCGCCGCTGACCGGGCCGAGGGGCCTGGCGCGCGCGGCATCGTCCTGCGCAGTAGCCGGCGCCTTCTCGCACTAGACGTGAGTGAACAGAAGGTGCAGTTCCATGATCCCGTGATCGTTAACCGACACGACGGCGAAGGAATTGGGCCCTTGGAAGCCGTAGTCGCCGAAGACGATCGGGAGCGAGCCGGCCACGGCGATGATGCCGCCTTGCCGTTGCGCCTGGAGCGAGATCTGGACGTTCTTGGTCACGCCGTGGAGCGTGAGGTTGCCGGTCGCGGTGACGCTGACCGATGAGCCGTCGGCCGGCAGCGATCCAAGGGCGATGGGCTGGGTGAGCACGAAGGTCGCCGTCGGGAAGTCGTCGGTTTGGATAGCCTGGCGGCGAAGCTGATCGTCTCGCTGGGAAGAGTCGCTGGTCAGGGCCGTGAGATCGCCCGTGATCGAGACGGCGCTCACCGTCGAGCCGGCAAGAGTCAGCGATCCGGTTACCTTGGGCGTTCGCCCAACGGCGGTGTGGCCGCCTACGCCCGCAAGTTGCTCCTGGACGCGGTAGCCGACCCAGGACGAGCTGAAGTCGCTGATCGATCCGAGGCTACCGTTGACCTGCCAGGAACCGTCGAAGGAGGCTGGGGGAGGAACGGAAGCGCCAGCCGGAATCACCGGGGCCACCCCGCTCACCGCTGCCGGACCGGGGGTTCCGATCAGGATGTACCAGAGTCCGAATCCGCCGGCTGCGATCGCGGCCAGAACGAATATGGCGACGACCACCACCAGGTTCCGTCTACCGTGGGATCGCCTGCCGGCCGTCGTGAGTAGCGTGGTCATGGTGACTACCTCTGCTCCGGACACCGGCCGAGTCCGTGTGCAGGGACCGGGCCGGTGTCGCTGTGAAGCACGTGTCTATCAGGGTTTGACGAGGTTCCAGTTCGGATAGCTCCCGTTGGTGTCGCCCGGGGACTTGTCGCCCTGGTAGAAGTACAGCGGCAGGCCGTTGTAGGTGACCTGGAGAGACCCGTCGTCGGCGCGCGTGATCGTTCCGAGCTTGCCTGCTACTCCGTCACCGGCGGTCGGCGCGGCCCCTGAAACAACCGTCAAAGCCGGCCACTTAGTCAGGCAGCCACCGCTGCAGGCGCTCTTCCCGCTGCCGGCCGTGTCGCTAGCGAACGTGTAGACGGTCATACCGTTGGAGCCCGCGACCAGGATCGTCTGGCTGCCGATGGTCTTTGCCGCCACTGTGACCGACGCTGCTGCCGGGCTGGCCGTGGCAGCCGGAGCGACTGGCGTGGCGGCGGGAGCGGCTGGCGTTGCGGGGCCACCGTAAAGCCCTCCGCCGGTGCTGCCGCTGCTGCTGCAGGCGCCAACCAGCGCCGCAATAAGGAGGAGGCCTGCGGCCACGCCGATGGGCGTCCTCGTCAGGTTTGGTCTGTTCATCTTGGAACCTCGGTTTGTTCGATCTGTCTTGCGGCATCTCCGCTACGAGCAGGATGGGCTTCCCCCCTTGGCCGGCGCCACGGGCCCGGGTTCCGAAAACGATCGGACCTTGGTCTGATGCCGGCTCAGGCTGAGGTCCATATCCAATCCGGGCGACTCAGCCCGCTCCTACAATGGCTCCCCGGAAGGCACCGGAGGAGAACGTGCTTCGACAGAGGGCAGGCAGTCTCGTTGCGAAGGTCGGCGTCAGGGCGCGGGGTCTGAGACTGCGGCGCCTGCGGTTCGGCCTGGCCAACCTGTCTCTGGCACGCCGTTTCCTGCTCGTCAGCCTGGCCGTGGTCGTCGTCGGGGGCGCGGTGGTCGCCTGGGTGTTGAGCCAGCTGATCGAGACCAGCGCTATCAACCGCACCACCTCGGTGACCGCCCTCTACGTCGAGAGCTTCGTCGCGCCCGAGCTGCAATCGCTGGCCAATGGCTCCAGCCTGACCCAGCCCGAAATCGACTCGCTCCAGAATCTCCTCACCAACTCTCCGGTGGGCCAGCGCATCGTCGCCTTCCGGATCTGGTCGACCGATGGCAGGATCCTCTACAGCCCAAACCCGGAGCTCATCGGCCGTACGTTCGCGATGGACGGCGACCGGGGACGGGCGGCGCAAGGCGCCGTCACCGGAGACATCAGCAATCTGACCGACCCCGAGAACGTCTACGAGCGGCAGCACTGGAGCCACCTGCTCGAGATCTACCTCCCCGTCCGGGCGAGCCGTTCGTCGCTGATCATCGCGGTCGCCGAGCTGTACCAGCTCCCCGACGAGCTGGAAGCCGAGGTCAACCACGACCGCCTCCTGGCCTGGGGGCTGGTGGCCGGTGCGGCCTTGCTTGCCTACCTGGCACTGGCTCGAGTCGTACACCAGGGCAGCGAGAAGATCATCAGCCAGGATTCCGAGCTGAGCGAAAGGGTCCGCCAGCTCTCGGCCCTGCTCGACCAGAATGCCGGGCTACACTCTCGGCTCCGCCGGGCGGCGGCGCGAACGACAGCCCTCAACGAGCTCGAGCGACGGCGCATCGGCTCGGACCTGCACGATGGCCCAACCCAGACCCTGGCCTTCGCGATGCTGCGCCTCGACGCCGTCGAGAGCCATCTGGATGAGACCGGCCATGGCGGCGACGAGGACCTGGGGAGCGTGCGCGGCGCGCTCGCCGAGGCACTCGGGGAGATGCGAACGATCGCCGCGGGGCTGCGCACGCCCGAGCTGGAAAAAGCCAGGCCGGCCGAGATCGTGCGCAGGGCGGTGGCCGACGTCGAGCGCCGGGCCGGCACGCGCGCGAACGTAGACACGAGGGGGATTCCTGCTCGGGCGCCGCTCGCCACCAAGATCGCCCTCTACCGCATTCTTTCGGAGGCGCTGTCCAACGCCGCCCGCCATGGCGGCGGGACGGGCGTGGAGGTCAGGGTTACCGACTCGGGCGACGGCTACCTGATGGCCGAGGTAAGAGACAAGGGGCCTGGGTTCAACCTCCGCCAGCGACCGCGCCGGGGCCACCTTGGACTGGTCGGCATGCGCGAACGGGCCGAGCTGCTTGGAGGCCGGTTGGAGCTGGAGTCCAGCCCTGGCGCCGGGACGCGCGTCCGGGCCTTCCTGCCACTGACCGAACCCAGGAGCGACGAGCGATGACTGAAGCGGTCCGCATCGTGGTCGCCGACGACCACCCCCTGTTCCTGGACGGACTCGTCGCGACGCTCTCCGCGGACAAGGAGCTTCAAGTGGTCGCCATCGTCGGGGACGCCGCGGCGGCCGTGCGCGCAGTCCGCGAGCACATGCCCGATCTCGCCCTGCTGGACGTGGCAATGCCCGGCGGCGGCCTGGAGGCCGCCCGACAGATAGCGGCCGCCTCTCCGGCCACGCGCACCGTCATGCTCACCAGCTCCGAGGACGAGGACGACCTGATGGCCGCAATGAAGGCCGGGGCGAGAGGCTACGTGCTCAAGGGCGTCGCGGGCCGAGAGCTGCGGGCGATCCTCAAGGCGATCCACGCCGGCGGGACGTACCTGGCGCCGGGGCTCGCCTACGGCGCGCTCAAGGAGCTGACGAGGCCCCGGGCGCCCAACCCGATCGACGACCTGACGGGCCGAGAGCGGGAGGTGCTGGCGCTGGTCGCCTCCGGCCTTTCCAACGCCGAGATCGGCGGGCGCCTCGGATTGGCCGAGAAGACCGTGAAGCACTACATGACCAGCATCCTGGGCAAGCTCCAGGTGGCGAGTCGCGTCGAAGCCGCGCTGCTCGCCTACAAGGCCGGACTGGGATCAAGCGAGGGCGGATCGGCCCGGGATTGAGCCCACCACAGCCTGAGGCGGCAACTTCTCGACGCTCTAACTACTACCCCCCGCCTCCGTTGACGCTCCCCTGCGGCGCTCCTATACTCATTTCCGACGGTTTTGGTCGGAATTAGCCGGCGCGTCCCCCCGGCCCCACCTCCGTCGAAGAGGAGCACCCAAACTGGCCACTCGCATGTACCACAGCACCGGCGCCGTCTCCTTCTCCACGAAGGGCGAGTACGGGGTGCGCCTCATGGCCCAGCTGGCCGTCCGCTACGGCCGCGGGCCGTCCAGCCTCACGGATATCGCCGAAGAGGAAGACCTGCCGAGAGCGTATCTGGAGCAGCTCGTCATCAGCCTGCGAGACGCCGATCTGGTGCACAGCACTCGAGGCGCCCACGGCGGCTACGAGCTCACGCGGCCCCCGGAGACGATCCGCATGGGCGAGGTTCTGAGGGCCCTCGAAGGACCCATCGCACCGATGATCTGCGTGACTGACGATCCGAGTCACGTGACCTGCGGGCGGACCGGCTACTGCACTGTCAACTTCATGTGGGTTCGAGTTCGCGACGCCATCGCCGGCGCCCTGGACTCGATGTCCCTGGCCGACCTGGTGCCGGCCGGAGCGCGCCTGGGCAGCCCGGACATGTCGATCCTGCGCGCCCGAACGAACTCCGGCGCAGGACCCGCTACCATCTCCGACTGAGCGAGCAAACCCTCCCCAAGGAGCGATCGAGCCAACCGTGAGCGACCAAGACCTCGTCATTCGCGACCTGCACGTGGCCCCCTTGGCGAAGCCCGATCACGAGATCCTCAGGGGGATCGATCTGACGGTTGGCAAGGGCGAAGTCCACGCGATCATGGGCCCCAACGGATCGGGGAAGACCACACTGGCCTACGCCCTGATGGGCCACCCGGCGTACGTGGTCAAGTCCGGCGAGGTTCGCTGGCAGGGCCTCGATCTCCTGAAGCTCTCGGTCGACAAGCGCGCCCGCCTCGGCATGTTTCTCGCCTTCCAGTACCCGATGGCAGTCCCCGGCCTGTCCGTCGCGAGCTTCCTGCGGTCGGCGATCAACGCCCACCGCCTCGGCCTGAACCCCGATCCGACCGCCGACCCCACGGACGCCTTCAGAGGCGGGATCCCGATGGGCGAGTTCCGTAAGCTCATGCGCGAGAAGATGGCCCTGCTGAAGATGGACGAGTCGATCGCGGGACGGTACGTCAACGAGGGCTTCTCCGGCGGTGAGAAGAAGCGCCTGGAGATGCTCCAGATGGCCGTCCTGGAACCCCAGATGGCAATCCTCGACGAGACCGATTCGGGCCTGGACATCGACGCCCTGCGGATCGTGGCCGAGGGCGTGAACGCCATGCTCAACCCGAACATGGGCGTCCTGGTGATCACCCACTACCAGCGCCTCCTCGACTACATCACGCCGGACACGGTCCACGTCCTCGCGGCCGGCCGGATCATCACCAGCGGCGGCAAGGATCTGGCCCTGCGACTGGAAGATGAGGGTTACGAACCGATCCTCGCCGAGGCCGGATTGGAGGGCACGATCGGCGACGAGGCGCCCGAGCCGGCAGCCGAGCCGGCCATGGAGGCCGCCCACTAGGGCGGGCAAACGATGTCCGATACCGCCACGAAGGGGGTCCACGGAACGGTGCCGGCGGTCTCGCGCGCGGGCCGGCTCGACGCGCACCGCCTCCGCTCCGACTTCCCGATCCTGACCACGACTAACAGCCACGGCCAGCCGCTCGTCTACCTGGACTCCGCCGCGACGAGCCTCAAGCCGCTGGCCGTCATCGAGGCCGTGAACCGTTACAACCGCGAGTACTCCTCCAACATCCACCGCGGCATCTACGAGATGGCCGAGCAGGCGACCGCAGTCTACGAGGCCGCTCGAGCCTCCACTGCCAGGCTGATCAACGCCCCCGAGGCGAGCGAGATCATCTTCGTCCGCAACGCCACCGAGGCGATCAACCTCGTCGGCCATTCGTGGGGCCGCGGCCACATCGGCCGGGGCGACTCGATCGTCCTGACGGAGATGGAGCACCACGCCAACCTGGTGCCGTGGCAGCTCCTGGTCCAGGAGAAGGACGGCGACCTCGAGTTCGTCCCGATCACCGACGACGGCCTGCTGCGCCTCGACGTATACGAGGTCCTGCTTCATCTGCGACCCAAGCTCGTCGCCTTCACCCACGTCTCGAACATGCTCGGCACGATCAACCCGGTTCGTCAGATGACCGAGATGGCCCACGCCGCGGGTGCCCTGGTGCTGATCGACGGGGCGCAGGCGGTGCCACACGTGCCCGTGGACGTGCAGGAGATCGGCGCCGACTTCTACGTGTTCAGCGGCCACAAGATGCTCGCGCCGACGGGCTCCGGGGCGCTATGGGCCCGCCGCGAGCTGCTGGAGGCGATGCCTCCGTTCCTCGCCGGCGGAGACATGATCCGCGAGGTCCACCTCCGCCGAGCCGAGTGGAACGAGATTCCCTGGAAGTTCGAGGCCGGCACGCCGGACATCGCCGCGCAAATGGGGATGGGCGCGGCCGCCGAGTACCTGATGGCCATCGGCATGGACGCCGTCCGCGATCACGAGCAGGACCTGGCCGGCTACGCCCTCGAGGTGCTGCCGCGTGAGATCCCCGGGATCGTGCTGTACGGACCGGCCGCCGACCGGCGAGGCGGCGTCGTGGCCTTCAACGTGCCGGGCGTCCACCCCCACGACGTGGCCCAGATCCTCGATCGCACGGGAATCTGCATCCGGGCGGGGCACCACTGCACCATGCCGCTCCACGAGCGATTCGACATCGCGGCCTCCGTGCGGGCCAGCTTCAACGTCTACACCGTTCGCGAGGAGATCGACGCCCTGGCCGCCGGTCTGCGCGAAGTCGTTCGCATATTCGGGCGCTGAGCGTATCCTCGCCTCCATGGACGACCTCTACCGCGACTACATCCTCGACCACTACCGCCGGCCCCACAACTTCGGCGTGCTGGACGGCCCGACGGCGAGCTACGAGGGCTCGAACCCGCTTTGCGGCGACCGCATCACGATGATGCTTGGCATCGACGACGGCGTGGTGCGCGAGGTCGCCTTCACCGGCCGCGGTTGCGCCATCAGCCAGGCCAGCGCGTCGCTGCTGACGGACGAGATCAAGGGCAAGACGGTCGCCGAGGTCGAGAAGATGACCCCCGACGATGTGCTCGATCTGCTCGGTGTCGAGATCAGCCCGGCCCGCCTGAAATGCGCTCTGCTCTCGCTCGACACGGTGGCCCACGCCCTGGCGGACGACGCCCGCAAGCAGGCCCAGGCCGAGGGCCAGACTCCGGGCTGAGGTGCCTAGGGGCCCTGGTCGTTGACGTCCCGGCCGCATATCTGGCGTGCGGCGGTCGAGAGAGCGCACCGGACCCGCCACGGGGTACGTGCTGCCCGGACGTCGACATACGCGACCGACAGCCCCCTAGCATCTGCGTCGACGCCCGATGCCGCAGGGCCTAATGAGAGGGGCCGTCGCTCGGTCCAGCCGATTCGTCTTCGTCCGGGTCGGGCGTCCTCGAGGGCTCTGGAGATTCATCAGGTCGGAGACGGTCGCTGGGCGAGGCCGACGGCCGCAGCGGCTCCGTCGGCTCGGCGCGGGGGCCGCTGCCTTGCTGCGCGGGGTCGCCCGACTCGCCGGCAGCAGTCGTTGGTCCTGGATGGAGCGTCCGCACCGGCGATTCCGAGTAGGTCGGCGCGGGCGATATGGGCGGCGTCGCCGTGGCGGCTACTTGCGTCGGCATCGGTCCCGGGGCGATCAAGTGGCTAGCCGCCAGCGCCGTCGCGCCGCCCAGCGAGATCGTGACGAGCAGGGCGGCCAGCAACAGGGCCAAGGCCGGGCCGCGAACCGCGGCCGGCCTGCCGGCACCGAAGGCGACTCGGCCTGAGTCGCGCAGCGCCCCGAGGAAGCCGAGCGGACTGCCGCGGCGGAGGGATTGCAGGGCGGCCACGACGGGCGCGGGTCGAGGTTCGCTCGCGATGACGACGCTCACGCGGTCCACGAAGCCGGCGCTCGGCCGCGCGCTCGGCTCCGCGGCCACCCGGTCGAGCTCGCCGGCAATCGCCATGACCGCTGCCAGC
>JBGQBD010000077.1:0-10673 GCA_041494645.1 Candidatus Limnocylindria bacterium
GGCTACTCGGGAAGCCATGCAGCGCACGCTCGGGATGCGTCACTTCGACGTCCAGCTCATGGGCGGCATCGTCCTGCACCAGGGCAAGATCGCCGAGATGCGCACCGGTGAGGGCAAGACCCTGGTCGCGCCTTTGGCCGCGGCGCTCAACGGCCTGACCGGCCGCGGCGTTCACATCGTCACGGTCAACGACTACCTGGCCCGTCGTGACGCCCAGTGGATGGGCCCGATCTACCACTTCCTGGAGCTCTCGGTGGGAATCATCACCCACGACACGTCCTACGTCTTCGAGCCCGGCTACCCTACCAACGATGAGCGGCTGATCAACCTGCGACCCGTCTCGCGGCGCGAGGCCTACGCGGCCGACGTCACGTACGGCACAAACAACGAGTTCGGCTTCGACTACCTGCGCGACAACATGGTCGTCGAACTCGACCAGCGCGTTCAGCGCGAGCGCTTCTTCGGCATCGTCGACGAGGTCGACAACATCCTCATCGACGAAGCCCGGACGCCGCTCATCATCAGCGGCCAGGCCGAGGAATCGGCCGACAAGTACTTCCTGTTCGCCCGGCTGGTGCCGCGCATGATCCCCCGTCCGGAGGGTGCGGAAGAGGGCGGCGACTACTTCATCGACCTCAAGGAAAAGGCCGTCTCGCCCACCGAGGAAGGCATCGACAAGATGGAGCGCCTGCTCGGCGTTCAGAACATCTACGACTCGGATCCAACGCTGGCCCGTTACTTCGAATCGGCGCTGAAGGCCCACGCCCTCTTCAAGCGCGACCGCGACTACATCGTCAAGGACGGCGAGATCGTCATCGTCGACGAGTTCACGGGCCGCCAGATGCCGGGCCGCCGCTGGAGCGAGGGCCTTCACCAGGCCATCGAGGCAAAAGAGGGCCTACGCGTCCAGCGCGAGAGCGTGACGCTGGCCACGATCACCTTCCAGAACTACTTCCGCCTCTACACCAAGCTGGCCGGCATGACCGGAACGGCCATGACCGAGGCCGAAGAGCTGCACAAGATCTACAAGCTGGAGGTTGTGGCCGTCCCGACCCACCGGCCGATGATCCGCGCGGACGAGGCCGACCTCGTTTTCCGCAACGAGCAGGGCAAGTTCACGGCCCTCATCGACGAGATCGTCGACATGCACGAGCAGGGCCGCCCCGTCCTGGTGGGCACCGTCTCGGTCGAGAAGTCCGAGCACCTGGCCGACATGCTCAAGCGTCGGGGCATCGCTCACGAGGTCCTGAACGCCAAGTTCCACGAGAAAGAGGCCCCCATCGTGGCCCAGGCCGGACGGACCGGCGCGGTCACCATCGCAACCAACATGGCCGGCCGCGGCACGGACATCCTCCTTGGCGGCAACCCGGCAGGCCTCGCCTCCGAGATGCTCCATCGCAAGGGCCTCAACCCGGCCGAGGTGGACAAGGAGACGTACGCGGAGGCGCTGGCCGAGGCCAGGACGATCTGCGACGAGGACCACGAGCGGGTCGTGGCCGTCGGCGGCCTCCACATAATCGGCACCGAGCGCCACGACTCGCGCCGTATCGACAACCAGCTGCGCGGACGCGCCGGCCGGCAGGGCGACCCGGGCTCATCACGCTTCTACCTCTCCCTCGAGGACGACCTGATGAAGCGGTTCGCCTCGGACCGCGTCGCGGGCCTTATGGAGCGCCTCGGCCTCGACGAGGACATGGCCATCGAATCCCGCCTGGTCTCCAAGACGATCGAGAGCGCCCAAACTCGTGTCGAGGGCTTCAACTTCGACATTCGCAAGCGCGTCGTCGAGTACGACGACGTCATCAACAAGCAGCGCGAGACCATCTACGAGGAGCGCGACAAGGTCCTCCGCAACGAGGACCTGACCGACACTGTCCAGGCCTTCCTGGACCAGGAGATCGACACGCTCGTCGATCTGCACCTGTCGTCCGAACTCCCGATGGAGGAGTGGAACATGGCCGCCCTCGTGGCTGCCATCGAGGCGATGGGCCTGGCCGGCCCCGAGACGACCGAGGAAGTGTTGTGGGAACACCGCACCCGCGACGCGATCGCCGTCCGCCTGAAGGACCTCGCCGCCGAGAAGCTCGAACAGAAGGCCGAAGAGAACCCGGACGAGTGGTCCCTCATCGAACGCCTGGTCCTCCTCCGCACGATCGATTCGATCTGGGTCGAGCATCTGACCGAGATCGACGAGATGCGTCAGGGCATCGGCCTCCGGGGTTTCGCCCAGGAGGACCCGCTCAACGCCTTCAAGAAGGAGGCGTTCGCCTTGTACGAGGAGATGAGCGCGCTCATCCGCCACCAGGTCGCCACGACGATCTTCCGCGTCTCCATCGTCCGGCAGCCCGTCGCCCCCCAGGGCACGGAGACGCACGGCGAGGCCCCGGCCGGCGGTTCAGCCGATGCTTCGGCCCCCTCCTCGGCCGGCAGCGCCCCCAACGCGTCGAGTGGCAACGGCCGAGGAGCCGTGCCCGGCGGGCAGCCGCTGCCCAAGCCGCCGCCCAAGCCGCTGCCCCAGGGAGGCGCCACGAGCGGAGCCGGCGGCGGCGCCATCCGGCCCGGATACTCGCCGGCGGGCGTGCGCATGGGCCGCAACGACCAGTGCTGGTGCGGCTCCGGCCGCAAGTACAAGAAGTGCCACGGCCGCTAGCCAGCCTCGCCGGACGGCAGGGGGCCCGGCGTGGAGCCCCCGGCGTGGAGGCGCGACCTCGATCCCCCGGTCCGGCGATCCGCCCGCCTCGTCCGGTCCTGGACACCGGACCCCGCCCTCGACCCCAAAGCCCGGGCCAGAAGCCGGCCCCAGCCGCGATTGGATCCGGCCGGTGACTCAACCGCGACTCACACGTCGCGAGCGCATCCGGGACCTCGCCTTGGTCGGGCTGGCCTTCATCCTGGGGGCCTGCCTGATCCTCGGCTACGCGACGTTCCGGATCTGGCAGGTCGGCGGGCAGGACGGACGCCGCCATGTCGACGCCATCGTCGTGCTGGGAACGGCCCAGTTCAACGGCCGTCCGTCCGCACCGCTGGCCGCCCGCCTGGACCATGCCATCGCCCTGTACGACGATGGCGACGCGCCCTACCTGATCACCACGGGCGGCAAGCTTCCCGGCGACTGGACCACCGAGGCCGAGGTGGGACGCAAGTACGCGATGGCCCGAGGCGTCCCGGACTCCGCGATTCTGATGGAGACCACGGGCCGATCCACTCTCCAATCGATGCAGAACGTCCGCGCGATCATGGACGCTCACGGCCTCCGCACGGCCCTCTTCGTCTCCGATCGGAGCCACATGCTGCGCGTCTTGCGCCTGGCCCAGGACGAGGGGATCGAGGCCTGGTCATCGCCGACGGACACCAGCCCCGACGACAGGGGACCGGCCATGCTCCGGGCGCTCCTGCATGAGCTCGGAGCAACGGGGCTGTACCTGTTCGTCAACCAGGACGCGGACCTGTCGGACCCCGCGCCGGACGCCATCCCATCGCCGACGGCTTCTGCCGCCGCCTCCGGCTAGCCGACCTCCGCCCGATCGTTCCGGCCCGCCGGGCGCCATCCCAACCGAGGCAGAGAGCAGCCTGGCGCCCGTTGCCAGGCGGCTGCGTGAATGCGCGCCCTGAGTCGCGCCAGGCCCCCGATTTCCCGCTGCCGAGCCCACTTAACCCCTTGGCTAAGCTGAATTGGACCCGTATACTCCCGCCAGAACCCGTCGCATTGGGGACTCGTCACCCCGTCGCGACCCTGGGCGAGGGGTAGTGCCGTCACCCAAGGAGACTAGTGAAGCAGGCAGAAGAGGCGGCCTTCATCGATCTCATCGCCTGTGAGCGTGATTGCCGCAACTGCAGCTATGCGGCTGCGCTCGATTGCGATGGCAATTGCGGTGTCTGCCCGCACAACATCTACTGCCCCTGCGTGAACCCCGTCGTCGCCCGGAGCAAAAGCGCCCTGCGCTTGATCGAGCTCCGACCGATCCTTCTCCAGGACGCGAGAGGCCGCTCTTAGTGGAGCCGGCCGAGATCCGCGACCTGGTTCTTAGGATCCAGGCGACCTCGGGGCGTCTTTGACCTCCCAGCCAAGGAAAGCCGTCTAGGTGATCTGGACGCGCGCGTCGGCGGGCCCGGCTTCTGGGATGACCAGCGCGCGGCCAGGAAGCTCCTGCGTGAGGCGGAGGGTCTGCGCGAGGAGCTCGGGCTCTGGCGCGGCCTCGAATCGCGAGCCCAGTCGACCCTCGAGCTCCTGGACCTGGCCCAGTCCGAAGAAGACCAGGCGCTGCTCGCCGACGTC
Source organism: Candidatus Limnocylindria bacterium (assembly GCA_041494645.1). Taxonomy (GTDB): domain Bacteria; phylum Chloroflexota; class Limnocylindria; order Limnocylindrales; family CSP1-4; genus Fen-1039. The sequence goes on from JBGQBD010000077.1 coordinate 4,277, forward strand.
GTCAAGGAGGCCGAGGAGCTGGCCCGCGAATACGAGCGGGCCCGGCGCGAGCTGCTCTTCGGTGGCCAGTACGACCAGCGCAACGCTCTTCTGACGATCAGCGCGGGCGCGGGCGGCACCGAAGCCACCGACTGGGCCGAGATGCTCCTCCGCATGTACCTCCGCTGGGCCGAGCGCCACAAGTTCGCGACCGAGATCCTCGACCAGACCGAGGGCGAGGAGACCGGCATCAAGAGCGTTACCGTCGCCGTCGACGGCCGGGCGGCCTACGGCTACATGAAGGCCGAGCGCGGCGTCCACCGGTTGGTTCGAATCAGCCCCTTCGACTCGCAGAAGCGCCGCCACACGACCTTCGCCCTGGTCGAGGTCCTGCCGGAAGTGGAGAGCGACATCGAGGTCGAGCTGAACTGGGACGAGATCCGCACCGATACGTTCCGCGCCACTGGCGCCGGCGGCCAGAACGTCAACAAGACGGACTCGGCCGTGCGCCTGACCCACATCCCCACCGGCATCGTGTCGCAGAGCCAGAACGAGCGGTCCCAGACCCAGAACAAGGACACTGCCGCAAAGATCCTCCAGGCGCGCCTGCTGGAGCGAGCTCTCGAGGAGCACGAGGCCGAGCTGCGCAAGCTCCGGGGGGAGCATGTCGAGGCAGGCTGGGGCAACCAGATAAGAAGCTACGTCCTGCACCCGTACCAGATGGTCAAGGATCACCGCACCGAGCTCGAGACCGGCAATACCGCGGCGATCCTCGACGGCGACCTGGACGCCTTCATGCAGGCCGAATTGGAGCGCGAGGCCACGGGGGTGGTCGCCGGCACGGACGGGCCCAGGGCGCAGCCCGGATGAGGGAGCCGATCGGCTACCGACCGCCGCACCGCAGCGAGCTGGCGGACTGCGCCCTGACCTGGTACTCCGCCGTCGACGACTACATGGCTCGCCTCAATCGGCCGCTGCCGCCGCCCTATCTCGACCCGCTTCTGGCTCTCCTCGAGCACCTCCTCGTCACTGACCCCGAGCGGTTTCTCGTGGCCGTACGCCCGGCACCCCCGGGAGCCACGACCGGCCGGCCGGAGCGCGTGGTGGGCTTCGGGATTGCCGTTCAGCGCGAGCACGTCTGGTTCCTGAGTCAGCTCTACGTGCTGCCCGAGGAACAGCGCCAGGGCATCGGTCGGGCGATCCTGACCCAGATCATGCCCTCGCTGGCGCAGGCGCCCCGGCCCGATGAGGCAACGGCGCCGATCCCGGGTCAACCCGATCGGGCCGGCCGGCGAGATGGCGTCCTGGCCACCTGCACGGACTCGGCCCAGCCGGCTTCGAACGGCCTGTATGCCCGGTACGGCATCGTGCCGCGAGTACCTGTGTTCAACCTCGTCGGCCAGCCGGCGGATCCGTCGCCGCTGCCGGCCTTGCCATCCGGGATCGACGCCGTCGCGATGGATCGCCACGGCCCTCGGGCCGCCCGCGTGGCGTCAATTCGCGCCGGCTCGGTCGAACTCGAGCGCGTCGCTCCCGATCTGGCGGAGCCGGACTGGCTCATCGACCGCATCGATCGCGCCGTCGACTCAATCGACCGGGCGATCCTCGGCTACGCCCACGCCGTCGACCACGCCCACCTTCGGGCGACGGGCAGAACGGGGTTCGTGTATATGACGGCCGCCGGCGAGCCACTGGGCTACGGCTACGGCTCAGAGGTCGGCCGCTTCGGGCCGGTCGCCACGCTCGACGAGACTCTGACCGCCCCGATCATCGGTCACCTCATGGCCGCCATCAAGCCTCGCGGCGCGACCAGCGCCTGGGTCCCCGGGGCCAACGATCGAGCCATGGTCGCGCTGCTGCGGGCGGGCCTGCGGATCGAGGGCTTCCCCGCCCAGCTGTGCTGGACCCGGCCCTTTGCCGCATTCGACAGGTACGTTCCGGCGAGTCTCGCTCTCTTGTGACGCGGTCTTGCCGCCAGCCGCGGCCCCGGATCGGTGCTAGCCTCATGGCCATGGTGAGCCCGACATCATTCGACTCCAAGCCGAGTCAGACTCGCCTGCCCCGCGCGCCGGGCCAGCCGATCGAGCCTCCGGTTCGGCCTCGCGTGGTGCTGGCAATGGAGGGCGTCACCAAGGCCTATCCGAACGGCAGGGTCGCGCTGCGAGGCGTGGACCTGGTGATCCCCGAGGGCGACTTTGTCTTCCTCGTGGGGCCGTCTGGGGCCGGCAAGTCGACGGTCATCAAGCTCCTCATCCGTGACGAGGTCGCCACCAAGGGCGTGGTCTTGCTCGACGGTCGCGACCTGGCCCGCCTCAAGCGTCGGGACGTCCCCAAGATCCGTCGCAAGATCGGCATCGTCTTCCAGGACTTCAAGCTCCTGCCCCACAAGACCGTGCGGGAGAACGTGGCGTTCGCCCTGGAGGTAACCGGGGCGTCGGGCCGGGAGATCGAGCCGGCCGTGGATCGAGTCCTGCGGGTCGTTGGCTTGACGGGGCAGGCGAATCAGCTCCCGGCCCAGCTCTCCGGTGGCGAGCAGCAGAGAACGGCGATTGCTCGCGCCCTGGTTCACAACCCGCGCCTCTTCATCGCGGACGAGCCGACCGGCAATCTCGACCCCCTGATCAGCTGGGAGATCATCCAGCTCCTCCTGCGGATCAACGAGCTGGGCGTCACCGTCCTGATGGCCACCCACAACGCCGAGGTGGTTACCGCCCTCCGGAAGCGGGTCGTGGCCCTGGAGAACGGCCGCGTCGTTCGCGACCAGACCGACGCCGCGTACCACCGCGAGGACTGAGTGATCGCCTTCGTCGCCTTCAGTCTGCGTCGCGCCTGGCAGGGCCTGTTGCACAACGGCCTCATGAGCGTGGCGGCCACGGCCACGATGGTTCTCATGCTGGCCCTGCTGTCGGGCCTGATCATCCTGCTGACCGGCCTCGACGCGACCCTGAAGTACGTCGAGCAGGAGGTTCAAGTAGTCGCGTACCTCAAGGATTCGGCCACCCCGCAGGATATCGGCCTATTGGAGACGGCCGTTGGTCAGATGCCGCAGGTGACCGAAGTGAGCTACGTCTCAAAGGACCAGGCGCTCAAAGACTTCCTGGCCCGCCACCCCGACGAAGCGGACGTTGTCAACTCCCTGCCCACGAACCCGCTCCCGGCGTCACTCCAGATCAACCTGCGCGATCCGAACGACTACCTCGATGTCGCCACCTACCTGCGAAACCAGTCGGCCGTCGATCGGGTCCTCAACATCAAGCAGACAGTCGATCAGATGATCACGATCATCGGCGTCCTGCGGCCGGGCGGAATCGGGATCCTCGTCGTCGTCGGGCTGATCGTGCTGTTCATCATCGTCAACACCATCCGACTGGCGGTCGTCTCGCGAGCCGACGAGATAGAGATCATGCGCCTGGTGGGCGCTTCAGACGCTTTCATCCGCTGGCCCTTCATATTCGAGGGCGTACTGGTAGGGCTCTGCGGAGCCCTGATCACGATCGGTCTGCTCTGGTTGAGCCAGGGCCCGATCACAGGCTTCATGGCGGACTACTTCAAGGTTCTGCCCGTCGAAGCCAGCGCCACAGTCGGACGAGATGTGTCCCTGGTCGTGCTGGGCACTGGGGTCGGCATCGGCGTCCTGGGCTCATACCTGTCCATCCGTAGCTATCTGATCCGCTGATCGGGGTGCTCCCCGCACAGCACCCGCTGCCTGAGGTTCCAAACAGATGTCCCCGAAATCCTCTCCGCCAAACCCGGACCGGCCTGACGAGCAGGCGTCGTCACCGGAGCTCAAGGCCGCTCCCAGTCGACGGGAACCTCCCGTCCACGACACTGGGACGGCGGTCTGGGCACCTGCGGTCGAAGCCGCCGACGCCTCGGACGTTGAGTCCGAGGCGGTCGAGATGACCGCCGCAAGGGCTGCCACCTCCGCCGCCTCCGGCAGCCGGGCCCGCGGCGTGGCCCCCTCGCGAGTCAGCCTCATCCTCGTCGCCATCCTGACCGGCAGCGCCCTGTTCATGGGCGGCTTCACCCTGGGCGCGCACGTCGCCACGACGCCCGGAACGCCGGCCGACCAGGAGGCGCGCTTCGGGCCGTTCTGGGACGTCTACTCGCTGATCCAGAGCAAGTACGCGGGATCGCCGCAGCCCAGCCAGGACCAGCTCGTCCAGGCCGCCATCAACGGCATGATGCAGAGCCTCAACGATCCCTGGTCCTACTACCAGGGCCCGGCCGATTTCGAGAGCTCGCTGCTCGATGTCGGCGGCCAGGCGATAGGGATCGGAGTCCAGGTCCAGCTCCAGCCTGTCGATCCAAACGCAACCTCGGCCTGCACCGCGATAGGCGGAGGTTGCGAGCTGGCCATCAGCCGGCCGATCCCAGGCTCGCCCGCGGAAGCTGCCGGAATTCAGCCTGGCGACGTGATCGCCTCCGTCGACGGCAAGCCGCTGGACGGCATGACCATCGATCAGGCGACGGCGCTGATCAAGGGAGCGAAGGGCACGCCCGTCACCCTGGGCATCGACAGGAACGGTACGTCGATCCAGGTCAAGATCGTGCGCAACGTCTACAACCGGCCCGAAGTCTCGTCCCGGACGCTGGCCAACGGCGCGGTGGCCTACATCGACGTGAACGGCGTCAACGACCCCGCCTGGTCGCAGTTCCACGACGCCCTCGCCAAGGCCATTGCCGCCGGGCAGAAGAACATAATCCTCGACCTGCGCGGCAACCTCGGCGGGTACGTGCAGGACGCGGTCCACATCACCAGCCAGTTCATCGGATCGGGCGTGATCGTCTACCAGCAAGACGCCGGCGGCGCGCAGCAAGAGATCACGGCCGACTCGAACGGCCTGGCCACGGACGCATCCGTCCATGTGGTCGCGCTGGTTGACGGCAACACGGCGTCGGCGGCCGAGATCATCGCCGGCGCGCTGCAGTCACAGGCCCGAGCCAAGCTGATCGGCGCCAAGACGTACGGCAAGGGCGTGGTCCAGGAGTGGCTGCCGCTGTCCAACAACTTCGGCGGCATCCACCTCACCGTCGCCCGCTGGCTGACCCCGGACAAGGTCTGGATCCAGGGCAAGGGCCTACTGCCGGACATTCCCATCAACTCGGACGGCGCGCGGGCCGGCACGGACCCGGTACTGGACGCCGGACTCCAGCAACTGGGGTTCCCGCCGGAATCGGGCGCCTCTGCCAGCCCGTCGCCGAGCGGCGTCGTGAGCCCCAGCCCGAGCCTCAGCCCCAGCCCGAGCCCGAGCCCCAGCCCGAGCCCGAGCTGACCCCAGCCACGGGGACAGGGCACGAGTCAACGCCGCTCCGATCTGTGTGGCCTGGCGCGCAGTCCCGGAAAAGGCGGGTGGTTCAAGGTTGCGCCTTTCGGCTCCTGCCGATACCATGCCCGGGAACGAAAGGAGGTGATGTGCAGTGTCGATACCGATGCGCTGCACCACCTCGCGAGGAGCCGGCCTATAGGGACCGGTTGCCGCGGGTGGTGACCAACAGCAGATCGAATGCCGGTCCTTCGGGGCCGGCATTCGTGCGTCTTTTCGCGTTCGCGCTCGTTTGACCACCCCGCGGGCGCCGCCCGTCCGCTAACCTGCGCTAGTCCGGCCGATCGTTCGCCGGCTGCCGGCCTCAAGGAGCCCGCCGTGGGCCAAGAAAAGACCGTCTCCCTCAATCGAAAAGCCCGGCACGAATACGCCATCGAGGATTCGTTCGAGGCAGGCATCGCCCTGACCGGCACCGAGATCAAGTCCATCCGCGCCGGCAAGGTGACGCTGGCCGACGCCTACGCACGCATCGAGCGCGGGGAGGCCTGGCTCATCGGCGCGAACATCGCGCCCTGGGATACCGGCAACCGCTACAACCACGAGCCCAAGCGCCAGCGCAAGCTGCTGCTCCATCGCGACGAGATCCTGGCCCTCCTGACCAAGACCAAGTCCAAGGGGCTCACGCTCGTGCCGCTCAAGATGTACATCAACCAGCGAGGCCGGGCCAAGCTGGAGATCGGGCTTGGACGCGGCAAGCAGCTCCACGACCGCCGCCGCGACATCGCCGACCGCGACTCCCGGCGTGATATGGACCGCGCCATGGCCGACGCCGACCGAGGCCGCGAGCGACGCTGACAGCGCGGCGCCTGCCCGCCAGGGCCGTCGCGGCGGCCGCGAGCCGGGCCCCCGAGTTGACCTGCCGCGGGGGCGTTGTACAATCCGCGGGCGCTTGGTCGCAGGCTCTGTGGGGATGCGTGGTTTCGACAGGGGCCAGTGACCGGAGAACGCGAGCCGAGGTGCCGTCAGGCCTCGTTAAACAGGCGGCAAACGAAGTAACTGGCAACAACCAGTCTGCTTTCGCCCTCGCTGCTTAGGCAGTAAGGTGAACGTGGAAACAGCCTCACCCCCGTGGGCTGCGGAAGCGTCATTGA
>JBGQBD010000078.1:0-10592 GCA_041494645.1 Candidatus Limnocylindria bacterium
CGACCGCGTCGGTCCATCTCGCCAGCGCGGCCTGCGCCTGCTGGTGAAGCCTCGACGTGTCAGGCGTTGCGGTCCCCTGCAGCGGGTAGCGGGTCGGATCGACAACCACCACCAGCGCATCCGGCGGGAACCGACGGGCGAGCTCATCGAGCAGCGGCCGGCTGAAGCGAGCGATTGTGATCCACGTCTTGTTGTCACGAAAGTCCGGACCCGTCTCGTAGATGAGCGCCGCGTCTGTCACGCCCTGGGCATAGAGGCGTGTGGCGTCGTCCTGGATCTTCTGGAGCTCGGCAGAGGTGTGAGCCACGTCCCGGATCCGGACCGGGACACCGAAGGAGGTGCTCTCCAGCAGGGCCCGACCGTGGGCGGTCGCCGCAGAGACCACCAGCTCACCGGTCGAAGGGTCGATCCAGGGATAGCCGAGGTCGTTCGGATTGCCCTCCTCGGCGAGCCGCAAAGCCTGGTCGAACGCCATCGCGACCGCCTCGTCTGTCGAACCGGACTGCAGTTGATAGTCCCGACCGACGATCAGGATCCCGGTTGGATCCAGGCTCGCCGCCGCCGATGCCGCTGCGGACGACTGCGACGACGAAGATCGCGGCCCGCCGCTGTTCGAACTCCAGCCCGTCCGCCATACCAGGGCAGTAACCGAGACCGCCGCGACAACGAGAACGGCGACGAGACCGAGCAGGACTCGACGGGTCGGTCGTCCCGATCCAGCGCGGATTGGCCGGTCCGCACGGACGGGGCCGTCCACGACCCTGTGCTCGACGGGCTGCGAACCGTCGACAAGGCTTTCCTGACCAGGATCTGAGTGCTCTGTCACGTTCGTCCTCGTCTGCTGCTGCCGCACTGCTCGATGGAGCCGGTCCGGCCGCCTCTCCAACATGCCAAGTCTCGTGATCGATGGTCGCCAGCAGCCCGGTCAGGGCCCGCGCCACCCCTCAGTCAATGCGCGCCAGCCTGAGCTTTGGTTCAAGCATCGGCTCTCGTCGGACGTTGCCTATCGCTGAGAGCCGACCGCAGGCGGTGCCCGGCTGCCCGTCGTTCTCCCGCCGTGCCCGGGTGGGCGGTCAGCCCCCGGCCAGGTCCGTCAGAGCGGCGGCGAAGGCCGCGTAGGTGTCGCTCGAGTAGAGCACGAAAGTGGCGCGCTCGAGGCGGCGCGCGTCCGCCAGGCCGTCGCGAGCGGCCCGCAGCGCCACCGCGGACCCCTCGCGGAGGGGGTAGCCGTAGACGCCGCAGCTGATCGCCGGCAGGGCCACGGTGGTGGCGCCGGCCTCGTCGGCCAGGCGGAGCGCGGTCAGGTAGGCGGACCGCAGCAGCTCCTCCTCGTCCCTGCCACCGCCCGACCACACCGGCCCAACGGCGTGGATGACCCACTGCACGCCGAGCCGGGCGAGGCGGCCGGAGCCGGTGATCACGGCGCTTCCCGTGGGGCAGCCGCGGTAGCGCGATCGCAGCTCCGCCATCAGCTCGGGGCCCGCGGCTCGATGGATGGCGCCGTCCACGCCGCCGCCTCCGGCCAGCGCCGCGTTCGCCGCATTGACGACCGCGTCGGCTCGAGCTGCGGTGATGTCGCCCTGCTCGAGCGCGATCAGGGCAGGCGTTCGGTCGGGCCGGTCCACGTGTAGCCATGTCGGGCTGTTCACATCGTCAGCATGACGCGCCTGTCGAGAGGTTGCCGCCGGCGGCGTGGCGCGACGGCCTGAGGCCGGTCGGCCCGGGCCGCCGCTCACCGCCATGGCGCGACGGGGGGCCATGCCGTAGTATCCCGGGGCGACCCAACCGGCTGGGAGACTGTCCAGGAGCCGTCGAGCTGGGAGGGAGGGACCCGGCGCCACCCGGTGCCGGTTCGAGCTTGAAGCTCGCTCACGGGGCGCTTCGATTGGACACGGCCGAACAACTCAAGGCGTCGCTGAGCCCCTCCCACCTGACCCGTTTGTGCGGTCGCGCGCTCGCCAGAGCGGTGGTAGCCGGCGCCGTCTTCCTTGCGACGCTGGCGATCGTCGCATTCAACGAGCACGCCCCGTACGACATCCAGGCCGGCCTGGCGGCCAGGACCCTGGCGGGAACCGTGCCGCTGGTCGCCGCAGCCGTCGCGGGCTATGCGGTCCTGCGGCCGTGGCCGGCCTACCTGGCCGTCCTTCTGCTGACGCCGTACTGGGACATGGCGCAGGTGTCGTGGCACGCCGGCCCGGTCCAGGTCATCGGCCAGACGCTGTTCCTGGCCGCGGTCGGTTTCGGCTGCCTCCTTCGCGACGACGTGACGCCGGCGTCGATCGTGGCCTGGGCTCGAATGCTGGGCCGCCGAGGCGGCGATCTGACGCCGCTTCGCGTTGGCGGCGTGGCGCTCGTCGCGCTCCTGCTGCTGGCGACCGTTTCGACCGCCTTCTCGCCGGCTGTGGGGACCAGCGCGACGGTCCTGTTCCACGGCATCCTCGAGCCGGTGGGGATGGGACTGCTGCTGTTCGCGCTGCGACCTACTCACCGGACTCTGGTGCTCGTGGCGATCGCGCTGGGCATCTCCGTCGGGCTGGGCGGACTGGTCAACATGATCCAGACGCTGCCCGCGGTCGGATCGCTCTCGGCCCTGCAGGCGGATCGGCTGCTCTTCTCCCGCCTGACCTACTTCAACGTCGGCCTGTTCGGCGAGATGCTGGCCGTCGCGATGCCGCTCCTGCTGGCGGCGCTGATCGAACGCAAACGCCTCGCCTTGAACCGCGTCACGGTCGCCCTTCTCGTGGTGGCCGTGGCGGCGTGTCTGGCGAGCCTCTTTCTGACGTTCTCCAAGAGCGCCTGGCTGGCAACCTCCGCCGGGTCGGCGGTCCTGCTTCTGCTGCTCGTTCAGAGCTGGCGTCAACGGGCGGCGATAGTGGTCGTCGGGGGTCTGCTGTCGACGGCGGTGATCCCTTGGCCGGCCTTCGTGCTCCAGGTCGCGCCGCCCCTGGGCAGCGCCTACCGCAGCGTGATGGTCTCCCTCATCGGGGAGAGCCGTTTCGACTCATGGAATCCCTCGACTCTCTCCGGCCGCGGGTCGTTGCTGGAGCGGTTCTACGCCACGCGAGCCGCCGTGCAAATGGCCATCGACCACCCGCTCCTCGGCATCGGCCTCGACCAGTTCAAGACGCAGTACGTGGGCCGATACAAGCCACCCGAGGCCCATCTCGATCTCGACTCTGCCCACACCTTCTGGCCCGAGATCGCGGCGGAGCTGGGCCTGCCGGCCCTGGCTCTGGTGGTGCTCGTCTTCGCCGCGGCCCTGTTGTCCCTGTGGCGCTTCTACCGCGCCCCGCCGGACGAATTGACGGGGATCCTCGCGGCCACGCTGCTGGCCGCGCTGGCGGCCTGGCTGGTGGTCGCGACCACCTTCGACATCGACCTGTACCGGGACTGGCGGAACATGTCGTCTGACGTGGTCATGATGGCCGTGATCACGGCCGCGGCCTTCGCGCTGTACCGCCACGTTCGAGCCGGTAGCGTGGGATCGCTGGAGAACGCCGGCGGTCCGGAGCCGCTCGCGTAACGCTCTGGGCCCCTTGCGGCTTTGCGCGGAGCGACGGCGACAGGACCGACGCTACTGGCGCCCGGAGCCCGCTCCGCGGCTCCGCGCTCGGTGAGGATCAGAATCCGAGGTCGGTCAGGATGCCGTGCATCCGGCGCGCGGCGCGGCCGCGATGGGAGATGCGGTTCTTGGCCTCGGCGGTCCACTCGCCCAGGGTCCGGGCGCCGGGCAGCTCGGAGGCCGGCTCGAAGATGGGGTCGTAGCCGAAGCCGCCACGGCCGCGTGGGGCGGCCGCGATCCGGCCCTCGCACGTGCCGTGGGCCAGCCTCACGCGCATCCCGCCCCGCGGTCCGCGCTCCTCAGGCACGGCCAGGGCGAGCACGCATCGGTACCGCGCGCCGCGCCGCGCCGGCCCGAGTCCGGCCAGCGCTCCCAGGAGCTTCACGTTGTTCGCCTCGTCTGTGGCCCGCTCGCCGGCGTAGCGCCGTGTGCGAACCCCCGGGCCGCCGTCCAGTGCATCGACTTCGAGGCCGGAATCGTCGGCCAGAGTCGGCAGTCCGGAGTGGGCGGCGAAGAACCGCGCCTTTTTCGACGCGTTCGCTTCGAATGTCTCGCCGTCCTCGATCGCCTCCTCGACGAGGCCGAGATCGTCCAGGTGGACGAGCTCCGCCCGTAGCGGCCCCAGCAGTTCGCGAAGCTCTCGCAGCTTGTGGGCCGATCGCGTCGCGACCAGGAGCCTATCTCGACCGCCGGCTGCCGGCTGACCGCCGGCCTCGGCCCGGCCGCCGGCTCCTCGCTTCACCGGCCCCGGGGCCACGGACGCTAGCGAGCGACCGAGGCCACTGCCTCGGCCTGGGCGGCGAAGAGGCGCTCCAGCCCGCCGGCCGCGAGGTCCAGCAGCCGATCGACGTCCGGCCGGGCGAACGGCTTGCCTTCCGCCGTGGCCTGGAGCTCTACGTACTTGCCCGCGTCGGTGGCCACCACGTTGAAGTCGACCTCCGCCCGCGAGTCTTCGGCGTAGTCGAGGTCCAGGCAGGCGACCCCGTCGACGATGCCGACGCTGACCGCCGCGACGCGGGCCAGCAGGCAGCGTTCCATGCCGAAGGTGCGCAGCGCCGCGGCGAGGGCTACCCATCCGCCCGTGATCGACGCGGTGCGCGTGCCGCCGTCGGCGTTGATCACATCGCAGTCGATGGTGATCGTCCGCTCGCCGAGCTTGGCGAGGTCGACCACGCCCCGCAGCGACCGGCCGACCAGGCGCTGGATCTCGTAAGTTCGTCCGCCCAGCCTTCCTTTGGCCGCCTCGCGGATGTTGCGTTCGCTGGTGGCCCGCGGCAGCATGCTGTACTCGGCCGTGACCCAACCTGTGCCCTTGCCGCGGAGGTGGGGCGGAACCTTGTCCTCGATGCTGGCCGCGCACAGGACCTCGGTCCCACCGAGCTTGATGACACACGAGCCCTCGGCCCACTTCTGCACGCCCAGCGTGAGCGAGACGGCCCGAAGGTCGACGGGCAGGCGCCCGTCCGCTCGCTGCAGCGATTGAGCCCCGATGGTCATAGCTCAGTCTCCTTTTCCGCCGTGGGCGGGTGGGACGCAGCACGCTCCTCGGCCTTGGCAGCATCCCACAACTCGTCCAGCTCCGCGAAGCTCATGTCGCGCAGTTGGACGCCGCGCTCCCTGGCCATGCGCTCGACTCGCCGGAAGCGGCGGCGGAATTTGTCCGCGGCGGCCCGCAGCGCGGCCTCGGCCTCGACGCCGTGCCGCCGGGCCAGGTTTACCACGACGAGCAGCAGGTCACCGACCTCCTCGCGCCGCTCCGCGTCGGTGGCGGCCGCCTCCAGCTCGGCCAGCTCCTCGCGGATCTTGTCGAGGATGTCGACGATCTCCGGCCAGTCGTAGCCTAGGTGGGCGGCCCGCTCCTGCATCTCCTGACTCGCCGCCAGCGCGGGCATGGACGAGGAGATGCCGTCCAGGGCGCTGGCGACCTCCCGCGCCGCCTCGCCCTCCTCTTCGGCGTCGGCCGCGGCGGCCTCGCGTTCGGCTCGCTTGATCTGCTCCCACTGGCGGTTGACGTCACCGGCCGTGGCAACCCGAGCACCCCCGAAGACGTGCGGATGGCGGTGGACGATCTTGCGGCCGATGCCCTCCTGGACGTCCGTGAGGTCGAAGACGCCGGCCTCCGCGGCGAGCTGGGCGTGCAGCACGATCTGGAGGTAGAGATCGCCCAGCTCCCCGGCCAGTTCCGGCGTGGCCCCGCCATCGAGGGCGTCGTAGACCTCGTAGGCCTCTTCGAGCAGGTGCTTCTTGAGCGAGGCGTGCGTCTGCTCGCGGTCCCACGGGCAGCCGTCCGGCTGGCGCAGCCGGTGGGCTATCCAGGGCAGCGCCCAGGGGCTGGCGAGGGCACGCTCCGGCGCCACGGGGCCCACGTACAGGGGTCCGGCGAATGCCGCGGCATCAAGCTGGCCGATGGTCGTGGCTTCCGGCGCACCCAAGCGACCGACCGGGTGGTCGGCCGGGTACAGGCGTTTCAGGAGAGCCAGGGCGTCACCGTCGGTCGGCGGGTACCTGCCCGGCAGTCGCTTGATGTCCGGTTCCGGCGACGAGCCCGCCCCCAGAATCCCGAGCGGCACGAGGAGCAGGGGCCGGGACGGTTCGAGAGGCGTTCCGGCCAGCCGCTCGGTCGCGGCGATCTGGACTCCGGCCGCTGGGTCGAGCCCCCAGCGGATCCGAGCCTCGGCGACTAGAGCATCGAGCACCGGGTCCGCGCGGTTACTGGCTAGGAGCGGCCGAGCTGAGGGCGCTCAGGCCGGTCTGATCCGTCCAGAGGAGAGTGTTCGTCTGGAGCTCGTTCAGCCATCTCTTGAACACGACCTTCCTGAGCTTGGCCGCAGTGGCCGCGTCGGGAAGCCTGGTCTGCTCTTCGACGACCTTGAACATGGAGTATGAAGAGCCGTCCGAGACCATGCGGCTGACGCCCCCTAGGGGCGCCGAGAAGATGGCATTCTCCTGGTCAGGGGGGAGCATGTAGCGGCTGACCCAGCCCATGTCTCCACCATCCGGCGCGTCCGCGGTCTGGGACCACTGCTTTGCGAGGGCCGCGAAATCCGCGCCGGCGGCAATGCTGAGCTGCGCGTCGGCCATTCGCTGGTCGGGAGCCGGCCGGCGCCCTTCGAACTTCACCACGATGTAGCCCTGAGACGTCTCCTGTATAGGATCGAGAATCGTGTTGGGCGTGAGCGTGGCCCCGAAGACCGCCAGCTGCACCGTCGGCAGTCCGAGGCCGGTCGAGCCACCTGCGGTCTGGGCGTTGAACAGGTCGGACGGAATCCAGGGGATGGAGCCGCCGCTGCTGCTCCATGTCGTGTCGTCGTTGACGGTCTTGTCCTTTGCCATCGCGGCGAACTTGGAGGGGTCCGTCCGCAGGGTCGCCACCGCGGCGTCGGCCCGGCTCTTGGCGTCGGCCCAGGACGGGTCCGTGGTGGCCACGGAGGAGGCATTGGCTACGCTGTGGCCCGGGGCGAAGACCATGATGCTGATCTTGACGTCGTCCCCATTGCCGGGCTGGCCGTAACCAGCCCCGATGGCGATCTCGAGGACATGGCGCTGGACCGTCGGAGAATCGATGTACTGCTTCTCGACCGAATCCTTGACGGCCTTCTGCAGTGCCTCGGCCCTGGCGTAGCTCTGATAGTCGCCGCTGATGGACTTCTGCCAGTCCGCGTCAACGTATGCGGGGACGATGCTGGTCACCGTCGCGAACCGGTAGGTCCCGTCCGCGCCCTTGAAGACGTCGGTCACGTCGTTGACTTTGGCGAGATTGAAGACGGCGTCGGTCAGATCCGGGTCCAGGCTCAGGATCTCCTTGCTGGCCAGGCCGATGTCGCTGGTAGCCCCCGCGCCGGCGAGGCTGTCCGATTCAGTGGCCACGTCGGCCCATTTCTTGCCGGACTTGACCTCGGCGAGATAGCCCTGGGCCTTGGCCAGGGCATCCTGCTGATCCTGCGACGTGACGGCGGTGGCCGGCGGAGTGGGGACGGGCGTCACGCCGATGACCATGACGTGGCGCAGCTCCGGGATCGTGCTGTCGGTCTGGATCTGGTCCTTGATTTGCTGATCGCCGATGGCGATGCCGTGCTTGGAGGCATACTGCCTGAGCGTGGCCTCGGAGGTCAGCTGACTCAGCGCGTCGCTGTACAGCGTGCTCGAGGTTTCGTCGTTGAGAGGCGTCGACGAGACGGCCGTATACTCGTCCGGCGTGATCTTGCCTTGGTTCCGGAGAACGAGGTAGTCCTGCACCTGACGCTTGTCGCGGGAAACGTTGAGGGCCACCCGATCCCTGACCGCGTCCTTGCTGATGGCCTCCCCGTTGACCGACGCGATGGGCGCCCCGTGGTCCGCGTAGTAGTTTGCCGCGAACACGCCGGCGACCAGGGACAGCGAGACCGCGATGGCCGCCACGAAGATGATCGTCAGGAGGATGGCCCGGCGCGTGTCATCGCGACGGGGGCGGCGCCGCATGGGCTTGGGGGCATATCGAGGGCGTACGGTCATCTGGGCGTCCTGGTGCGAGCATAGACCGGCAAGGCAGGCCGGGTAACGGAGCCGTATGCTACCGCATTCCGCTTCCTGAAACGGGTGGCGGCGGCCCGGCGGTGGACGACGAACCGGCCCTGGGCAGGCCTACGGTCGGGCGCTTCGGCGGGATCTGCGGCTGCCAGCATCCGCGACCATGCGGCGGACGACCCGCAGATAGGCTTCTGCCTGCCTCGTCCAGCTGAGCTCCTCCACCCGCCGGCGAGTTCTCCGGACGCGAGCTCGTCGCTCGGCGGGATGGTCGACGAGGCGCAAGATCGTGGCTGCGAGCGACTCATGGTCGCCCGGTTCGTAGACCGCGAGCGTGCCGGCGTCGAAGTAGCGCTCCACCGTCGGCAGGCGCGACGCCACGACGGGCTTGTCCATGGCGGCGTATTCGAGCAGCTTGGTGGACAGGCTCATCCCCGTAAACGGGTCCAGCCGCGTCGGCGCCACGCCGATGTCCGCGGCGGCCACGACCGGCGGGACTTCCTCGATCGGGATCCGGCCGGGGAAGCTCACCCGGCCGGCGATGCCGAGCTCCGCGGCCAGCGTCTCGAGCGGCGCCTGGGCGTCGCCCCGGCCGTAGAAGACGGCTTCCACGGGCAAGGCAGGCCGGGTCCTGGCCAGCGAGGCCACGGCCCGCAGGACCACGTCCAGCTCGTAGGTCGGGGTGAGCGCGCCGGTGTAGACGAGGCGCAGCTTCCCGTCCGCCATGAACCTGCGGCGAGCGTGCGCGGCCGGGTCGAAGAGCCGCAGATCTGGGCTGTTGAGGATGACGGTCAGCCGGTCCGCTCGGGTGCCGAGGCCGCGAAGGCGTTCGGCCAGCGGCTCGTTCACCGTCAGCACTTCGCTGGCCAGGGCGATGGACAGCTTCTCCTGCAGCCGGAGCAGCCGATAGCTGATCGGATTGGCCGCCCTGGGAAAGCGGCTGCGGAAGAACTCGGGCATGGCCTCGTGGAGGTCGAGCAGAACGGGCACCCCGGCCAGCTTCATCGGCAGTGCGGCGAAGACCAGGTAGTCCGGCAGCGAATGAACCTCGACCAGCTCGTAGCGGCGGTGGCGATGGGCCCGCGTCGCGGCCCACAGCGCGCGCAGGAGAAAGGCCCCGTACTCGACGAGATACACCGACAGGCCCGCGCCCTGGTGGCGCCGGACGGGCAACCGTCGCAGGTTCACGCCCTGGACCACCGCCGAGGCCGGCTCGGTCGGGCGCCGCAGGCCGAAGACATCCACTTCCCAGCCGGCGGCCACGAGACTCTCCGCCTCGCGCCGGACGCGGGCGTCCTCCTCGTAGTAGGCATGGACGATCATGCAGATCGGGCCGCGCGGCGCCGAGGCGGTCACGGCCGATCTCCGCCGGCGGGGCCCACGGCGAGGACGGCCGAGATTCTCTCCGCCGCGCCGGGGCCGGTGAGATGGAGCGTCCGGGCGCGCTCGGCCGCTAGCTCCGCGGAACGCGCCAGCGGCGCCCGAGCCTCCAGCTCGCGAACGGCGGCGTCGCGGTCCAGGCCCACCAGTACGGCCGAGCTGCCCACCCCGCCGACCGTCTCGGGCCACTCGGTCGTCGTCCGCAGAACCAGGCACGGGACGCCCAGCCAGGCCGACTCCCGCTGCACGCCGCCCGAATCCGTTAGGACGGCGGCGGCATGGAGCTGCAGCGCCAGCGACGCGGCGTAGCCAGCGGGTTCGACGACGACGACTCCGTCGGGGAGGGCGATTCCGGCCGTGGCCAGCGCGGCCCGCGTGCCCGGGTGGAGGGGGAAGATGATGGGGCGATCGGCCGAAGCCACCGCGCCGAGGAGACCGGTCCAGGCGGCCATCGCCTCCGGAGCCCGGTTCTCGGCCCGATGAATCGTCGCCAGGAGGTAGGCGCCGGGGCGTAGCCGGAGGCCGAGCCTCGCTCCGACTTCGGCCAGCGTCGCCGGGTTGCGCACCTCGGCCGAGACGCGGGCGGCCAGGTCGAGCATCAGATCGCCGACCAGGACGACACCGGCCGTGATCCCCTCCGCGGCCAGATTGGCGACGGCGGCTGCGGTCGGGGCAAACAGCCAGCGTGAGAGACGATCCGCCACGATGCGGTTCAGCTCCTCGGGCATGCGTCGGTCGAAGGAGCGCAGGCCGGCTTCGACGTGGGCGACAGGAATTCCGAGCTTGGCCCCCGCCAGAGCCCCGGCCAGGGTGGAGGTGGTGTCGCCGTAGACCAGCACCGCATCGGGCGCGGCCTCAAGCAGCACCGGCTCCAGGGCGATCAGCATTCGGCCGGTCTGGTCGGCGTGGCCGCCCCCGCCGATCCCGAGGGAGTGGTCGGGCCGCGCCAGGCGCAGCTCGCCGAAGAAATCGCCGGCCATCGTCTCGTCGTAGTGCTGGCCGGTGTCGACGAAGATCTCGACGTGGTTGCGGCGCAGGACGGGTTGCAGAGCGGCCGCCTTGATGAGCTGCGGTCGCGTGCCGACGACGCTGACGATTCGCATCGTCGGCCCTCCCCTACGAGGTGGCGACGCCGCGCGCCGGCTCG
>JBGQBD010000079.1:0-10369 GCA_041494645.1 Candidatus Limnocylindria bacterium
TCAGAGCGTGGCGCGGCTCCTGCCGCTCACCTACCTGGGCGACGCGTTGCGGCAGGTCATGGTCAACGGCACTCAGGTGGCGCCGCTCGGGGTCGACCTGGCCATCCTGACCGGCTGGCTGGTCGTCTGCCTCGCCGTGGCCGCTCGCACATTCCGCTGGGAGTAGCTAGTCGGCGGTCTCCTACCGGCCCCTCCAGGTGGTGGCCGATGTCATTGCCAAAGAAATGCATCGGGCACGAGCAAGGGGAGAGCGCGATGTCTGTCCGGATCCGCATCGTGGCCGTGCTGGTCTTGCCGATCGTCTTGGGCGGATGCGGGGCCACTTGCGGCTGTGCTACGCCGACGCCGCCCCCCGTAATAGCGACCAGAGCGCCCGGCGATGTGGAACCCCCCGGCACCCTCACAAGTTCAAGTCGATCACCGGCCCCAGACTTGTAGGCGTCCCGTCCGGTAGAAATCTCCGGTACGTGTGGGGAGGTCGGACTGTCAAGGAGTCTAGCGCAGTCGGCGTAGAGGATCGTCAAGTCCCACGGAATGTCCCAGAAGAACGAACCTGGGCTACCCACCTCAAGCGAAAGGGGCCGTCCGTGAGGTCGGCTGGAGACTCCCCGGCAACATTGACGAACCGGGGATGGGCTAGGCGAGCCCGACGGCTCGGTGGGAATAGACGCCCCAGGGTAATGTCACGTGTGTCGGGTCGGGTGTGTCGGGTCGGGCCCTTTACGTCATGCGGGCGCGGCTTTCGAGATCGGAGATCCCGGATCGGTGAGTCCTTCAGCTAATCTCTCACTTCTGTCCAACCTGGCTCGCTTTGCTAATGGACGGGCCGGTCCCCTGGCCATTTTCCTGTGGGCTTTGGCCGAGGCGGTGGCTCTTCCTGTGATACCGGATGTGCTCCTGGGCCTGCTACTGCTGGCCGCCCCGCGACGTTTCCTGATCCTTTTCGCGGCCCTGTGCCTGGGTTCTCTCGCTGGCAGCCTGCTGCTCTACGGCCTGACGATGGCCGACCCGGAGGCGGTACGGCATCTCCTCCTGGGGCTGCCTGGGATAAACGAGCCTATGGTGACCGCCGCGTCACGGACCGTGGCCTCGGGCAACCCCTCGTGCCTTCTTCTTTTCGGCCCCGGCACGCCGCTCAAGGTCTTTACCTTCGCCTGGGCCAACGGCGCGGTCTCCCCAAATGGCTTCCTTCCGGCCGTGATCCTCAACCGCATATCGCGCATCGCTCCGCTGGCCCTCGCGCAAGCCGGATTGGGGACGCTGGCCCCCGATTTCCTTCGGCGGCACGAGCGCATGGTGCTCGGGCTCTACGTCGCTGCCTACGTTGCGACCTACGCCCTGTACCTGAGGTAACGTCGCCGGGTTGTTATCCGGAACGGCGGACAGATCAGTTCTCAGGCTTGCGATAGAGGTCCACTGCTTCGTATAAGGCAGTCCGCTCTCGGGCTACCAGGGAGTCGGAAACGGGATCGCGGATCAGTCCGGCGCGGACGAAGGCGTCTTCCGCGGGCCGGACGACCCGGCGGACAAGGAGCCGCCCGCCGGGTTGCAGAGCGCCGGAGGCAGCCGCGGCCAGCGACTCGATGCCTCGGGAATCAAGCCAGTCCGGAACGTTGGACAGCGATGCCGCAGCCAATGAGGCCGAACGCCGCGATGCCAGCGCGGCGGCAAGATCGGCTCCCATGAGCGTCAGATCCAACCCGCCGCGGCCTCCATCGAGCCAGGCAGCCCCGTCGCCGGGATCGGCCGGACGACCGGCGAAGACCGGACGCCACCAGGGATGGCGGCGTATCAGGCCCCTGGCGACCACCCCATCGATCCGCTCCACCAGGCCATGGGACCAACCCCCGGTTCGCATGCGGTCGAGCTCGGCCCGGTTTGGGGCCAAGGGGGCTAGCAGCCGCGTGTGGCGCATTGCGGCGTGGGTCAGAGGACCAAAGAGGCGTGGAGCGACGTGCTTGCGCCAGGAGGCCGACTGAGCGGACGGGTCGGGGGCCGTCTCAATCAGGGTGGTCAGGCCGGGACATATCAGGCGCGCCAGTCGGCCGAGGCGGGCAAAGGGCCGGCCCACGCCCGAGTGGGTATGGAAGCCGCCGACAACAGCCTCAATGTGACCGTCCCAGAAGACGGCCGCTGTGGCGGGCAACAGTGGGCGGACCAATTCCCGATACACAGCGGGTGCAGAGGGGTCTGCGCCCACCTCGAACCAGCGATACAGAGTCGCCTCGTCGAGGACCCCGGCGGCCGCCAGCTTGAGACTCACGAGGGCCAGTTGGTCTGGGTTGGTGTCGACCGCGATGACACGGGATCCCCCGGCGGCCAGGGCCAGGGCGGCATCTCCGGCGGCCGCAACCACAAGGACTTCTTGCCCCGGAGAGCAGAGCAGCTCGAGATCCAGTCGGTCGTCTTCCCAGGCCCGGGTGAAAAGGATCGTCATTGGGCGAAGTCCCGGACCACCGTGGAACGTTTGCCGCCGGCGGAGCGCGAGATCTCCGGCACGAGCGCGACCGATACCGCCAGGGCCGCGGGCAGTTCCGAGGCCAGGGCGGCTTTGATCAAGCCTTCAGAGTGGTCGCCCCATGCCGTGCCCGCGACGACCTCGAACACGGCGCTGTCGGGGTCCTTCTGCACGAAGCGATAGGCGCTGACCACTTCCTCGGCCAGCCCCAAGATGGCGCGGTAGGAGACGTCGAGCAGGAATCCGGCCGAAAGCCTCGTGCCGTCGCGCAGCAGGAAGCCGTCATTGCGTCGCCCTACGAGATCGGTGAGAAGCCGGGTGTGTCGGCCGCATGGGCAAGCCCGGTCCGAGATACGGGCCAGGTCGCCCTGGCGATAGCGGACGAAGGGCATTGCGTGGTTGTGCAACTCGGTGCCCACCACTTCGCCAACGTCGGAAGTGGGGCGGCCCTCTTCATCGACGATCTCGGTAAGGACTACGTCCTCGTGGAGGTGGTAACTCCCCTGCGGACACTGGCTGGCGACTCTGCCCAGCTCCTCTGTGCTGTACTCGTCGCAGACCCGCACGCCCAGGATCTCGGCCCAGGCGTCCCGCTCGGCCTGGGTGGAGAGTTCGCTGCCCACCGATGCTCCTCGCAGACGAAGGGCGGACATACGTGCCGGCGAGAGGGCCACCAGGTCCCGCAAGACGGTCGGATACGTGTGGAGGATGTGTGGTCGCAAGGCCTCGAGGGCTTCCAGCATTCGCTCTGGGTCCGCCGCGGTGGGGATGAACTTCATGGGATATAGCCCCAGAACGCGTAGCAGCGGATACTCCGAGGTATAGACGTAGGCCTGGCGATACCAGAAAGGATAGTGGTCAGCCGACGCCCAGCGGAGCATTCTCTGCCCAGACACGAGGTAGGGCCAGAAGCGGTCGGCCAGATGGGGGACTGTCATCATGCGGCCCGACGAGCCCGACGAAGTCGACAGCAGGCAGCGCCGCAGATCGATCCCCTCGGCTACTGAACGGGCTGGATATCCGGCACGCACCGCATCCTTGTCCATCAGTGGCAAGCGGCGGTAGTCGTCGAGGGTTCTGATGCCCTCCGGCCGCGCGTCGGCCTGTCCATAAAGCTCGCGGTAGATAGGGACCCTGGATTCAGCCCACACGGCCATCTCTCTTGCTCGGCGCAGGGCAAAAGAGTCGAGGTCGGGGCGGGAAGCCCATTCGCGGCGCGAATAGACCGGCATGGACACCACCACTCCGGCCAGGTTGACCAGGTATTCGCGGGGGCTAAGGCGGCGCAGCGACATTGCGGACTCCTACAGGGCGCGGATGACCGATTCCAGGCGCTCGGTGAAGTCCCGTGGCAACTCACCACTTTGGGCGCGGATGGGCGCGCCGAAGCGGACTTCGACCGGGGCGCGATGGGGTAGTCGGGACCCCTTGGGCAGGACCTTGGCTATGCCGGTTATGCGCACCGGAAGCACCTGGCAACCAGTCTGGACAGCCAGCAGGCCGATGCCGGGCCGGAACGGACCGATCTCGCCGCTGAGCGAACGGGTGCCCTCGGGAAAGACCAGGACATGCCAACCCTCCGATAGGAAGGATTCGGCCGCCTCCAGGGATCTTCTGGCTCCCCGCCCCCCGCGGTCGAACGGGAAGGCCCCAAGCCAGGCCGCGAAGAACCAGCGCAGACGGCTGACCGTGAAATAGTCTGCCGCGGCGGTGACCGCTATGCGCCGGCGGTGCTTGGGGCCCAGAGCAAGGCGCAGGGCCGAGAAATCGAAATGGCTGGCGTGGGTTGGGCAGATCAGGGCCGGCCCGGTTAGCTCATCGAGATGCGCGGCTCCCCGTACCGCTGGACCCCGAAGCAGATGGGCCAGGAAGGGGCCAACAAGCCGGGCGGTGACCTCCCGCGCGGCGCAAGCAGGGACCGAGAACTGCCAGCCGGACGGGCGGCTCACAGCGGCACCCCAAAGAGGCGGGCTATCCAATAAGCCAGGGCCACGGTGATCAGCAGCGAGTCAATGCGGTCCAGTATTCCGCCGAACCCAGGCAGCCAGCGGCCCGCGTCCTTGACCCCGGCCTCGCGTTTGGCGGCGCTCTCGAGGAGGTCGCCCCACACCGAGCCGAGGGCCACAATTGGGACCATGGCCAAGAGGAAAGGCGCGCCATAGACCCCCACAAGGGCTGGGGCGAAGACCGCCAGTCCGACGGCTGCTCCGGCGACGTTGCCGACCATCCCTTCCCGTGTCTTGTTGGGGGACAGAGTCGGGGCCAACTGATGGCGTCCCCAGGTCTTGCCGACCACGAAGGCCGCAACGTCGGAGAAGGCGCAGGCCGTGGCGAGGGACAAGAACAGAGCTCCACCGGCTCCGCCGCGCTCCACGACCAGGGCCACGCCGTGGGCCAGCAGCACCGGGATCAGGGCTACGCCGACTGCCGCAGTCCCCAAGTCCCGGATGGCTCGCCCAGTGTCGGAGCGGACCACGGGCCACAGAGCACCGATCAGCACCAGTCCCCCTACGAGCCAGTCGGTGGCATGCACCCCCTCACGGCCGATGCCGCCGATGATCAGCACCCCTGCGATGATGATGGCGATGCGATGGTGCAGCGGCAGGCCGAACATGCGGCCCCACTCGTAAAGCCCCGCCGCTGACATAGCCCCGGTCAGGATCACCATCCCCGGTACCCCAGTACGGGCCGCCGCATTCAGAAGCAATGCCAGGAGGGCATACGAGCCCCCTCGGGCCAGAACAGTGCGCGAGCTCAGGCCTCCAGGGCGGCCGCGGCGCGCCAGGGCGAAAATGACCGCGCCGACCAGCCCTGCGACCGATCCGATCAGCAGTATCGCGGACGCCTGGTCCAGAGGAGTCATTGCTCCTACTCCAGCGTGCGGATGGCCATGAACAGCCGTTCGGCCAGGGTCAGTAAGCCCCCGGCCAGGAGCAAGGGGCCGAACACAGCCCAAGGGGTGACGGGGCCAGCGAACAAGGCCCACAGGCTGCACACCGCCAACAGGATCATGCGGCCGGGCTTGGACAGCACCCCGCGATAAAGTCGCGGGCCGCCGGCGGCTCGTGTGGTTATCCCCACATAGGACGCCAGAAGCGCAGCCATCACCCCAAAGAGGACTATCGGGGCCGAGGCTCCGGGCAAGAAGGCCACCGGTGCAAGGAAGGCGGTGTCGGCCAGCCTGTCGCCGACTTCGTTGAATAGCTCGCCACGGGGATGCATCCGACCGCTCCGCCGGGCAAGATTGCCGTCGAGCAGGTTGAGAAGCAGCCGCCCAACAATCAGCACCGGCACGGCCAGCAAAGCCATGGGCTGAGCCGGCGAGGCCAGCAGGACTGCAGACCCTAGCAGGGCGACTGGGATGGCCGCCAGGGTGATCTGGTCAGGGCTAATCCCGGCCGCCGACAAGCGATCGACAACAGGCAGCAGACGGGCGTTGATGGCGCTCTTGGAAGCGTAAAGATTCACCGGACTGTGTCTCCGCGGCAGAATGGCAGCTGGCCAACCATTGGCGCGCCGGCCAGAATGTCAAGGGCCCAGAACTCTTGTGACCCTTTCGTTGCTGGCCCGGGAACGGTCAGTCTTGGGCTGCGTCGAAGCGACTCGCGTACCATGCCTTCACCTCCTCCCGCCGGACCTTGAGAGTGTGGGTACGGGGAAAGTCGGCCTCCTCCCATCGGACCCACCGGCGAACGCGCTGCTGCGGAGACAGGGAGGCATTGGCCCGCTTGACGGCAGCTTCGAGGGCGTCGTCATCGGCTGCGCCGGCTGGCAGCAGGATGGCCGCCAGGCGGCCGGGCTCGGCCTCGATCAGGACGGCGGCGGAGACTGCATCCGATCTTGCCAGGACGACCTCTATGTCCTCGGGATAGACCTTGAGACCGTTGGGCAGGGCAATGCGGTCACGGGTGCGTCCGCGGATCACTATCTCGCCGTGGCGGTCTATCTCCGCAGCATCCCCAGAGTGGGCCCAGCCCCCGGCCAGGACCAGGGCCGTCTGCTCGGGTTTGCGCCAGTAACCGGACATCATGTTCGGCCCACGAGCCAACAACTCGCCGTCCTGCGCGATGCACACCTCCATGCCGGCCAGAGGCAGCCCCACCGTTCCAGGTCGTCGCGAATTGCGGGTGTGGCCGGTGATGCTGGCGCATTCGGTGGCTCCGTAACCCTGGACCACGGCTATCCCGATTGACTCCCAGGCCCTCTGAAGTTCGGCTGGCAGGGTCGCTCCACCACAGGTGATGGTGGCCAACTCCCCACCGAAGCGGGACAGAATCGGTCGGCAAAGCAGCCGTCGGGTCTTCATCGGAAGATGGCGTGACAGAGCCCGGAGACGGTAGACTTGTTGGGTTTGTCCGGTCCGCACGGCCTCGGCCTCCACCCCGTCCATGAGCAGGCGCAGCAAAGCGGGCACGGCTGTGAGCACGGTGATGCGGTCTCGCTTCATGGCCGTCAGGAGGGCCGAAGGAGTCAGGCTGGGCAGGAAGGTGAGCTGGCAGCCGCACATCAAGCCGTAGAACAGAGGCACCATCTGCCCGTACATGTGTGACAGAGGGATCAGGGCCAGCGCCCTCTCGCGCCGCACGCCGGCGGTCATCGCGATCGTGCGAGCGCTGTGGATCAACTGCCCATGGGTCAGCATGACCCCCTTAGGGTCGCTGGTTGTGCCGCTCGTGAACAACACCTCGCCCAGATCTGAGGACGTTGGCGGTGGCGGCAGCTGTCCTATTGGCTCCGCGGTGAGTGACGCGGCATCGACCCCTATGACCGGGACGCCCAAGGCGGCAGCAGACGACGCGGCGACATCGGGGCCCACCAGGGTGAGGACCGGTTCTGCAGCCCGCCCTATGCGGAGTGCCACCTCCGGGGCCATGCGCAGGTCCAGGGGCACGACCACCGCCCCCAAGCGCCAGATGGCGAAATAGGCCGCAACCAGCCAGGGGTCATTA
Organism: Candidatus Limnocylindria bacterium; assembly: GCA_041494645.1. Lineage (GTDB taxonomy): Bacteria > Chloroflexota > Limnocylindria > Limnocylindrales > CSP1-4 > Fen-1039. The sequence continues at coordinate 7,408 of JBGQBD010000079.1, forward strand.
GCCGCCCAGGTGACCACCCGGTCGCCAGTTCTCACTCCGCGAGCCGACAGCGTGGCGGCTACCCGGAGGCTCGCCTTCTCCAACTCATCGTAGGTCCAGTGCTCGAGGACAGGCCCACGCGGCATGACGAAGACTGGGTCTCCGGGGTTGCGGGCCACCGCCCGATCCAGGAGTTCGACCAAGGTCTCGCCACTGCGAGTGGCGATGAGTGCGGTGATCGGCGGGCCAGTCAGAATCCCCTCGCCCATGACCATCGGACCTCATACAGAGACTTGAGCCCGTCTGCCAGGCCGGCCATTCACCGGCTACCCAAACAGCCGGACCTACTGTCTAGCAGGGATCATTGTCAATGACGGGTCTGGATCCGTGTGTCGTAGATGTGACAACCTACGGGGCAAGTCGAACGGCTTGTAGGAGGGCTGCCTCGCCGGTGATTGCTTCGATCTCCGGCCTACGCCTCGAGCTGGCCGGATTGCCTCCCGCAGCCACAGGAAGTCAAAGGGGTCCGGTTCGCTGGGGCGTGGCTGTTCGATGGGGATGGACGCCAGCAGCGCAATTGTCGTCTGGGTGGACTGCCGGAACCACTAGGTCCGGCTAGCTCGGCCTTGCCGCGGTACTGGACTCAGCCCGGGTTGAGGCGGTCCCACCTTTTGCGGCCTGACGTTCGAGGTCGGTCGAGGAGGCGGAACCACTTCTTCGAGCTCGGCAGGGCTGCCACGTTGTACGGGCCGCCGAGTTAGCGGACCATGTGGGTCCGCAGAGGGAGGACCGTTACGTGTCGGGAAGGCCCAATAGAACCCCGCGACTCCCTCCCCGCTGGTTCATCCGCTTGGCTTGGGCGGTTCACCGTGCCATCTATCGCCTGACCGGTGGCAGACGTGGCCTGTGGCGTCCGAAAACCGATAAGTGGGGCACCATGCGCCTCAAGACGATCGGGCGCCGCACGGGCAGGGAGCGCATCGCGATCCTCGGTTACTAGGAGGACGGGCCGAACCTGGTCACCCTGGCCATGAATGGCTGGGCAGATGGCGAGCCGGCCTGGTGGCTCAACCTCCAGGCGCACCCCGTCGCCAGCGTCGACCTGGCCGATGGATCGCGGTCGGTGCGCGCCGCGCGGCGCAGGGAAACGAACGAGCACGCCTGTGGGCTATGTGGCGCGATGTGGGTGACGACGTCGACGCGTATGCGACCCTGAGGTCCTCCGAAACGGCGGTCGTGATCTTGGAGCCACTCCACGAAGGTGAGTAGTCTCCGGCTCGGGCAGCGCCGGCGCCGGCGATCGGTCGCGGAGCGTCGTCGAGTGCGGCCAAGCAGACGTGAAAACCCACACGATAGTCTCGTCGGTAGGTCGACCTTCACCGAGACGCGCCGCGCTCGCCTGCTGCCTGGCCCGTGACCCACCAGCGCCCGTCGTGGTAGCTCTAGCTCGGCGAAGAACGAGTGCACGAATCCCAATCCGGCCTGTGTGCCGGAGAAGTGTCGAGGTCGAGACACTGTACGCGCCGTCGTGGTCCTTGGGACCATTCACACGCGTGGGAGAATATGCACTGAGCGAGTGAGGCTCAGACACGCGGCCCAAACCCTGGCCGCCGGGACCGCGCCGAGCCACTGGCGAGACCGACCCTCGTGGACGCCTCCCGAGGAGGATGCACGTGTCGCAGCATGCTCTGACCCTGGCGGCGGCCGTCGTCCTCTCGTCGTTGGCAGTCGGTACGGTCGCTGGGGGCACGCTGTCGCTCGATCCACTGGGCCAGAAGGGCGGCGAGTGATGCTCCGCGATCACCCACCGGGCAACCCGAGACCCACGCACGGCCCCGGCAGCTTCTACGACCGGCCCAGCGAATGGCAACCGCCCAGGCACAGGGAAGACAGCGAGCCAGTCGTAGAAGGCGCCGTAGGGTTCATGGTGGTCCTCTATGTCTGGCTACTCGTGCTCGTCCTGGTGCTGCTCGCCCAGTGGATGCACCTGGTTTGAGGACAGGACGAGCGAGACTGGCCTTGTCAATCCCCACCTCGTCCGAGAACAGCTGATCCGGCACGCCGACCTGCGCTAAGACGCGCCGCGTTTGCTGTGGCTGGCGGGCGGCCTACCAACGCTCCGTGTGAACGACGGCCTCGAGCGGTTTCCTGCCGCCGGCTCGTTTGGGCCAGGTCAGCGCCTCGGGGTTGGCGGGATATCCGAAGGAGAGAAGGAACTCGCACCAGCGGTCGTCCAGGTACCCCAGCAGCTCGCGGGCCAGGTCCTGGCGGTAGACCGTTGCCGGGACGCTGCCGATGCCGAGCTCCCAGGCAGTCAGGACCATGTTCTGCGCCGCCCGACCCAGGTCCCACATGATCGAGTACGGCGCATCGTGAGTCGCGGGGTCCGGCACGACCAGGGCCACCGCGGCGGCCGCTCCCGCAAGGTGACCGGCGTACGGACCTACCTCCGCCAGAGCCACCAGATGGGCGCGGTCCGTGCACACGACGAAGTCCCACAGCTGCGTGTTCTTGGAGCTGCCGGCGCGACGGCCGGCGTTGAGGATGCGGTCGAGATGCTCCGGTTGGAGCGGGCGCTCCTCGAACTTCCGGACCGTGCGTATCGTGTCGATCGCCTGCCAGGTGTCCATCGAAGCCTCCGGATGATGGTGTACGAGCGCTGAGCGCGGTGCCGATCAGCGAAGAGTGGCGGTGGCCGGCAGCGCCCCGAAGCCGAAGACAGGATCCGGTGGGCGCTCGACCACGCAGGCCACGGCGCGCTCCGCCGCGACCGCCGGGGAGATGGGGCCGCCGAGAGCCTCGGCGAAGAACCGGGCCACCCTCCGGCGGAATTCGGGCGCTTCGTAGAGCCACCGATGGCCGAAGTCCGGCAGGGTCAGAGTCTCGACCGGGGGGTCGCCTTCGCCTCGACTCTCGGCAGCCGCCGCGGCGATGAGGTCGAGATGTTCGACCGGCACGCCATGGTCCTGAGCCCCGTGGATCA
>JBGQBD010000080.1:0-9775 GCA_041494645.1 Candidatus Limnocylindria bacterium
CTGCTCGGCGAACCCGACGCGGGCGCCATTCGCGAGGGCGGTTCGGCCGACTTCTGCCTCGTGCACGGGGACCCGCTCTCCGACCCGACTTCGCTCTGGCGTGTCTGGCACGTCGCCTGGTTGGCATGAGAGTCCCGCGGCGCCCACCAAGGTTGCTCATGTTGCGACTGGCAGGCCGCTCGAGGTTCGGCCGCTCACGGCACGCGAAATAGGAGATGCTCAGGCTCTAGTGTCGCAGACCTCGGTGCGATCCCCGCCCGCCGCCTTGGCCCGGTAAAGCGTGGCGTCGGCCGCGTCAACCAGCGTGGCCTTGGAGTCCGCGTGGATGGGATGGCAGGCCACTCCAGCGCTGGCGGTGATCGTCCCTCCATCCATCGGGCCGAGTTCCGCTATCGCGTGCCGGATGCGCTCTGCGACTTGCACTGCCGGGTCGGCGTCCGTATGCGGAAGCAGGATCGCGAACTCGTCGCCTCCGTAGCGGAAGGCGAGATCCCATTCCCGGACGGCCGAGCCAATGGCCCGGCCGACAGCCTGCAACGTGATGTCGCCGGACGGATGGCCGTGCCGGTCGTTGTAGTCCTTGAAGCCGTCCAGATCGACCATGATCAGCGCAAAGGGCTGCGCCGCTGGGTTGGCCACCAGGGCATCGAGGCGTTCATCGAAGGCGCGGCGGTTGCGCAGCCCGGTGAGCGAGTCGGTCTCCGCGCGGTCCCACATCGCGCGATGGGTCTCGGCATTCTGGAGGGCTATGGATGCCTGACCGGCGAAGAGCCGCGCCAGTTCGAACTCGCCGGGGCTGAAGTGCGCCTCGGCTTTGCCCATCCGACCGACATTGAGCGTGCCCGCGACCTCGCCGCGCGCCAGGAGCGGGACGACGATGAGGGACTCGGGCTCGTCGGGGGTGCCGGGAATCGTGGCGGCGCGCGGATCAAGCAGGATGTCGTTGACGCATTGGGCCTCGCCATGCTGGACCACCCACCCCGTGACCCCTGTGTCGAGCGAGAACGTCGAGCCCAGGATGAGATCGGCGAAGCGGTCGCGCGCCAGCACGGGCCTCAGCACGCCGGCGCCTCGATCGACGCGGTAGATCGTGAGGTTGTCGTAGGCAAGGACCGGCTTCAGCGCGTCCGCGATGAGGCCGAGCACCGCTTCGGGATCGAGTGTCGAGAGCAGCCGCTCATTGACCTCCAGAAGCCTTCGCTGGCTCGTCAGCGCGTGCTCCGCACTCGCGGTCGCCGACCACCAGCGATCGCTGACCCACCACACCAGCCCGTAAAGGAACGCCGCCATCACGCCTGATCCGACCATCAGCTGCCGCCAGTCCACGGTGCCGGCGACGCCGGACATCCCGCCGTACAGGTACGCGGCCGCCTCGCCGGCCAGGCTCGCCGCGAAGGCGAGGACGAACGTCGCCGTCAGCAGCCGGCCGCGCTGCGATGGCAGTGTCAGCACCGCACCGGCCAGCGGGAGGATCGCGGCGGCGTAGAGGCCGTCGGGCACCAGGGCGCCGGCTGCGATCCCGAGCAGCATCAGGACGACTCCGGCGATGTTGAGACCGTATCCCCACTTGCCTCGCCGGAGTAGGACGGCCGCGGCCACCAGCGTCGCGCCGCACGAGGCGGTGATCGCGAACAGGCCGGGCACCTGGGGACCCGGGGCGGCGACAAGCTCCCCGGCCAACAGAAGCAACGTGGCCAAGGCGCAGGCAACGGCCAGCAGGCCAAGCAAGCGGGCGTGGCCCGGGTCCGTCCCAAACCCAGGCTCGCTCATATCATTCCCCAGCTCGGGGTCCTACAGGGGGCGCGCATCGGGGTCAATCCTATCCACTTGATGCGACTCTGTTGAGTACCCGTACGTAGCCCGAAGGTCCTGGGGACCTGCGTGGCGCGCTCGCCGCGCAGGTTAAGGCCGGCACGCTCACCCAGGCTCAGGCCGACGCTCAGAAGGCGGCGGTCATCCGGCGGGCGACCGACCAGGTCAACGGCACCATGGCCGGGCGGCCTCGGCTCGTTCAGGCTCCGCCTCGCCGCCGAAGGTCGCCGTTGCTACCCGAGCGGACCCACCGCCGCCTCGACCGCGTCGAGGATCTCGCCCGTCCGAACGAGGCGCTGCATCTCGGTGTGATCGGGGTGCAGCGGTCGGTCCACATCGAGGTGGGCCACGTGCCGCCGGACGACGTCGTGGGCCGTCCGCGTTCCCACGCCCGGCGCGAACTCCCGGAAATCGAGCGCCTGCGCGGCGGCCATGAACTCGATGCCCAGCACGCCGTACGCGTCGTCGAGGATCTGGCCGTTCTTGATCGCGGTGTTCATCCCCATCGACACGAAGTCCTCCTGGTCGGCGGCGGCGGGGATCGATTGGATCGCGGCGGGAGCGGACAGGATGCGCTGCTCGACGATCAGGCTGTCCGCGGTGTACTGGCTCAGCATCATCCCGGAGAACATGCCCGCGCCCTTGGTGAGGAACGCCGGCAGCCCGGCTGATAGGGCCGGGTTCGTCAGCCGGTTCAGGCGCCTCTCCGAGAGGACGCAGACCATGGTGACCGCGGCGCCGATCATCTCCATCGGCAGCGCGATGGGGGTCCCCTGGAAGTTGGCGCCGGTGAGCGTCACGCGCGCGTCCGGGAGGAAGATCGGGTTGTCGCCGACGCCATTGAGCTCGGTCTCTACCTGCTTCCACGCCCAGGACACGGCGTCGTGCGCGGCGCCGATCACCTGCGGTGTCGACCGCATCGAATAGGCGTCCTGCACCTTCGTCTTGATGCGGCCCGCCAGCAGGTCGCTTCCATCCAGGACTCGCCCGATCGCACGCGCGGCCCGGATTGCGCCGGGGAAGCCGCGCAGCTCGTGGAGCCGGACGTCGTACGGCTTCATGTTCGCGATCAGCGCCTCGAGCGTCATTGCCGCCGCGATCTCGGCCTGGCGAAGCCAGCGGTCGATGTCCCACAGCTGCAGCGCGCTCATCGCCGTCATCACGTTCGATCCGTTGATCGTCGCCAGCCCGTCGCGGGCTTGCAGGCCGGGCGGCGTGATCCCGGCGCGCTCCATCGCGACGTGGCCTGGCAGCCTCTCGCCCGCGAACCACGCCTCGCCCTCACCCATGAGCAGCAGCGCCGCCTGGGCCATCGGGGCCAGATCTCCGCTCGCCCCGACGGAGCCGCGCTGGCATACGACCGGCGTCACGCCGCGGTTCAGCATCTCGAGGAGGGCCAGCGTGATCTCCGGTCTGCACCCGGAGTTGCCGTGGGCATGAACGTTGATCCGGCCGGTGATAGCCGCCCGCACTACTTCGATCGGTGCGGGTTCTCCGATGCCGGCAGCGTGGTTGTAGACCAGGAAGCGCTGGAACTGGCGGACCTGCTCGTCGTCCAGCGCTACCTCCGAGAACTCGCCGATCCCGGTGTTCGTGCCGTACATGATCTCGTGGGCTGCCAGCTTCTCCTCGAGCATGGCGCGGCAGACGCGGATCCGCTCGAGTGCGGCGGGGTCCAGCTCGACGGGCTCGTTGTCACGGGCGATCCGAACGAGCCGCTCGATGGACAGGGACGAGCCGTCCAACACGATGGCCATGGAAGATTCCTCGAAAGAGGCTGATCGACGTCCTCGGTTGACGCCGAGCCTCGAACATCGTAGCGGGTCGCCCCAATCTCGACGAACGCCGGCGGGGCTTCTCTGTCCCGAAGTAGTAGATGAGGAGGGACGGGTCGACGTCCGCAGCCGCGGCCGCCCGGATGCTTGGTCGAAGGCCGGATACCGGTCGGGTACGTACCATGGCGAAGCGGGCATCGGCCGGGGTGGCTCCCACGCCGCGGCGGGCGAGCGATGGCGGGCACTATAGTGGCCGGGAAATGCGTTCGCGAAAATCGGCTCTGCCGGGCGCCCCCGTACCGGCGCCGCCGGCCATTGCGCCGCCGATGTCTGACTCTCCATCGGACGGGCTCGACCGGCCGGCGCTCGTTACCCTCGACGCCATCCGCGCGGCCGCCGAGGTGATCCGGGGAGTGGTCGTGCGCACGCCGCTTCTGCCCTTCGGGCGGCCCGAGGACGGGGATCCGCTGGGGCACACCCGGGCCTGGCTGAAACCGGAGTCTCTCCAGCCGATCGGCGCGTTCAAGCTGCGTGGCGCCTACTACAACATCGCCACGCTGTCGGCGGAACGCCGGGCCGCGGGCGTGGTGGCCCACTCGAGCGGCAACCACGCCCAGGGTGTTGCGCGCGCCGCCCGCCTCCTCGGGGTCCGAGCCGTGATCGTGATGCCGTCGGACGCGCCGCTGATCAAGGTGGAGCGTGTGCGGGAGGACGGCGCGGAGATCGTTTTCGTAGGCCCGTCGAGCGAGGAGCGGTCCCAGCGGGCCGCCGATCTGGCACGGGTCGAGGGCCTGTCGCTGGTCGCGCCGTACGACGACGCGGCGACGATCACGGGGCAGGGGACCGTGGGACTCGAGATCGTCGAGCAGCTTGCCGCCCTCGACGAGGGAGGGCCGGCACGGCCGAGTGGCCGCCAGGCCGAAGGCCGGTCATTCACCGTCCTGGTGCCGGTCGGCGGCGGCGGCATAGCCAGCGGCGTGGCCGTGGCGGTGAAGTCGCTCCGGCCCGGTGCGGTCGTGGTCGGCGTCGAGCCGGCCCTGGCCGCGGATGCCCGCGACTCGCTGGCTCGGGGTGAGATCGTGGCCTGGCCGGCGAAGGTGGTCGGACGCACCATCGCCGACGGCCAGCGCACGACCCACATCGGCCACCTACCATTCGCGTTGCTTCGCCGCTATCTCGACGGCATCGTGACCGTGACGGAGGACGAGATCGCCCGGGCCATGGTCCGCGCGTCGTGGGAAGCACGGCTCGTGCTGGAGCCGTCCGGCGCCACGACCCTGGCCGCCTGGCTGTTCCACGGGGATGAGTTGCCGGCGAGCGGGCGCGTGGTATGCATCCTCAGCGGCGGAAACGTGGATCCCGCTCGCTACGACGAGTTGCTCGCCCGGGGAGTCGCGGCCGGCGGTTAGTGGCGCGGAGTCAGCCGGGTGGCTTAGGGACTTGACGCCATCCCGGGGAATAGGTCAGGGTGATCCCGTGCCACCGCAGCCCCTCCCCACGCCCGGACCTGTTACTCGCCTCGGCCGTCTCGTCCAGCCGGCCCACGCCAACGAGCACGGCACGCTCCACGGCGGAGAAGCCATGCGCTTCATGGACGAGGCCGCGGCCGTTGCCGCCATCCGCTACGTCCGTGGGTCGGTGGTCACCGCCCACGTCGACGCCGTCGACTTCCGGGCTCCGGTCCGAATCGGTACCTTCCTCGAGGCAAGCGCGCGCGTCACAGCCGTGGGCCGAACGTCGATCTCCGTCGAGGTGGTGCTCGAGGCGGAGGACCGCCAGACGGCCGCGCGCACGGTCACCACGACCGGGCGCTTCGTCTTCGTGGCAGTGGACGCCAAGGGACGCCCGCGCGAGATTCGGTGAGGCAGGCGATCCAGCGTGACCGCCTGCCTGTCCTTCGATGGCTGGAAGCGAATTCGTCGTGGCCCTTTAAAGGCCGAACCGGCTCGTCCGGGCTGGGTGGCGCTTGGGGCACGGAGAAACCCCTGTTGCGACGCCCCGCTGACCGCCGGTCTCTCGCCCCTCGACAGGTTCAGGCCGAGCTCGGGACCGTCACGAAGTCGCCCTCGTTACATCACCGGGCGAGATGATTCCTCGTCGTGGATGAATACTTCCGTGGAGGCGTGCCCCGAGGCAGCCCTGACGCGACGCCGGTCGGCGTTCATCCGGTCGTCGGCGAGGCGCAGGGCATCGGCGAGGTGCCCTCCGGCGACCGGCTGCGCCCAGCCGACGACCAGGCGGATGGAGAGCCCGCCGGCCTCCAGCCACATGTCGCATGCGGAGCGCACCCGTTCGACGTAGTGGATCGCGGCGACCTCGTCCGTCTCAGGCAGCAAGGCGACGAAGCGCTGGTGCCCGGTGCGCGCGACGAAATCTGACCCCCGGGCGTTCCGCTTCATCGCGGCCGCCACGGGCGGGATGAGCCGATCTGCGGCGCTCTGGCCGAGCCTCTCGGCCAGCGAGTCCAGGCCGTCGAGCTCCGCGACCATGAGCGTCACCGCGCGGCCGTAGCGGGCGAGGCGGTGCTCCTCGTGGTGGAAAACCTCGTTCCAGGCTCGACGGGTGGCGAGGCCGGTCGCCGAGTCGATGAGAGTCCCGTCATTGGGGTCTTCTCCCGGCTCAGGTCCGTCGTCGCCGTGCGCGAAGGGAGGGATCGTCGATTCGGCCTGCGGCTCGCTGTAGGGCGGGGTCATCGAGCGCCCAGAGGGCGGGGAGGGGGGTTCGGAGTCGGCAGGGGCGCGGTCTATCGTGGTAGCCATCGCAGGGAAGGAGGTCGAAGAGGTCGGAGCGAGCGTGCCCGGTGCAGTCGACGGGGCAGGCGCGGCCACGACGAGGTTCGGCGCGAGGCCGGCCGTCGACGGGCGTATCGATGAGGATTCGGGCATCGCAGCGAGGTAGTCACCCGAGGCCGAAACGCGCTCACCGATGCTCCTATTCCGCCGCAAATCGGCCCGTACCGCGAGCAAGATGAGCAGAAGGAGCGCGAGGTTCACGATCAAGGCGACGATGAAGATCAGAAGGACGAGCGACTGGTCCAAAGCTACACATCCCCCGGAATTGAGGCAGGGGGCATTGTAGAAGGTTCCGAAACTGCCCGGCGTCGGTACTAGAGTCATGGGAGGGTCCCTAGTGCCGATGTCCCTCCGCGACGACCATCGGGCTGGCGGGGAGCCAGGGGATCGCAAAGCCGCTTGCGGCGTTCGCGGGTGTCGCCCATCATGAGGGCACCTGGGCGTTGGCTCCAGCGTGGCACCTTCCAGAAGGAAGCGGCACAAGGAATCCTCAGATGGACAATCTGATCCGGTACGGGATAGAGGCGCGGAAGGATTGGGGCGCCTACCACACGACTTCCGAGGAGGCGCATCCGCGCTACCACAACCGGCCCGACTGTGAGGACGGCTCAAAGATCGAGGACAAGGACCTACGAGCGGGTACCGGCGAGCGCCCACTGTGCGACAAGTGCAGGAGTGCTCAGAGGCACAGCTAGGTTCCCAAAGCGGTCCGGTCGGCCTGCGATCGCGGTTGGCATGTCGGGCGCGCCAGGCGGCGCCTATAGTCCGATCCCGACCGACCCATCCGGCTCCTGGCAATGGTCGGGGCGAGGCGAGCAGCGCCGGCGATTCCCACGGGCCTGATCGCGGTGCCGAGTTGGGTCGCGGAAGCCGTTGCCGCAAACACCGGCGCCGTCACCGTCGCGGTCACGAGTCCGTAGCAGCGACCAAGCGACGGTCGAGGTGCACCCATGGCTACGCCAGCCGACCAAGGTCGAGAAGATCGCGGCCCTCCTCGGCATCGCCGTAGGCGCAGTCGCGGCGCTGCAACTCTGCCGCGAGGCGATGCGAGACTGGTGCCCACCGGGCGAGACGGCGCGGATCGTGGCGGCCCTCGTCGGACTGGAAAGTCGGGCAAGGAAGGGCATGAGATGACAGGAGTCGAGATCAAGGCGGTGCTGGATGGGGCGCCTGAGTTCGTTGCCGACGCGGTCGAGCATCTCGCGTCGTGTCTTGGGGAGACGCATCCGACTGTCGTGGTTGGCCGCCGGATCATGGCTTCCCTTGACGCCATCCCCGACGGCGCGGTGCTGGTGACGGAGGAAACGCTGGCGGCGGCGATCCATCGAGCGTGGCCCTACCGCCCGAGAACTGCGTCGGGGTTGGCCCTGTCCGCAGCCTCGATCCTCGCCGCACTCCGCGCCGAGCCGTGACGGAGTGGATGCGTGGGCTCCGTTCTTCTACCCTGAGCCCAAAAAGGGAATCTGTGCCTTGAGCGACCGAAGCAGGATCGAGTGGACCGACGCGACCTGGAACCCCGCGACGGCCGACTCCAAGGTTTCGCCCGGATGTGCCCAAAGCTACGCGGAAGCTCTCAGCCTCCGTTTCGGTTGGTCTCGCCTCCCCCGGCCGGAGTAACCGCTACCCCCGCTTGTTCGGCCAGCCAGTTGAAGAACGTCAGGGCCTCGGCATATCGGCAAGAAGAGGACGCCGGGCCGTGAGGCCCGGCGTCCGGTGTTCGTGAGCTGCGTGGCAGCGCGCGGGTTACTTGGCCTGGAGCTTGAACGTGGCCGACGTGGAGCTTCCGAAGTAGAGGCTCGTGTCGCCGCCGGCCGGCGAGTAGCTCGCCGTCAGCGCGTAGGTGCCGTTCTTCTGGCTGAGCTTGAGGCTCGTCGCGGCGATGCCGCTTCCGTTGGTGACCGCCGTCGCCGACTGCGCCCCAAGGACGAAGGTGATCGTCTTGCCGACGAGCGCTGTGCCCGTGGCATCGACGAGCTTCGCACTGAGAGTAATGGACTTGTTCGGGCCACCCGTCAGGGCGCCGGTGTAGGTCACCGACGTCGCCTTCTGCGAGACCGCGAACGCGGCCGTGTCGGGGCTGGCGGCGTTGTACATCGAGTCGCCGGCAAAGCTGGCAGACGCCGTGTAGGAGCCGGCGCCGAGCCCGAGCACGTTGGAGGTGGAGGCGATGCCGCTCGAGTTCGTGCTGGCCGAACCTTCGGCCTCAGGCCCGACCATGAAGCTGATCGATCGGCCGGGTACCGCCTGCCCGAACTCATCGACGAGCGAGGCGCCGAAGTTCGCGGACGTCGCGTAGGCGCCCGAGTGATCGCCCAGGTAGCCGATCGTGACGTTGCGCGCCCGGACGTTGACCGTCCGAGTGCTCGACGCGCACGCGCTCCACTGGTCGCAGGCCGTAAACGTGGCGGTATACGTGCCCGGGATGGAGTAGGAGTGGACGACCGAAGGGCCACCGGTGGCGCTGGGCGAGCCGTCGCCGAAGGACCACTGGTAGCTGAGGGTGGATTGATCGTTCGAGCCCGGGTCGGTTGCCGAGCCGTTGAAGGCCACCGGGCGACCCCAGGCGGCCGTGGTGTCAGGACCCGCGCTGACCGCAGGGGCCAGGTTGGAGACCAACACCGAGAACGACTGCGAGGCCTGGTTGCCGACGATGTCGGTCACCGTGAGCTGGCCGCTGTAGGTTGCGGGGCCCTGGAAGGTGTGCCAAGGCTGGACGCCATAGGCCACGCCGCCGTCCGAGAAGTTCCAGACATAGGTCAGGCCGATCGGGCAGACCGACGTCGTGCCGGAGCCGTCGAACTGGATCGGGCTGCCTTCGTTGCCGGCGTAGGGACCGCCGGCCACGGTATTCGGCGGGATGTTGTTGGCGAGGATCGGCCCGAGGTCGACCTGGTTGGACGGCGCCGTGAGGTTCATCGTCACCGGTGAACCGGGGCCGAACGTCCCGAGGCTGACCGACCCGCCGAGGCTGATGATGATCGTGATCTCGATGTCGACTGAGACGTTCGTCGAGGCGACCAGCGACGGGTTGCTCGTCGTCGATGCGAGGTCATACAGCGCATTGGTGCCCGCCGGTGCGGTGCACGAGACCGCGAAGGGGTCTGCCACGACGGAGGGCGTTGGGCCGTTGAAGGTGAGCGGATCGGGTCCCTTGATCGTTGAGCCCCCGGCGGTGATGGTCCGGACGGTGGCAACGCCATCGGGGGTGATGTTGATCGTCGTCGTGACTGGCACGCTGATGTCCGCCCCGACCAGCCCGAAGAGATCGCCGCTGAAGATGGAGATCGTCTTCACCGTCTGGCAGTCGTAGGTGCCGTCACCGTTGAGCTTGAGCGTGCACGTCCCGGACCCGCTCGTCGAGATGTCGAAGGAGTTGTTGCTGTAGAGCGTCTGGTC
>JBGQBD010000081.1:0-9563 GCA_041494645.1 Candidatus Limnocylindria bacterium
CCCACAAACGAGCCTTTATATAAAGGCCGGTTGATGCTAGGACGGGGAGCGCGACGTGTCAAGCGGCCGGAGGCGGCTCAGCGGCAGCTGAAGGTGCCGCTCGCCGAGCCCCCGCCGTTGACATCGATGCCGGAGAAGGAGCCGGTCCCGTCGGGGGTCATGGCGACGATCGCTCCGGTCCCGAGGACGAACGGCTGGCCATGCACGCTGCCGCTGACTGGTGGCGAAGCGGGTCCGGTCGGCGCTGCGGGGGCCGTCGTCGGGACGAGGGCGCTGGGGCGGTTGACGGTGAGCGATACATAGTCGGCGACTCCGGTGACGCCCTGCCAGTCGCCGAACCGGGCGTCGATTCCCGCCGAGCCGGTGTCGAAGCAGCCGCCGCCGGAGATGGTCTCGGTCGCACCCGCGAAGGTGACGGTGGCCGAGCCGTTGCCGCACCAATGGTCGCAGCCGTTGGCGTTGTCGGATGGGGCCGCGCCCGAGCCGCAACCCCCGACCACAATCGCGGCGAGCACGAGCAGCGCGACCGGAAGGCGGCTCCGCTGGGTCAGTCGTGCCATCGGTCTCCTCCGCAATGCGCGCACGGCCCTCGATCGGGCGTGGTGCGAATACTAAAGTCACCTGCGTGGGCTGGCGAAGGGACGGGCGCCCGGCGCGCGGAGTGGCGCACCGGCAGCGGCTTCGTCCGCCCGGACCGCGCCGGGCGTCAGGGGCGCATAAACTCAGCGCCATGCGCCGCCGCGACTCGTACCTGATGCTTGCGGTGCTCGGAGTCGGTGTCTTCCTGGCTGGCCTCGAGTTGATGGTCACGGCCGTCGCCCTCCCTCAGATCCTGGCCACGCTGGCCCATTGGACGGATCTGCGCAAGGCCTCCTGGATCATCAACGGCTATCTGCTGGTCTACGTGATCACGATGCCGCTGGCCGGCCGCCTGACCGACCTGTGGGGGGCGCGCCGGCTGTTCCTCGCCGCGCTCGCGGTGTTCACTCTCGGATCGCTGCTGGCGGGACTCGCCCAGAGCCTGGACCAGCTCATCGCCGCGCGGCTGGTCCAGGCTCTCGGAGGCGGCGCGATCATCCCCGTCGCCACCGCCGCCGCTTCGCACATGTTCGAGGGAGCGGCTCGGCCGCGTGCCCTGGGCATCATCGGCGGGCTGACCTTCCTGGGGATGGCCGCCGGACCGTTCGTCGGCGCTGCCGTCCTGGAGACCGTCCATCCCGAGACCGCCCTGGCGAATCTGAGCATCTCCGGCGGCCCGCTCGTGGCGACGGTCGCACCCGCCTGGCGATGGGTCTTCTACTTCAATGTCCCGATCGGCTTGTGCGCCCTGGCTATCGCCTGGGCCGCCAGCGCCGACTGGGATACGCGCCATGTGCCGGCCCGCGTCGATCTGGTCGGAGCCGTGCTGTTCACGCTCGGTCTCGGCGGGATCCTGGCCGGCACGACGCTCATCGGAAACGTGGACCAGGTCTTCGGGGTACCGACCGAGGCCGCGGTAGGCGGCCTGATCGGGATCGGGGCGGTCTGCGGGCTGCTGGCGATCTGGCACGGCCTGCGCACACGTGACCCGTTCCTCGACCCCCGTCTCTTCGCCGACCGCGTCTTCAGCTCCGCGGCTCTCATCTCTCTTCTCACGGGCTACGGCATGGCCACCGCCATCGTGGGCGGGGCGGTCTTCGTCGATCGCGTCCTCTATGGCGGCCCCGAGGAGCAGCGTGTGGTCCTGGGGGCGCTGGCTGGCGCCATGGCCGTGGGCGCTCTTGCCTCCGGCTTCCTGACGCGGCTCATCTCCCTCCGGATCCTGACTCTGGTGGGGTTGGCGGTGGGCGCCGGCGGCCTGGGGTGGATGTCCACCTGGAGCCCGGACGCCCCGACGAACGGCTTCGCCGTCTCGGCGGCGGTCTTCGGGGTCGGCTTCGGGTTGACCGTCACGCCACGCTCGACGGCGGCCGTGGAGGCCGCGGGCAGGGCGGCCTTCGGCGCCGCGTCCGCAACCGTCACGGTGGCGCGCATGATAGGAATGGCCATCGGCATGGCCGCTCTCACGGCCTACGGCTCGACGACGATCACTCGACTTTCCAACGAGATCTACGGCTCCGGGGACGGTTACAAGCAGTACGTGCCCCTGTACCTGCGAGACCGGCCGATCAACGACGGGCTCGTCGCCCAGGCTCTCGAGCAGTGGGCCGCCAGCAAGGCCGCGTCGATCATGGTCGGCATCTTCCTGGTGGCGGCTGTCGTAACCTTGATTGCCGTCATCCCAGCGCTCGCTCTGAAGGTGCAAGGGAGAGCCCAGGCCGCGGCCGGAACGGGCGCCACGGAGGAGATCGAATATGGCGAAATCGCCTTCTAGCCGACCACCGTCGAGCTCGCCCGCGGCCCCGGCCGGGCCGCCCAAATCCCAGGCCGCGTCCGCGGCCAAATCCCCGGCCGCGTCCGCGCCGGCGTCCGTCCGCGTCAGGCTCGCCGTCTACCAGGGCGGCGCCTGTCGGGAGTGGGAGGATGCCGAGGCGCTGGCCGAGCTGGAGCGCGCGGTCCGGCGGCGGGGGGCACGGATTTGGGTTGACGTGACCTCGCTCTCGGCCGATCAGGTGGCGGTGATCTCCAGGGCATTTCGCCTCCACCCGCTTCTGGTGGAAGACCTGGCCGAACGCGACCAGCGGGCCAAGCTCGAACAGGTGGGCCCGATGCTTCACCTGGTCCTCTTCTCGCTCGGCTACGACGATGGCCGGATCTACGAGCGCGAGATCGACTTCGTACTTGGCGACGGCTTTCTTCTCTCCAGCCACAGCGCCTGGTGGGACCCGCGCTCGACTCGACATCTGCGGACGGGCGTGGCGGACCCTCTGGGCCGCGGGTTGGACTTCCTCCTGTGGGCCCTCGCCGACGACATCATCGACAACTACTTCCCGATCCTCGACCAGCTCGGCGACGAGATCGACGATCTCGAGGACCAGGTCGTCAACCGGGCCGATCGGACGCTCCTCGAGCGGCTGTTCGAGCTCAAGCGCGAGCTCATCCTGATTCGGCGCGTCACCGCGCCCGAGCGAGAGATGTTCAACATCCTCTCGAGTCGCGAGGAGAGCGCGATCTCAGTCGAACATCGGCTGTACTTCCGCGACGCCTACGACCACCTGATCCGCCTCACCGATGAGCTGGACACATACCGCGAACTCGCTTCGGCGACCCTGGAAACCTACCTCTCCACAGTCAACAACAACCTTTCGCTGATCATGAAGCGGCTCACCGGGGTAACGGTGGTGGTGGCTGGGATCGGCGCCGTGGGCGGGATCTTCGGCATGAGCGAGGCCCAGTACGCCCTGCGCAACAACGAGGGCGTCGGGTTCTGGATCGTCACGCTCGGGAGCCTGGTTCTTGCGGGCGTCGCCGTGACGGTGCTGCGCAAGATCGACTGGATCTGACCGCCGCCCCGGCCCCGAGGGTCCGGAACGGCACCGGCGACACGGCACTGGACGGGAGAGCGGAGGAGGCGGACTACGCCGAGATTGCCGTCTGACGACCTGCAGATCCGCGACGCGACGCGCGACGATGCGGCGGCGATCGCAAGCATCTACAACCAGGGAATCGAGGATCGGACGGCCACGCTGGAGACCGACCTTCGCTCGCCTGAGGAACGGGCCGAGTGGCTGGCGTCGCACGGCCCCCGTCATCCAGTGCTGCTGGCCGTGGACCCCCGCGGGGTTGCGCTCGGCTGGGGAGCGCTCAATCGCTTCAACGCGCGGGCCGTTTACGACCAGGTGGTCGACTTCTCCGTTTACGTCGCTCGCGAGGCGCGCGGCCGGGGAGTGGGAGACGCTCTCCTGGGCGCCCTCGAGTCGCGAGCCCGGGCGATCGGGTACCACAAGATGGTCCTGGCGGCCTTCCCGACGAACGCCCCGGGCATGCGCCTCTACGAGCGGCATGGCTTCGTCACCGTCGGGGTATATCGCGAACACGGCCTGCTCGACGGGCGCTGGGTCGATGTCGTCCTGATGGAAAAGTTGCTGGGCTAGGCCGGCCGCGGACTGCCGGGGCCGCTACCGCCGGCAGCCGCCGGCATCGCTCTTCTTGCACCTGGGTGCGTCGGGACAGACGTTGCCCTTCGCGGTCGGATGGGCATCGGCCGCTGTGGCGGCCACCTCCCCAACCGGCGTCGCCAGGACAAACAGCTTCAGCGACGTCTCGTACGGGCCCTCGGACGTTTGAAGCCAGAGCTGGTCGGTCTTGGCGCCAAGGGGCCTGTCCAGCGATGCGGGGGTATCGGGCACGTGCGGGATGACTTCGGAGATCTCGTACACGTGGCGCTGGTTGTCGTCCGTGTAGACCTCGACCCACATCCCGAGCATCGCGTTGCCTTTGTTGATCTTCGATTGGGTCAGCAGAGGCAGGAACATGTTCGTGCGGGCGTGCGCGTACAGGTACGTGGCCTGGGGCCGACCGGGATAGGCGTACACCGTGCCGAGGCTCAAGTACTCGGCCGCGTTGCAGAGTGGGAACTGCTCGTTGGGCGGCGAGGCCACGACCGGCAGGTCGATCCTCAGGACCGGGATCACGACGCGCGTCGCGATCGCCGCGTTGACCGCGGCACTGCCCGATGGCGTAGCCGACTTGGGAGGCGGCAGGCTGTACAAGTCGGGCGACCCGCTTGCCGTAGCCGCCGTCGGCGTGGCCAGCGGCTCGGCGGCGGCCGGCTGGAGATAGTAGAAGAGCCCCGCGACCACGAGGAAGACGCCCGCTCCGGCCAGCAGAGCCGGCACGACGCCGAGGAAATGTCCGGCCTGCCGAGCGACCGGCCCGACGATCGAGCGGTAGAAGGTGACCAGGGGGGAGCGAAGGCGTCGCATTGACCGGCATCCTAGCAGGCGGTCGGCGGTCCCGCTCTCGCGTGACGGCCAGAAATCCAGTCGGCGAAGACCCCGCGCGATCGAACGCCGGGAGGGGGCAGATCCGACCCGTCTGACGCAAGCGCGCGATCCTTGGTAACCTCAGGGCATGTCAGGTCGCATCAATCTCGTTTTCGGGGCGCTGCTCGGAGTTGTAGCGTCCCTCGTCGTCGCCGTGGCGCTCGTCGTGGCATGGCCGGGAACCGGCACTACCGTGCCCCCTCGCCCGACGGCAGTGATCCTGCCGACGGAGTCGCCAACGCCGCTGCCCGTCGTTACGCCCACGCCCATAAGCACTCCCACGCCGTACCACTCGATCGCTCCGTTCGGTGATCAAGCCGGCGGTTGAGCCGCGAGGGCGACTCCGGGGGTCTGTCTAGCGGGTCTCGGTGGCTGAGCCGCGGGCGCATTCGCGCCTTCGGGGAATCGCCGCGCCCAGCGCCGGGCCTTGCCCGCTCCTCACCAGCTGGGACGTCCGCTCCCGAGCGCGCGCAGGTTCCCTGGTTTGCCGCCGAGCTATCCGCCGAAGACGCCGGCCGCGTTGGTGGCGGCCGTGAGGATCGCGGGGAACAGACCGAAGACCAGGGTGAGCACGCACGTGACCGCAAGGCCAACCCGGAAGAGCAGACCGGGTGAGCTCGGCCGGATCTCCTCGGAGGGCTCGCGCATGTACATGTACACGACGACCCGGAGGTAGTAGAAGGCTGCCCCCGCGGCGTTGAGCATCGCTAGAACTGCCAGGACCGTCAGCCAGCCGCCGGCCTGGATGGCAGCCAGGATCACGTAGGCCTTGGCCCAGAAGCCGGCCAGCGGCGGGATTCCTGTGAGCGATAGCAGGAAGATGGCCATCAGCGCCCCCAGCCACGGATCGCGCCGGCCGAGGCCGGCGAACGTGGCGATCTGGCTGGAAACGCCGGGCCGCC
Source organism: Candidatus Limnocylindria bacterium (assembly GCA_041494645.1). GTDB lineage: Bacteria > Chloroflexota > Limnocylindria > Limnocylindrales > CSP1-4 > Fen-1039. The sequence goes on from JBGQBD010000081.1 coordinate 5,807, forward strand.
GCTGCAGGGCCGCGACGATGGCGAAGGCTCCCATGTTCATGAAGGTGTAGGCGGCGCCGTAGAAGAGGATCGCCGACAGACCGCTGTGCTGGCCGCCGGCGTAGGCCGCCAGACCGACCAGGATGTAGCCGGTGTGGGCGATCGAGGAGTAGGCGAGCATCCTCTTGACGTTGTCCTGCGAGATCGCCACCAGGTTGCCGAGGGTCATCGTGATGGCGGCCAGAACGATCACGACCGGCAGCCAGTCGGCCTTCAGCGGGCCGAGAGCTCCCACGAAGAGGCGCAGGGCGACGGCGAAGGCGCCGACCTTCGGGCCCACCGAGAGGTACGCGGTGACCGGCGTAGGCGAGCCCTGGTACGCGTCCGGTGTCCAGTAGTGGAACGGGACGGCCGCCATCTTGAAGGCCACGCCGGCCGACATGAAGGCCAGGCCCATGGCCAGCCCAGGCTGGATCGAGCCGCCTGCGGCGATCTTCGCGAGGGCGGTCGCGACCCCGTCGACGCGCGTGGTCCCGGTGATGCCCCACACGTATGCCAGGCCGAAGAGCAGTATCGCGCTCGAGAACGAGCCCAGCAGGAAGTACTTGATGGCGCCCTCGGTCGAGTACGGGTCGCGCCGGGCGTAGGCGACCAGCATGTAGCCGGGCAGGACCATCAGCTCGAGAGCGACGAAGAGGAGCACGAGGTCCGTGGAGGCGGAAATCAGCATTGCCCCGGTCACTGCGAATACCAGGACCGCGGCGAATTCGGCGAGCGGCAGGCCGCGCGGCTCGAGGTAGTCCACGGCGAAGAGGATGGTCAGGGCCGCGATGGCCACGAACAGCATGTCCAGGAAGACGGTCAGATTGTCGAGCGAGTAGGCGCCGCCGAAGGCGCTGCCAGTGTGGCCGGCCTGAATCAGGATCGCGGCCGCCACCAGTCCCAGGCCGACGAAGGCGGTGGCGATGATCGCGGGCCGCCGGTTCGGGAGGGCCAGATCCACGACCAGGATCGCCGCCGCCACCATCAGAGCGACGACGACGGGGGAGATCGTTCCGAGGTCCGACCAGCTCATCTCGCTCTCCTCTCAGCCGCCGACCGCGACTCCGGCGGCCGCCAGGAAGGTCTGGGCGGGGCCGCGGAGGAGATCGAGCACAAGACTCGGGAAGAGCCCGAGCACAACGATCCCGATTGCCAGCGGGGCGAGCGTCGCCAGCTCGGTCCCGCTCATGTCGGTCAGGTGGCCGCCCAGGCCGCGCAGGAAGTCGGACAGCCCGCCGAAGGCGATTCGCTGGAACATCCACAACAGGTACATGGCCCCCAGGACCATGACGATGATCGAGGCCAGGACCATGACCGGCGCCACGCCGAACGAGCCGACGAACACGAGGAACTCACCCACGAAGCCCGACAGACCCGGCAGACCGGCCGAGGCCAGGATGAAGAAGCCGAAGACGGTGGACCAGATCGGCATCGTCGCCGCCAGGCCGCCCATCTTGGCGATCGTCCGGTCGTGGGTCCGCTCGTAGACCACGCCGACGAGCAGGAAGAGCCCGCCCGTGATCAGGCCGTGGTTGATCATCTGCAGGATCGCGCCCTGGAGCGCGGTGGCGCTGAAGACGAAGATGCCCAGGGTCACGAAGCCCATGTGGCTGACCGAGCTGTACGCGACCAGCCTTTTGAGGTCGGGCTGGACGATCGAGACGATCGCCCCGTACACGATGGCCACCACGCTCAGGACGATGATCGGCCAGGCGAAGGTGTGGGCCGCGAACGGATACAGAGGCACGGCGAAGCGGATCAGGCCGTAGGCGCCGAGCTTGAGGAGGACGCCTGCCAGGATCACCGAGCCGGCCGTTGGCGCCTCGGTGTGGGCGTCCGGCAGCCAGGTGTGGAACGGGAACATCGGGACTTTGATGGCGAAGGCCAGGAAGAGGGCCAGGAAGGCGAGGATCTGGAGATCGTTGGCGAAGTGGCCGCCGGCGGCCCAGGCCTGGAGCTGCTGGTAGTCGAATGCGCCGGCCCACGATCCGCCGTGGCCGCCCTGGAAGGCGAAGGCCGTGGCCAGGATCGCGACCAGCATCAGCAGCGATCCGACGAGCGTGTACAGCACGAACTTCATCGTCGCGTAGATGCGGTTCGCGCCACCCCAGATGCCGATGATCAGGTACATCGGGACCAGCACGATCTCCCAGAAGATGTAGAAGAGGAAGAGGTCCAAGGCGATAAAGACGCCGATCATTCCGACCTCGAGGACGAGGAAGGAGATCATGTAACCCTTCACCCGGTCCTTGATCGGCCCGAAGCTGGCCAGGATGCTGACCCAGGTGAGCGTCGTGGTCAGCACTACCATCAGGACGCCGAGGCCGTCCACGCCGAGCTTGTACTGGATGCCGAAGGCGGGGATCCAGTCGACGGCCTCCTCGAACTGGAATCCGGCCGGCCCGAAGGCGAACGCGGCGAGCAGGAGCAGCGACAATCCCCAGGCGGCCAGGGCGAAGCCAAGGGCCGTGCGGCGGATGGTGTCCTCGGAGCGGGACGGGATGGCCGTCAGGGCCAGCGCACCCAGGAGTGGAGTGACGGTGATGAGGCTCAGGATCGGCAGGGTCATCGTCTCGTCCTCCTACCGAACCGCGATCAGGAAGTAGCCGACGGCCATCGCTATCAGCCCGAGGGCGATGCCGAGGGCGTAGTTCTGGACGTGGCCCGTCTGGACGCGGCGCAGCCCCATGCCGGCCATCGTGGTGGCCGCTCCGATGCCGTTGACCGTGCCGTCGATGACGACTCTGTCGAACCACCACACGGCGCCGGCCAGGCGACCGCCCCACACTACGAAGAGGAGGTTGTTGAGATCGTCGAACCACCACTTGGCCGCCGACCCGCGGTACAGGAAGACGAGGCCGCGGCGGGCGCTGACCTCGCGCACCCGATCGGGCCGGGGCGGGACGCGCAGCCCCAGGGCCGGCATCTCGACGCCGAAGAGCCGCCACGCGACGACGATCGCGGTCACCACCAGGAGGGTGGTCACGATGGCCAGCCCGCTGTCGATGCCGAAGAAGTTGTACGCGGCCTCGGCCTGGCCGCTGGCGGCGATCGTGTGCTCGAAGACGGGCGCCAGCCACTGGTGGAGCAGCCCCGACTCCGGCGGGTAGCCGATCAGCAGGCCCAGGAGAACGGCCGGAATGGCCAGCAGGATGAGCGGCCGCGTCATCGTCGGCGGGGACTCGTGGATGTGGTGCTCCACCCCGGGATCAACGTGGCTGGGCCCCCAGAAGGTCATGCCCATCAGGCGGAACATGTAGAAGGCGGTCATGCCGGCGACGGCGAAGCCGATAGCCCAAACCCACAGGAATCCGTTCTTGAAGGCCCCGCCCAGGATCTCGTCCTTGCTGAAGAACCCGGCCAGTGGCGGAACGCCGGCGATCGCCACGGACCCGATCAGCATCGTCACGTACGTAATCGGGATCTTGCGGGCCAGCCCGCCCATCTTGCGCATGTCCTGCTCGCCCCCGACGGCGTGGATCACCGAGCCGGAGTCCAGGAAGAGCAGTCCCTTGAAGAAGCCGTGGCTCATGAGGTGGAAGATCGCCGCGGTCCACGCCCCGACACCCAGCGCCGCGAACATGTAGCCGAGCTGGGAGATCGTCGAGTAGGCCAGGACGCGCTTGATGTCGGTCTGCGTGAAGGCGATCGATGCGGCCAGGATGGCGGTGAAGATGCCAATCGCTGCCACGACGACCATCACCCCGGGCGCGGCCCCGAAGATCGGGTTGCAGCG
>JBGQBD010000082.1:0-9400 GCA_041494645.1 Candidatus Limnocylindria bacterium
AAAAGCGGGCTCTGGAATCCTGGCCCGGGGGCGTTCGGCGGCCGGGCAGCTCGCGCGCAAGGAGCCAGCGATACACCTGGTCTATCATCGGCATGAGGGACTTGTCGCCCGGCGGGTAGTCGATCAGCGCGAGCGATTGCAGTGTCCAATGCGGGCCCTGCCACTTCTTGTACGGGTGCGTTCGGATGGTCCCGTCCGGCTCGCGGCCACTCAGCAACGCCCGAGCCATCGGCGAGGCGGCGATACGGGCGCGAAGGGCCCGCCCCTCCTCGGAGCCTTCGGCCAGCCCGGTGAGGAGTCGCGCCTTGTAGCTAAGGACCGGGTCGTCGGATGCGGCGATTCGGGCCAGGGTAGCTTCCCCGACGCCGCCAGCAGATCGGCCATCAGCGCCGTCGGTCTCGTGGCGCGACTGAGGCGCCAGACGCTGTCCCAATGCCCGTCAGCCCTCCTCGGCTTCGGTCGAAACCCCGCGACCGCCGGATCGTTGGCGGAGAGGGTGGGATTCGAACCCACGGATCTCTCGATCAGCGGTTTTCAAGACCGCCCCGTTAGACCGCTCCGGCACCTCTCCGCGCACATTTCACGCTCCAGCGCCGCGGCAACTGGCACTCTACCGCGTCGAATGCCGACCCGTCGTATCGACGCCGACGCGCCGTCATCACTTTCGTCGACGATCGGCTACGCCTTCAATGCGCCGGTGTCCGCGACGGGCTGATCTAGCGATCCCCCTCGATCCAGCCCTGACGTTGAGCCACGCGCACCAGCGAGGTCCGGCTCGTCACGTCGTAGCGATCGAACATTCGTCGTAGCTGGCTCTCCACGGTCTTCACCCGGAGCGACAGGCGTTCGGCGATTTCCGCGTTGGCCTGGCCCTCGGCAACCAGCGCCAGGATCTGGGCCTCACGCGGAGTCGGCGGGCGCAGCGCGGTACGCACAGCCCGGCGGACGTCGTCCGGAAAGGCTGTGCCCCCGGCGGCGACCATCCGCACTGCCTTGAGTATCTGCTCGATGCCCGCCATCTTCGAGAGGTAGCCCTTGGCTCCGTGCTCGACTGCGGCCACGTAGTAGCTTGGATACGAGTAAGCGCTGAGCATGATGAATGCCGGGCCCGGCGTATGGCGGGCGAGGATCTCCAGGCCGTCCACAGTCCCGGCGAGTCGGATATCGCACAGGATGACATCCGGCGAATGGACCGCGATGAGACGGTCGGCCGCGACGCTGTCCCGGGCCGTCCCAATGACCGTCAAATCGGGCTCGTCCCGCAAGAGCGCGGTGAGCCCTTCAGCGATGGCCGGATGATCCTCGACGATCGCCAGCCTGATCATGCCCCTGCCTCCGCCCCGGGCCGGGGATTGCGGCGAGCCCTCGGCTTGCCGACCGGGAGTCGAACGATGATCACCGTTCCCTCGCCGAGGGTCGACTCGGCCTCGATCGTTCCGCCATGTGCGGTCACGATCTCGCGCGCCAGGTAGAGACCCAGGCCCAGGCCGGCCGACGGCTTGCTCCCCAGTCGCGTATACGGTTGGAACAACTGCGGCAGCTCGTTGTCCGCGATCCCGGGGCCGTGATCGCGGACTTCGACGACGGCGACCGAGCCGGATCGGCTCAATGCCACGTCGATGGTCGGCGACGTGGCCGCGTGCTCTACGGCGTTGGAGAGCAGGTTGACGAATACCTGCTCCAGACGACCGGCATCGGCCTTGACGGTGATCGGCCCGCGAGTCGTCGAGAACCGGATAGTCGGTGCGTTGGGGAGCGTCTCGGCACCCTCGACGGCCCGGCGCACGATCGTGACGAGATCGATCGGAGCGGTGGCCAGCTCGAGCCGGCCGGCCTGGATGCGACTTACGTCGAAGAGGCGCTCGATGAGCTCCCCGACCTGCCTGGTCTGCGCCAGTGCCCGGGCCGCGTAGGTGCGGGCCTGCTCGGAGCTGTCCGGGCCAAGGTGCCGCTCGACGAGCTGCAGGTAGCCGTGCAGGGCGGCCACCGGCGTCTTCAGCTCGTGACCTGCCGCGGCCATCAGCCGCTCCAGGCTGAGCCGCATCGTCCGCTCGGAGAGGTCCCGGATCGCCAGCACTCCGCCCCAGGTCCGATCGCCGGCGGTCAGCGGCTCAGCCACGGCTTCGAACCAGCGCCGGGTCCCGCCAGGCTGCGTGACCGCGAATTCCATTCGGAAGCGCTCGCCACGTGCGGCCCGCCGCTGCGGCAGCTCGGTCGGCGCGATCGGCAGGCCCGCCACATCCTCCGGCTCGATCTCGGCTCCCGCGGCACCGAAGAGCCGATCGTAGGCGTCGTTGGCGGCCACGATCCGGCCGTCGTGATCGACCGCGACGACCGCGTCTCCGAGGCTGGCCAGGATGGAACGGAGACGATCATGATCCTCCTGGAGGCTCAGCCTCTGCTGCTCCAGCACGCTCGTCTGGGCGCTGAGCTGGTCGGTGCGTGTCGCCAGGTCCTCGTTCGCTACACGCAGCTCCTCGACGCTCGCGGTCAGCTCTTCGTTGAGAGTCTCGAGCTCCTCGTTGGTGGCCTGGAACTCCTCGTTGACGGTTTCCACTTCCTCGCGAGTGGCCTGCGCGTCCTCACTTGCGAGAAGCATCGCTTCATTCGCGGCCCGGATCTCCGAGATCAGCGCGGTCAGCTCCTCGTTCGCTCGGAGGAGCCGGCCGTTGGTGGCAATCGCCTTCTCGAGTCGCTGCCGCGTCCGGAGCTCGGCACGCCGCTCGTGCTCGAGCCTGGTCGCGTCGGTCAGCTCGATCACGGCGCCTTCGATGGCACGCATCTCGACACGATAGGGGCGGACGGTGGCTTCCACGAAATGGGTCGTCTCGCTCGCAGCGTCCGAGGACTCCACCTCGAACACTGCCGAGGTGGCTTTGCCGGCAAACGCGGAGTCGATGGCCGCTCGGACCGGGCTGGGTGGGAGAACCTCCGCCAGGTGGATGAAATCCTGGTCGTAGGCCGTGCCGTGGATCCCGAGCATCTGACGAGCCGCGGAATTGATCCGCAGGATGTAGTAGCGCGGATCGACGACGACGATGCCGACGGTCAGGTCGAGGAGCAGGGCATCCGCCGAAGCTGACGACTCCGCCGTGCGTCGGACGTCGCGGTGTGTGGTTCGGATGGCCTGGTCGAGCTGGGACTCCTGACTCGGACGCGGGCGGAGCACCGCGGGTCGCATCGGTGGGATCGCGTAGCTGCCGGGCAGGCGCCGGTAGACGCGCAGGCGCCCGTGCTCCTCCTCGAACGGCTCCGGCAAGGCCATGACGGTCTCGGACGTACCGAGGGCCAGCCGGCCGCCGGGTCGCAAGGAGAACGCGAACGTCTCGAGCGCGACACGCTGCATCGGCGGCGCGAAGTAGATCAGTACGTTCCGGCAGAGGAGGAGATCGATCCGCGGGAAGGGCGCGCGCTCGCCCAGGTCGTGCTCCCCGAAGACCATCAGCGCCCGCAGCCGTTTGGCGACCTCCCAGCCGCCGTCCGATTTCGCGAAGTAGCGGTCTCGAATGCCCGCCGGCAGGCCCTTCATCGCGGTCGTCGGATACACCCCCCGGCGCGCAAATGCGATGGCGTCGCGATCGATGTCCGTCGCGAAGATCCGGATATCCGGCCAGGCGAGCTCCCCTCCGAGGGCTTCGGCAACGATGATGGCCAGGGAATAGGCCTCTTCGCCGGTCGAGCACCCGGCCGACCAGATGCGGAGATCCCGCTGATCGCGCCGGGCCTCCGCGATCAGCTCGGGCAGGACATGGCCACGCAGGTACTCGAAAAGCTTCGGGTCGCGGAAGAACTCCGTGACCTTGATGAGGAGGCTGTTGATGAGCCGGGCGTACTCTTCGGGATCGGACTCCAGATCGGCCGCGTAGCCAGCGATGGTCGGGTGCGCCGTGGCGCTCATCCGGCCGCGCAGCCGCCGCAGGATCGTGGCCGGCTTGTAGCTGCCGAAGTCGATGCCGCTGCGCTCGTGGATGTGCTCGAGCAGGCCGCGCAGCTCGTCGTGATCGGGCCCTTCGAGCGGAGCGTTGCCGGTCGCCAGGAGGTCGCACAGGATCGATCCGATCGAGTCGAGGTCGGCAGCCGCGTCGACCAGGGACGGCGGGATCGAACTCGGCATCGAGGGGAACATCGCCGTTGCCGGGTTCTCGATGACGACCGCTCCGCCCGCCCTCTTGACGTGCCAGGCGCCGGCTGATCCGTCGGACCCGCTGCCGGTGAGGATCACGGCAACGAGCCCCGGACCGAAGACGCTGGCGGCGCTCTCGAACAGCACGTCGATGGAGGGGGCGACTGCATCGGGCCTGGCCGCCCGCAGCCGGAGGTCGCCATGGCTGATCTCCACGAGCCGGTTCGAAGGCACGACGAAGATCACGCCGTCCTCCAAGGCTTCCCGCTCCTCGACCACTCGGACGGGCAGAGTCGCGTGTCGGGCGAGGATCTCGTGCAGATGGCTGGGGCGACGCGGATCGAGATGCTGTGCGATCACGATGGGAGCCGGGAAGTCGGCCGGCAGGCTCGCCACGACGCGCGAGAGCGCCTCGATTCCGCCCGCCGATGATCCGATCACGACGAGCTGAGATTCCGCTGGGACCGCCGGTCTGGCCAATGTGTCCACATTATGGTGTGCCGCCGCGTGGAACGGACCGTGGTTTGCGGCCCGCTCGGCCGGCGACCGAGGCAGGGTTTCCATCCTCGCGGGTCCAACCGCCCGAACCCTAATCTGGAGGGCCCGGGCGAGTCTTCGAGCAGCCGAGACGCGTTCGAGACCCCGGGGCCTGCTCATGGGACTCATGAGCGAATTGCTGGCCGCCGTGAAGCTCGGCCCGGCCGGGAGGATCTGGCATGACGACGACAGAGGTCACGATGGAGATCCAGGACGAGCGACAGGAATCGGCCCGGGGCGTGCGAGCCGCGATCGGACAGGCGGGGACAGAGGTGTCCGCGGCAATGGGGCACGTGCCCGAACTGGCCGGCAAGGCCCGCGATCGCGCCGGACAGGTCGCCGAGCGACTGCCAGGGGCGGTCGGCCGCGTGCAATCCGGCGCGGAGAACACAGTGACCCGCCTGCAGAAGATGCCCGATTCGGCGCTGCGCCTGCTGGCGGCCGCCTCGATCGGCCTGGGTGCTGGGCTGCGTCTCGCGGGCGCGCCGCGCCTGGCCACGCTGGCCGGCTTCGCCCCCGCGTCGATCCTCGGCTTCGCGATCGTGTCCCGCCCGAGCCGCACTCACCCCGCGCCGGACCCGGCTCGGCCGTAGCGCCGAACGTCGCGGGTTTTCATCCTCGCGCGACGACTGCGGCGGGCACCACAATCGAGTCTCGACCACGGATCGAAGGCTCCACCGGCTAGATCGCCGGATGTAGGTTCATCGTCCGTAGCCGGGAAGAAGACCACCGTGACCCTTCAGGAACAGCGGAGCGTCACCACTGACGCACCGACCACCACCGAGTCCGGTGGCTTGAGCAACCGGACCGTGACAAGCCGGCGACTCGACGTTCGGCCCAGCAACAACGAGACAGCTCGCCGCATCGTCGTCCTCGTCTTCGGCCTGATCCAGATCGTGATTGGGCTGCGGATCGTTCTCCTGGCTCTCGACGCCCGAACAGGCAATCTGCTCGTCTCGGTCATCACCAACGTGGGCGGCGCTCTGGCCGCGCCGTTCCAAGGGATCCTGCGAATCAACTCGGTTTCGTCCGGCGGCTCCGTGCTCGACGTCGCTGCAGTCGTCGCCCTCGTCGGCTGGACGCTCGTCGAGTTGATCGTGATCTGGAGCCTGGGCATCTTCCGCCGCGAACCGGCGCTCGCCTAATCCAACTCAGCTACGCAGCCTCCGCCGAGCGATCGACCTAGTGGCTGCCAACAAAGGAAGAGAGTTCCATGGACATTCCCCAAATGACACTCGTTACCTGGGTCGTCGTCGGCGCGATCGCCGGCTTCATCGCCAGTTTCATTTCCGGGTCTCGTGAGAGCCTGCTGATGATGGTGGTCCTCGGAATCGTCGGTGCCCTCGTGGGCGGATGGATCGCCACGGAGGTCCTCCATATCTCCGGCGTGACCGGCGTCAACACCAATAGCATCATCGTCGCCGTGGCCGGGGCGCTCGTCGTCGTCTTCGTCGTCGGAAGCCTTGGCGGCAAGCGTCGCTCGTTCGGCTGGCGCTGATCCGAGGGGCGCCCTCGAGGCGCTCGGCTCGTACTCACACAGCCCAGACAGGATCGGTCCCATTGGGACCGATCCTGTCTTTGGTCTATACGCTCAGGACCGGACGGAAGGACCCAGCTCAGACCGATCCCAGTCCGGAATGGCCCCTTCCCGAGATGCCACGAGCGCGGCGAGCCGGGAGGAGAGTTCGAGGATTCTGTCGAGCGGTCGGCCCCAGACGATCCCGGCCACGAGTCCCGCGCAGAACGCGTCGCCGGCGCCGATCGTGTCGACAACGTGGATAGGTGGGGCCGGGACCTCGGCGAATCGGCCAGCGAGTAGCATGGAGGCGCCGTCGGCGCCTCGTGTGACGCAGACCCCATGGAGTGCGTACCGTTCGGCGGCGGCCTCGGCAAACGCCCTGACTGAGCCACGGCCGAGCGAGAGTTCGTGCGCGAGTACGGCCGCTTCGTCCTCGTTTAGCTTGAGGACGGTGGCCTGCGTCATCAGTTCCGCTACGAGCCCGGGCTCCCAACAGCCGTCCCGCAGGTTGACGTCGTAGAGCCGGAGGGCGTTCGGGTGCTCGCTCGCCAGGCGTCGCGTCGCGGCGCGAACGCCGGGGAACCGCTGGGCAAGCGTTCCGAAGATGATGGCGTCGAACCGTCCGATCGCTTCCCCCGGCTGCTCGAGCACGGCCACTTCGTATGCCGAGGGCGAGATGATCTCGAATGCGGGCACCCCCGCCGAATCGACGTCGACCCGAACGGTACCCGTCGGAAGGCCCACGATCCCGACAAATCGGTCATCGACGCCGAGCCTGCCTACCTCGGCAAGGGCACTCCTCCCCAGATCGTCATCCCCGACCGCCGTGACGTACGCCGCCTCGAAGCCGAGGCGGCGTAGGTGGGCGATCACGTTGAACGGAGCGCCGCCCAGCCGTGGCCCGGACGGCAGAAGGTCCCACAGGAGTTCGCCTATCCCGATCGCACGCCCGGCATGACCTTGCCCGCCAGCCGAAGCAGGCGAGCGGGGCCGGGAGGAGACCGAGCCGCTGGCGATCACGCTGTCATTCTGGGGGCGCTGGCAAGCGCCGCCTCACCGCTAGTGGACGCGGGGCCAGCCGGCGCCGAGCGCGATCCCGCCCAAGAACATCAAGTACCGCAGGCCCCAGGCCAGCAGGCCGCCCTCGCGTTCCGCCACCTGCCGGGGCGCGTAGATGAGCATCGCGTAGTAGACGGCCGAGAACGCAACCAGGAATCCCACGACGGGTAACACCACGGGAGGAAGGCTGACCAATGATCCCCAGCTGCCGCCTCCGCCGCCGCCCGAGATGGGGCCGAGGACCGCGTCGATGACGCTCCAGAAGATGCCGGCCGCGGCCAGCACGAAGGGAGTCACGAGCAGGCGTCTTGCAACGGTGGGCAGTGGCGGCGCCAGGGCCCGCATCGCGACCATCACACAGACGGCGAGAAGGCAGAAGGCGATCGGGCCCCAGGACGGCAGGTCAAGGGCAATCCCACCGGAAATCGCCACCATTAGCAGCCCGCCGGAGAAAGGGCCCACCGCGGCCGACTCCATGATCTGCCTGTCCGTCGCAGACGCGCCCGATGGCCTCTTCGCGGCGACACATGCCAGGGCGGCCATTACCGCGCCGAGGCGCAGGATTCCCTGGAGCGGTTGGCCGGCGTCGAACGGACCCGTTGGCGCGGCTGTCCGGGCGACAAGAGGAGCGCCGAATACGGCCCACCCGACGAGGATCCAGTCTTCGGCGCGCGCCAACGAACCTCTCGCGAGCGAGATTGAGGGCTCCCCTGCCCCGACCTGCTCGCGCGTCATCCGCGGCTCACTCGCGGGTCCCGCTCCGTCGGCCATTCGCGGCCGGCGCTTCCGCAGGTCATTCGCGGGCGAACGACATGCCCATTCCGGCTACGGCGACCGTCAGTCGGTCGCCCGCGACCCAGGCGTCGCCAGCCTCGTCATGGCCGAGTGCGTCAGCGTGGAGGCGGCCGTCGCCGTCCACGGACCATCGACCCTGCTGCGTCCGGCCGCCAAATGTCGTCAGCTGCATCGTCCCGTCGGCCGCGAACGAGACTGCCATCGGGCCGGCTCGCCAGGACCCGATGATCGCCTCCGCAAGAGGCCGTGGATCGCGCTGCTCAACGGGCGGTGGAACCGCTGCCGCCGCGCGCTCGGCCTTCACTGCGTTTCCGAGCGCCATCATCTCCGCCATGGCCTCGTGGTGCGCCTCGCCGTTTGAGGACCCGAGGTTGTGCTCGACCTGCATCAGCGTGGCAATAGGCGCAGTCGATGCCCCACTCGGCAGCGGCCGGTCGACCAGCCGCTCCAGGTTTACCACCTTACGGCTGCGCGGCAGGTAGAAGACCCGGACTATCCCGGCCTGGGGAGCTGCATCGAATTCCGCTTCCTACACCCCCAGGTGCTTGTCCGCGACATCCAGGTAGTGGGAGGTTACGCTGCCGTTCCCGCTGTGAGTCGAGAACGAGTGCTTCTCCATGGCACCCTCGAGAATCACCACACTGCCCGATCGCAGGTCGCGAGCCAGAGGGTCTCGCGTCGGCATGGGGTACAGGACCATACCAACGGCGATGGCGAGAAACGCCGCGCCGGCGAAGGGGCGCAGCCAGGCGTTCGGGGCCGGTCCGGAGGAGGAAAGGAGGAGGAGGGCGATTATCACGAGCCCGGCCGCCAAGCCGACCATGCTCTTGCGCCAGTTTCGATCGATCGAGCCGAACTGACGGCGCTGGAGGTCGGTTAGGCGGCCCGCGCGATTCGTCTCGAGCGCCTCGGCCGAGAAGATTCCCTGGGGGAGGAATTGGGTGGTTCCGGTTCGTGGTGCTGTCTGGGTGCTCACCTGCTCAGGCCCTCTCCACACACGAGTGGCGCTGCATATGCGAGCACGATCTTGGCCGTGACACGATCGCCCGGCCACCCGAGTTGCACCGCGCAGTCCGTCGATCGCGGCCGACGGGCCGTCGAGGGCGTCCGCCTTAGCGGACGAACTCCCCGGCCGGGCCGCCGACCTTGATCGCCGGCTTGAGATCGGCCCAGGACACCACCGCACTCGGCATTCCCGCAGCGTGGGTGGCGATCGCTTCCTGCGACCAGGCGAACTCGAGGCCGGCGGGCGTGAAGACCCAGGCCTTGTCGAAGTAGCTAAGCGCGAGCGTGCCGCTTGGCCACGTGAGCTCGTTGCCCAGATGGGAGCTCAGGGCGGCCTTGGTCTTGCTGGAGATGATCGACAG
>JBGQBD010000083.1:0-9200 GCA_041494645.1 Candidatus Limnocylindria bacterium
CAATCACCGTCCAATCCGAGTTGACACCGGCCGTCAAGCCCGGTACTGTCGCGGCCACGCACATGGAACGCATCTTCTTCTTTTACCGCTACCCGGCATGACCGTTCCCGGAGCCTAGGCCCGGGATCGCGGGTCGTGCCGGGTGCCAGCAGAGGCAAGGCCTCTGCTTTTTTGTTGCCCGACCAAGACCCTCGCCGGCAGGCCCCCACAAGGAGGACCGCCACATAGTCATCGTGATGTCGCTGGGTGCGACGGAACAGGAAGCGAACAACGTCCGGGACCAGCTCCGGTCCTACGGGCTGACTCCGCACGACAACAACGGCACCCAGCGAGTGGTGATCACGGTCTTGGGCGATGTGGCTCCGGTGAGGGATCAGCTGATGAGCAAGCTGTCGGTCATGCCGGGCGTCGAGTCGGTGACGCCGATCACCCGGCCGTTCAAGTTGACATCGAGGGAGTCGCAACCCGAGGACACGGTTATCGAGGTGCTGGGTACCAGAGTCGGCAACGGCAACCTGACGATCATGGCCGGCCCGTGCTCGGTCGAGGGCCGGGAGATGATGATCGAGACGGCCAAGGCCGTGGCGGCGGCCGGGGCCACGATCCTGCGCGGCGGCGCCTTCAAGCCACGCACCAGCCCGTACGCGTTCCAGGGCCTGGGGGTAGAGGGGCTCCGCTACCTCGCCGAGGCGAGCAAGGTCACGGGCCTGCCGACGATCACGGAGGTGATGGAGCCGAGCCAGGTCGAAGTGGTGGCCAAGCACTCCGACATCCTCCAGGTCGGCACGCGGAACATGCAGAACTACTCGCTCCTGACCGCGGTCGGCAAGGCGGGCCGGCCGGTCATGCTCAAGCGCGGCTACGGGGCCACGATCGAGGAGTGGCTGATGGCCGCCGAGTACATCGTCTCGTCCGGTAACCCCCACGTCATCCTGTGCGAGCGCGGCATCAGGACCTTCGAGACCTACACGCGCAACACGCTCGACCTGACGGCCGTGCCGCTGCTGCACCACCTGACTCACCTGCCGGTCATCGTCGACCCGTCCCACGCCACCGGCAAGCGCTGGCTGGTCAAGCCGATGGCCCTCGCCGCCGTGGCCGCGGGCGCGGACGGGGTCATGGTCGAGGTCCACCCGAACCCGGACGAGGCCAAATCGGACGGCGAGCAGTCTCTGACGTTCGCCCAGTTCAAGGACATGGCCAGCGCGCTCAGGCACATCCACGAAGAGGTCCGAACCCTCGTCAAAGACCCCTACATCACCGACGGGCCGATCAAGGTCGGCGGCGCCGGCAAGCAGTGACTGTCATGAAGGCCACGCCGCTCCCCGTGGAGCAACCACGCTCCGTTCTGCCGGCCGCGCGTTTGCGGGGCGAGCCGCGGCTGCCCGGCGACAAGTCGATCTCGCACCGGGCCCTGCTGCTGGCCGCCCTGGCCGAGGGCGAGAGCCTGGTGATCGGCGCCGGCGACGGAAGGGACGTCGGGGCCACGGCCGGGATCGTCGCCGCGCTCGGGGCAACCGTGGAGCGGATGCGTGAGGACGGCCTGAACGTGGACTACCGGGTCGTCTCGCCGGGTGCCGACGGTCTCTACGAGCCCGACGGAGTGCTGGATTGCCGCAACTCCGGGACGAGCCTGCGGCTCTGCTCCGGGGTGCTGGCAAGCATGCCGTTCTTCTGCGTCCTGGACGGCGACGGTTCATTGCGGAGCCGTCCGGTGGCTCGTATCATCGAGCCACTGCGCTCGATGGGCGCGGCAGTGTATGCGCGCCGCTCCGATACCCTCCCTCCGCTGGTCGTCATCGGTAGCTCTCGGCTCTCCGCCATCGACTTCACGACCCGCGTACCGAGCGCCCAGGTCAAGTCGGCGATCCTGCTGGCGGGGTTGCGCGCGGAAGGGCGGACGACGGTGCGCGAAGCGGTGGCCACGCGCGACCACACCGAGCGAATGCTGCGATCGCGCGGTATCGAGGTCCGGCGTGAGCCGATCACGAATTCGGAAGGTGGTCCCGTGGCCTGGACTCTTGAAGGTGGCGCTCGACTCCGACCGCTGGACGAGCGAGTCCCGGCCGATCCCTCGGCCGCTGCCTTCTGGCTCGTGGCCGGGGCTATCCACGCCGACGCGGACCTGACGCTGCGAGCGGTCGGGGTGAACCCGACGCGTCGGGCGGCCATCGACATCCTGGTTCGGATGGGCGCCCGCATCGAGGAGACGGTGCTCGGCGGCGCGGCCACGACCGGTGGGGCGGGCGATGTCGGCGAGCCGCTGGCGGACCTGTCCGTGCGGTCGAGCGAGCTGCGCGCCGTGGACCTGAGCCCGGCGGACGTCGCGGCGGCCATCGACGAGATCCCCATCCTGTGCCTGGCCGCCACCCAGGCCAGCGGCCGGACCACGATCCGTGGCGCAGGGGAGCTACGCAACAAGGAATCGGACAGGATCGCCGGCATCGCCGCGGGCTTGCGCGCGCTGGGGGCGCGGCTTTCGGTGGACGGGGACAACATCGGCATAGAAGGACCGACTCCGCTCGTCGGGTGCGCGACCCGAACCCTCGACGACCACCGGCTGGCGATGACCTTCGCGGTCGCCGGCCTCATCGCTTCGGGCTCGACGACGATCGACCGTGCCGAGAGCGCGGCCGTCTCGTACCCGGGCTTCTTCCTCGAACTGGAAAGGCTGCGAGCATGACCAACCGCGTCGTCCTGATTGGGCACCCGGTCGCCCATTCGTTCTCGGGCGCCATGCAGCAGGCTGCCTTCGACGCGCTCGGCATCGACGCCCGGTATGAGCTGTGGGACCGGCGCCCGATCGACCTTGCCGCCGCAGTGGCCGAGCTTCGCGGCGACGAGTTCCTGGGGGCGAACGTCACGGTCCCCCACAAGGAGCACGTCGTCCCGCTCGTCGATCGACTGACCGAGGACGCCCAGGCGACCGGCGCCGTGAACGTCATCTCGCGCGAAGGCAAGAAGCTGATCGGCCACAACACCGACGTGCCAGGCTTCAAGACCGCCCTGGGCAAGCTGGTGGGGCGCCAGAAGATGCCCCGCCAGGCGATCGTCCTGGGGGCCGGCGGCGCCTCGCGGGCCGTGGTCTTCGCCCTGATCACCGAGGGCTTCCAGCGGATCGTCATCTTCAACCGCCACCTCCACCGGGGGGAGGCGCTGGTCAAGCACTTCGGCCGCAGCGCGGCGCACATGGAGCTGCGGGCGATGCCCTGGCACGAGTCCGTCTTGGAGGCGGAGCTGGCCAAGACCAGGCTCCTCGTGAACGCGACATCCGTGGGCCTGAACCCGGGCGAGACGCCGATCCCGGCCGAGCTGCTGCCCCCGGACCTGCTGCTCATGGACCTCGTCTACAACCCGCCCCAGTCACAGCTCCTCAAGGACGCGGCGGCCGCCCGGTGCATCACGATGAACGGCGAGCCGATGCTCCTCCAGCAGGGCGCTCGGTCCTTCGAGCTGTGGACGGGCAAGGCCGCCCCGATCGAGGTCATGCAGGCGGAGCTAGATCGAGCCCGCGAGCAGGGCCTCAGCGAGGGGCCCATCGACATGGAACCGGAGGACGGCTCGGGCGACGCGGGTGGCTCGGCCGACGCGACCGGCTCGACCGGCGGAAGCGGCGCGGGCGACGCGGGAGCGGCCAGTCCCGGCCAGGCTGCCACTCCGACGGCCTGAGAGGAATCGAGTCGTGGGTCGCCTCCGTTTCCTGACGGCCGGGGAGTCGCACGGGCCCGCTCTGGCGGCAACCATCGAGGGGATCCCCGCCGGATTGCCGCTCACGGCGGACGAGATCGCGGTGGATCTGGCCCGGCGCCAGCGCGGCTACGGCCGCGGGGCCCGCAGCACGGCCATCGAGCACGACCGGGCCGAGATACTCTCAGGCGTCCGCCACGGCCTCACTCTCGGCTCGCCGATCCTTCTGCTGATACGCAACCGCGACTGGGAGAACTGGACGCGGGTCATGCGGGTCGAGCCTCCCTCCGAAGCCTCGGCGTTGGAGCTGGCCGCCCTGGCCGAGGCAGGAGACAAGCGAGCCGCGCCGATCACGCGGCTGCGGGCCGGGCACGCGGACCTGGCCGGCGCCACCAAATACGGCTTTGGCGACGTGCGCAACGTCCTCGAGCGCGCCTCGGCGCGCGAGACGGCGGCCCGGGTTGCGGCCGGGGCCGTGGCGCGGGCATTGCTGGCTCAGCTGGGCATAGACGTCTGGTCGTACACGGCCGAGGTCGGGGGCGTGGCGCTGGACGCGGCGGCGGTAACGCGTTCCCGCGAGGAGACGGAGGCAAGCCCGCTGCGCTGCCCGGACGCGGCGGCCGAGGAGCGGATGATCGCCCGCATCGACGAGGCACGGAGCGCGGGCGACACCGTCGGCGGCGTATTCGATGTTGTGGCTACGGGCGTACCGATCGGTCTGGGCAGCTACGTCGTCTGGGATCGCCGGCTGGACGGCGCCCTGGCCGGCGCGGTGATGAGCATCCCGATCGTCAAGGGCGTGGAGTTCGGACTCGGGTTCGAGCAGACGCGCCACCTCGGCTCGGCGGTGATGGACGCGATCGACGGCCGCGACGCCCAGGGCGGCTGGATGCGCCGGACGAACAACGCCGGCGGCCTCGAGGGCGGCATCAGCAACGGCCAGCCGATCGTGATCCGCGGCGCGGTGAAGCCCATCTCCACTCTCCCCCGCCCCCTGCCGTCCGCGGATCTGATCACCGGCCAGCCGGTCGAGAAGGCCCACTACGAGCGCAGCGACATCAGCGTGGTGCCGGCCGCCGGAGTCGTGGCCGAGGCGATGACCTGCCTGACCCTGGCGGACTTCGCCCTGGAGAAGTTCGGCGGTGACTCGATGGCGGAATTCCTGGACAACGCGACTCGCTTCCGGGAGCGGATCGCCCGCGCGCCCGAGGCACCCTCCGGCAAGGCCACGCGCGGCCGGGGCAGTGGCAAAGGCGGGGACGCCATCACGGCGGAGAGCGAGTAGCGCCATGGACCTCGTCCTGGTCGGACTCCCCGGCAGCGGCAAGACTGCGGTCGGACGCCGCCTCGCCCACAACCACGGAGCGACCTTCATCGATCTCGACCAGCTCGTGGAGCGCCAGGTGGGCAGCTCCGTGCCGGCCATATTCGCTGCGGAGGGCGAGGCCGGCTTCCGCCGTCACGAGCGTGAAGCCGTGCTCTCTCTGGGACCGGCGAATCCGGACCGTGAGCTCCGCCGCGTCATCGCCACGGGCGGGGGCGCGGTCATCGATCCGCGCAACCGCTGGCTGCTATACCGCGGCCGCTGCCCCGTGTGGCTGGAAGGCTCGCCGGAGATCCTGGCGCGCCGGCTGGAACGGAGCCCCAACGTGCGGCCGCTGATCGCCGGGACCGACCCGCAGGCAGCCCTGCGCGCCCTGGCCGCCGAGCGGCGCCGCTTCTACGCGCCGGCCCTGCGGCTCAGCGGCACCGCCAACATGGATGTGATCGTCAGGGCAGTCGAAGACAGGCTCGCAGACGGACCATCGCCCGGGGTAACGGTCATGCTCGCCGAGACCCCGATCGGACGCGTGGAGATAGGCGACGGCATCGCCGCTACCGCCGTCGCGTCCGCCCTGACCCGCGGCGAGGCTCGTCGCGCCATCCTGATCTCGGAGCCAAAGGCCTGGGACGTCGCCGGTGCCCGTATCGCCGCCGGACTGGCGGCGGAAGGCTGGCATGTCGTGCGCGTGCTCATGCCTCGCGGCGAGCCCGCCAAACGCCTCAGCGTCATCGACAAGACCTGCGGCGCCTTGGCCCGACTGCACGTGGACCGCAAGGAGACGCTCGTGGCCATCGGCGGCGGGGCCCTGACCGATGCCGCCGGTTTCGTCGCCGCCACCTACCTGCGCGGCGTTCCCGTCGTGCACGTCCCGACCACGCTCGTCGGCCAGGTTGACGCCGCCCTCGGGGGCAAGACGGCCGTGGATCTGCCCGAGGGCAAGAACCTCGTGGGGGCGTTCCACCAGCCCGTAGCTTTCATCGCGGACGTGGCTTTCCTGGCCACGCTGCCGTTGAGGCAGCGCCGCGCGGCCCTGGGCGAGGTGATCAAGATCGCCGCCCTCGGCGACGAGCGGCTGATGGAGGTCGTCGAACAGCACGGCGCCGCCTTCGTCCGGGGCGAGAGCGGGCCATTCGAATCGGGCGCCGTCGCGGAGATGGTCGAGCGCTGCGTCTGGGCCAAGGTCCAGGTCGTGGTCGAAGACGAGCGCGAATCGGGCCGGCGCATGATCCTGAACCTCGGCCACACCATCGGCCATGGCATCGAGGCCGCGGCTGGCTACAGGATCATCCTCCACGGCGAGGCCGTGGCCTACGGCCTGCGCGGCGCCTTCGCCATGGCCCGCGCCCTCGATCTCACGTCGGCTCAACGGGCCGACCGGGTCAACGCCCTCCTGGACCGCCTGGGGCTCGCGGTGGAGCGGCCGGCGATCTCGCCGGAGGAAGTCCGCGAACGCATGGCCACGGACAAGAAGCACGCCAGGGGCAGCCTGAACTGGGTCCTGCCGGCGGAGCTCGGAGTCGAGATCCGGGCGGACGTGCCGCCCGAGGTCGTGGACATCGGTCTCGCGGCCGCCCTTCAACTGGCACCGCCCCCGGCCCGAGCGGAAACGCCGGTTCGACGATGACTCGAATCCTCGTCCTCAACGGACCTAACCTCAACCTGCTGGGCACTCGCGAGCCGGACATCTACGGCCACACGACGCTGGCGGAGATCGAAGAAGGCCTCCGAAAGCGTGGGCACGAGCTCGGCCTGGAGGTGGAGGCCTTTCAGTCGAACCACGAGGGCGTACTGATCGACCGGCTCCACCAGCGCGACTTCGATTGGGCGATCGTCAACGCCGGCGGGCTCACCCACACCAGCGTCGCCCTCCGTGATGCTCTCCTCGGCATCGGCCGGCCCTTCGTCGAGGTTCACCTGTCCGATCCCAGCCAGCGCGAGCCGTTCCGGCGCGTCAACTACCTCCACGACATCGCCGTGGAGCGAATCGTCGGACGGGGCGCCGCGGGCTACACGATGGCCCTCGAGCTCATTGCCCACCGAACCGGGGGCCGGCACGCGAGCGAACACGATCGAACGGAGCCGGGCCGGCATGGCTGACCACCTGAACGACCTCCGATCGCAGATAGACCAGCTGGACCGCGAAATCGTCGAGCTGCTGAACCGCCGGGCTCAGCTGGGGCTGCAGGCCGGCAGGGCCAAGACTCGAGGCGGTCGCCCCATCGCCGACACCAGGCGTGAGCGAGAGGTTCTGTTCCGGGTCGCCATGGCCAACGACGGGCCGCTTCCGCAGGATTCCCTGCTGGCGCTCTACCGCCTGTTGATCGAGACTATCAAGCGTCTCGAGGAGCTCGAAACGGTCGACTCGCCGCCGGCGTAGCCCGCCCGGCAAAGGGGATGTTCCTATGGACAAGCCACGATCCGCCAAGCGACCGATGCGCACCTACACGGTCGGCGCGCTCCTGGCGCTGTTCGTCATGGCGGCCGTCCTGGCGCTTGCCAGCCGGTTGCTGCCGGGCGGTATGAGACGGGCCGCTGGGACCCTTCTCCACCGCAACGAGCCGCCCGCGCCCAACCGGCAGTAGGCCGGCCCGGGCCTGCGCGGCCCTGGCGGCTTCGCGCCGCTGCCCGACCAACCGCTCCAGACCAGGACGCGACCCCCGGGCGTCGTCGGCGCTGAGGCCGCCGGCGATGGGGCAGCCGTGCTCGGCCGCCCTGGGCCGGTCAGCGACTCGGGACCGGCCTCGCGCGGCCCTGCAGATCGAGGGGTAGGCGCGGCCGCGCCCGTTGGGGTCGGCGCGGCCGCGCCACGAGGGCCGAGAATCAAAAGACCCTTCGTCCTGGGACGAAAGGTCGATCCTTCCGCGGTGCCACCCACATTCGGCGATGCCGCTCTCTGGCCGACGGGTCGGGCTCTCGCGTGGCTCTGGGCCGGGCGCGACTCCCACCGATCGGTGCTGCCCCCTATCGCTGGCGCTCTGCGCCGGAGCCTACTGGCGAGCCCTGGAAGCTCGCGGTTCGGTCCGGAGGCTCACGGGTCCATTCGCTCTCGTCGCCGCCCAGCTTGCACCAACCGCTGGTTCTCTATGCCGGCGCCGGGAGGTACTCGTCCCGATCACAGCCCGTATTCGGATGTGGCGCGGAGTCTAGGGGGAGAGGCGGCGCGGTGTCAACCGGGCGCCAGGGCCTCAGCTGAAGCCGCCGCCGGATCGCGCTCCGCCGTCTACCAGTACTCCTCAGTGTGGAGCGTGCCGATGTCGTGGCCCTTGTCGCGGACGAAGCCCCGGCGCTCGGCCCAGGTGATGACCGTCTCGATCATCCCCGGATTGCCGCACAGGAAGATGTCGAAATTCGCCGGCGTGAGCGCCAGGCCCGTCTCCTCTTCTATCGCGCCCGACGCGACCAGGTTCTGCAGGTAGCCGCTCCGGCCCTTCCAGGTCGGGTCTTCCTGCGGACGCGTGATGACCGGCAGATAGTGGAAGTTGCCGCAGTGGCGGGCCAGGCCCGTCAGCTCCGTCCGATAGCCCAGGTCCCACGAGTAGCGGGCGCCGTGGACGATGACGAACTGGCGCGGCCCGTTGCACACCAGCTCGGTGCGGAGCATCGACATGTAGGGCGCCAGGCCGGTCCCAGTCCCGATCATCACGATGTGCTTGCCGGGCGCCTTCTCCAGGGTGAAGACGCCCACGGCCTTGGGCCCAACGTACACGCGGTCTCTGAGCTCGAGGTTGAAGAGCCGCGGGGTCAGCTCGCCGCTCATGACCACCGTCAGATAGAACTCAAGGTACTCATCGGGGCGGCTTTCCGAGGCGATCGAATAGGCGCGCCGGATCATTCGATCCGGGTCGGCCGCTGCTCGGGCCACGGCCGCGGCCTGCGCGTCGACGGCGGCCTGGCTCTCCGGAGTGCCGGCCGCTGTCGTGGCGGCGGGGGGCTCGACCCCGACCACGACGCTCGGCTCCTCGGTCTCCGCTTCGTCTATGCGCGGCTCCGAGGCCTTCAGACCGAGCACGACGTACTGGCCCGACTTGAACTCGAACGGGAGCTTGTCGGGCGCGACCCGCATGATGACCAGCCCGGGCGCGACCTCGACCCGGCCCACGACCGTCGCGTTGTATTCGGCCGCCATGCTGCCCTCCGATGAACCGGCGCGGCCGTCCAACGAGACCGCGCTCGTCCGAGCGAAGAATAC